>MGBU01000157.1 GCA_001790205.1 Candidatus Rokubacteria bacterium GWA2_73_35 | reverse complement strand
CGGCGCTCGGCATCGCGCTGATGGGCGGCCAGGTGGGCCGCTACGTCGTCGGCTTCCCGGTCGTCTACGCGCTGGCCTGGCTCGCCCAGCTCCTCGCGGGGAACACCGCGCTCCACTACTGGGGGCTCGAGTACGTCATCTTCGCCCTGCTGCTCGGGCTCTTCGTCAGCAACGTGCGGGGCGTCCCGGGCTGGCTCCGCGAGGCGGTCCGCACCGAGTACTACATCAAGACGGGTCTGGTCCTGCTCGGGGCCGGCATCCTGTTCCTCGAGATCCTCAAGGCGGGCGCGCTCGGCATGGTGCAGGCCGTGCTCGTGGTCTCCGTCGTCTGGTGGGTCTGCTTCTGGTGCTCGCGCAACCTCCGGGTGGACGACGAGTTCGGGGCGATGCTCTCGACGGCGGTCTCGATCTGCGGCGTCTCGGCGGCGATCGCCGCCTGCGGCGCGATCCAGGGCGACAAGAAGAAGCTCTCCTACGTCACCTCCCTGGTGCTGATCGTCGCGGTGCCGATGATGATCGTCATGCCCTGGATCGTCCGGGCCACCGGCATGCCGGACGCCGTGGGCGGGGCCTGGCTCGGCGGCACGCTCGACACCAGCGGCTCGGTGGTGGCCGCGGGCGCCCTGATCAGCGAGCCCGCCCTGAAGGCCGGCGTCATCGTGAAGTTCTCGCAGAACGTCCTCATCGGCGTGGCCGCCTTCCTGCTGTCCGTGTGGTGGACGTTCAGGCAGAGGGCCGAGGGCGGGGAGAGGCCGCGCGCGCGGGTGATCTGGGACCGTTTCCCCAAGTTCGTGCTGGGCTTCCTGGTGACCTCGGCCGTCTTTTCCTTCGTGCTGGACGCCGCGACCGTCAGCACGACCAAGGGCACGCTCAACGGGCTTCGCACGGTCTGGTTCGCCCTGGCTTTCACCTGCATCGGCCTGGAGACCCGCTTCACCGAGCTGGTGTCGATGGGCCGCGGCCGGCCGGCGGCCGCGTTCCTCGCCGCGCAGGCCTTCAACGTCGTCTGGACGCTGCTCCTGGCCTACCTGCTCTTCGGCGGCGTCCTGTTCCCGGCTCCGCTCCTCCGGTGAGGACGCGGCGGCGGCTCAGCGCCGGTACTTCGCGAGCGTGCGGAGCGGCGCGAAGAACGGCGGCCGCCCCATCCGGCCGACCGGCACCTCGATCAGCACGGGCCGGTCCATCTGGATCGCGTCGCGGACGAGCCGGCCGACCTCGGTCGGCTCCCGGGCGCGCAGGCCGGCCACGCCGAAGGCGTCGGCGAGCTTCATGAAGTCGGGGTTCGCGAGCGCCGCGGCGAAGGTCCCGCCCCAGGCCTCGTCGAGGTCGCGCGAGACGTTGCCGAAGGCGTTGTCGTTGAAGACGACGGCGACGACCGCGATCTTGTGGAGCACGGCCGTCGCCAGCTCCTGCACGTTGTACATGAAGCCGCCGTCGCCGGCGAGCGCGAGCACCGGCCGGTCCGGGCAGGCGACCTTGGCGCCGAGCGCGGTCGGGTACTCGAAGCCCAGGTTGCCCGAGTAGGACGAGGTGAGATAGGTGCGCGGCTCGTACACGGGCCAGAACGGGCGCGAGTAGTAGCCGATCTGGGTCATGCCCGCGACGACGACCGCGGACTCCGGCGTCCCGGCGCGGAGTGCTCCCAGGATGGACGCGTTCGGCTCGAGCGTCATCGTGGCCGCCGTCGCCGCGCGCAGCGCCTGGTGCTCAGCCTTGCGCGACGGACGCGCGGGCGCCCCGGCGCGCAGCCGCTCGAGGAGCCGCTCGAGGCTGGCGCGCGCGTCGCCGACGAGGGCGAGGGTCTTCCTGTGGTTGCGCCCGATCTCGTCGGGGTCCACGTCGAGCTGGATCACCTGCTGCGCGAGCCGGGGGCCCGCGAGCGCGAAGCGGCTGCCGACGACGAGGATCACGTCCGCGGCCTCGAGGTGGAGCCTGAGCGGGCTCCCCGGCCAGAGGGCGGCGCCGAGCGAGAGGTCGTCGCGGTCGCTCACGGCGCCCTTGCCCTCGGCCGACTGGGCGACGCCCGCCTGGAGGTGCTCGGCGACCGCCAGCAGCGCCTCGTGGGCGCCGCCGAGGTTGACGCCGCCGCCCGCGTAGATCAGCGGCCGCGCGGCGGCGAGCAGCAGCTCCGCGGCACGGTCGAGATCGGCCTCGGGCGCGGCGGCCCGCGCGACGCGGACGGGGGCCAGTAGCTCGGCCTCGCCCTCCTCCTCCATCGTGTCCCACGGGACTTCCAGCTCGACGGGCCGCGGCCGGCCCGTCCTGAGATGCCAGACGGCCTGGTGGACGGCGGCGGGGACGTCGGCCACCTGGAGCACGCGCCGGCGCCACTTCGTGATGGGTGCGATCGCGTCGAGCTGATCGTTGACCTCGTGGAGCACGCCGATGTCGCGGCCGAGCTGGGCGCGCGGCACCTGGCCCGAGATCATGAGCACGGGCGAGGAGGCCGCGTAGGCGGTGCAGAGGCCGGCCGTCGCGTTGAGGAGCCCGGGGCCGGGGACGACGAGCGCGGCGCCGACGTCGCCGCCGGCCCGCGCGTAGCCGTCGGCCATGTAGCTCGTCGCCTGCTCGTGGCGCGTGGTGACCAGGCGCACGCCGGGCTCGTCGCGCAGGGCCGCGAGGGCGCCGTAGATCTGCACGCCGGGCAGGCCGAACACGACGCGCACCCCCTCCCGCACGAGCTGCTTCACCAGCGCCTCGCCGCCGGTCATCTGGGCCATCGCTCCGGGTCCCCCTGGGCTCGAGTCATTCCGGGATTGTATCGCGGGCGTGGGACGGCGCCGATTTCCCCGCCCGCGGCCCGCGCCTGATATATAGTATCTACCTACATTGAGCCGACATAACCCGTGAGACCGCTCTCCCTCGCGCACATGATCCTCGGGCTCCTGCTCGACGCCCCGGCGCACGGCTACGAGCTCCGCCGCTGCCTGGCTCCGTTCTTCGGGGCGGGGACGCCCCTGAACGCCGGGCTCCTGTATCCGGCCCTCGCCAAGCTCGAGGCGCGCGGCTGGGTGACGAAGCGGAGCGTCCGGCAGGAGCGCGTCCCGGAGAAGCACGTGTACTCGGTCACGGCCGCGGGCCGCCGCGAGATCCTCGACTGGCTCGGACGCTCGGACACCGGCGAGCGGCCCGTCCGCTACGACTTCTTCCATCGTGATCCCCTCCTCGCCCGGGTCGTGTTCTTCCGCCACCTGTCGGGCGACCGGCTCCGGGTGATGCTCCGGGACCAGGTCGCCCAGGCCGAGGCGCGGTGCGACGACTACACCCAGGTGCGGGCGGGCATGCTGGCGCGGAAGGCCGACCCGTATCGCATCCGGGTGCTCGACTTCGGCCTTCGATACCACAGGCTCCGGTGCGCGTGGATCACGGAACTCCTCGCCGGGTTGGACCGGCAGCGCCGACCGAGTCCGTCGCCGCGGCGGCGGCGGCGCTGAGCGGCGGACGATTTCAGGAGGAGGGCGCCATGGAGTTCGCGGTTCCCGAGGACCTCGCGAAGCTTAAGGCCCGCGTTCGAGAGTTCGTGGATCGCGAGCTCGCGCCGCGGGACGACGAGATCGAGACGACGGGTCAGATCCCCGCCGAGGCCCTGAGGGCGATGGCCGGGCTCGGGCTCTTTGGAACCAACACGCCCCGCGCGTGGGGCGGGCTCGGATTGAGCATGCTGGGCAACTGCCTCGTCATCGAGGAGCTCGCCCGGGCGCACATCGCCTACTTCTACACCTCGAGCATGAACGTCCACATCGCCTCGAAAGGCATCGAGTACGACGGTAGCGACGCCCAGCGACGGCGCTGGCTGCCGGAGCTCGCGAGCGGCCGGCTCGTCGGCGCCTACGCGCTGACCGAGGCGGACGCCGGCTCGGATGCCGCGGGAATCCGGACGGCGGCCGTCCGGGACGGTGCGCACTACGTCCTGAACGGCCGGAAGCGATACATCACGAACGCGCCGATCGCCGACCTGTTCACCGTCTTCGCCGTCACCGATGCCGCCCGCGACTCGCGCACGGGCGTGAGCGCGTTCCTCGTGGAGCGCGGGACCCCCGGTCTCACGGTCGGCCGGACCCATCGCATGTGCGGAGGGCGGGGGGCGCTCCACGCCGAGGTGATCTTCGAGGACTGCCGGGTGTCGGCCGAGAACGTCATCGGCCAGGTGGGCCGGGGCTTCGCCACCGCCATGAAGTGCCTCGATGCCGGCCGCGTGAACTGGGCCGCCTACAGCGTCGGTGCCGCCGCCCACCTCCTCGAGCTGGCCGCGGGCCACGTGACGGCGCGACGGCAGTTCGGCCGTCCCCTCGCCGACAACCAGGGCATCCAGTGGACGCTCGCGGACATGGCGGCCGACCTGCACGCGGCCCGGCTCGTCTGCTACGAGGCCGCGTGGCGCTACGACCACGACGAGGCGCGGCGCGCCCAGGTCGCCGCGCTCGCGAAACTCGTCTGCGCGGAGATGGTCTTCCGGACGGCCGACCGCACCGTGCAGCTCTTCGGCGGGGCCGGGTACACGAAGGACCTGCCCGTCGAGCGGATCTGGCGGGACGTCCGCATCATCCGGATCCTCGAGGGCACGTCGGAGATCATGCGCCACATCGTCGCCCGGCACCTGCTCCGGGAGCGCGAGAGCGTCTGGACCCCCGGCGCGAGCGAGTCGTCACGGCTGGTCCCGTGGATCTGACCGGCGCCCGGCGGTCGGTCGAGAACCCGCAAGGAGGCGGAGACACATGAACGAAGAACCGCTCATCGCGGAGCGAGACGGAGCAGTGGCCGTGCTCACGCTGAACCGGCCGCAGGCCTTCAACGCGCTCGACCTCCGGCTCGGGGAGGCGCTCCTCGACGCGCTGATCGAGTGCGACGAGGACGAGCGCGTGCGGGCGGTCGTGCTCACGGGCGCCGGCCGGGCGTTCTGCGCGGGTGGCGACATCCGGGCGATGGCCGCCGCGACGGACAGGGCCGCGGCATTCCTCAAGAAGCTCACGGTGTTCCTGCATGCCGCGGTGGCGACGATCGTCCGGATGCCGAAGCCCGTGATCGCTGCGGTGAACGGGCCGGCGGCGGGGGCCGGATTCAGCCTGGCGCTCGCGGCGGATCTCGTGCTCGCCTCGGAGCGGGCCAGCTTCACCGTGGCCTACACCAGCATCGGCCTGGCGCCCGACGGCAGCTCGACCTTCGTCCTGCCGCGCCTCGTCGGGAGCAAGCGAGCGTTCGACCTGATCGCCTCGAATCGGGTCCTCGCGGCCGAGGAGGCCCGCGCGCTCGGGCTCGTGACGGACGTGTGTCCCGAGGCCGAATTCCCGGCGCGGGCTCGCGAGGCGGCCCACCGGTTAGGGGCGGGGCCGACACAAGCCCTCGCGCGGGCCAAGCGCCTGGTCCTGCTGGGGCAGGGCGAGACTCTCGAGACGCAGATGGAGCACGAGCGCCGGGCGATCGCCGAGTGTGGGCGCACCGAGGACTTCACGACCGGCATCCGGAGCTTCCTGGAGAAGCGGCGGGCCGCGTTCGCCGGACGCTGAGACCGGGACGGGATCGCGTGGCCGAGCCGGGTCGCACGTGACTGCCGCCGGTCTCCTGGCCCTCGCCGAGCGAGGGTGCCCGTGCGTCGTTCCCCTGCTGAAGCGGTTCTTCGTCGAGCAGTTGGTCCCCGCCAATCGGCTGCTCGGCATCAAGGTGCTCGAGGTTGCGCCGGACTCCCGGTCGGTGGTGCTCCGCCTCCCCTACCGGCGGCGGATCCTGAACCCTGCCGGCACGGTCCACGGCGCGGCAATCCTGGCCCTCGCGGAAACGGTCCACGGCGTCGCGGTGCTCTGGCAGTTCTCGCCGTCCGCGCACCAGATGGTCGCCCGGCGCAGCACGCTCGAGTTTCTTCGACCGGGACGCGGTGACCTTTTCGTCCACTTCGGACTCGCTCCCGAGCTGAGGGCACGCATCGCGCGAGTCCTCGCGACGGAGGGACGCGCGGAGTTCGAGCTCGAGAGCGTCGTGGTGGACGGACAGAACCAGGTGGTCGCGCACCTCCGGGCCGCGTACGTGCTTCGACGGCGACCGGGGGCGGCTTGACGCGCGCGCGCGCCTCTCACTACACTGCCCCGGCCGGCACTCATGGACATCCTCGCCGCCCACGCCGAGCGCACCCCCGACGCGCTCGCCCTGATCGAGGGCGAGCGCGCGCTGACCTGGCGCGCGCTCGTGGAACGGCGCAACCGGCTCGCGCGCGCGCTCCGCGGCCTCGGCCTCGCGCGCGGCGAGCACGTGATCGTCTACGCGCAGAACTCGCTCGAGGCCGTGGTGATCCCGGCGGCGGTGCGCGCGGCGAGCGCGATCCCCGTGCCGATGAACCACCGGCTCGTCGCCGAGGAGGTCGCCTACATCCTCGAGCACTCCGACGCGCGCGCGGTGTTCGTGAGCGCGGAGTTCCTGCCGGTCGCCGAGCGGGTGCGCGGGGGCGCGGCCTCCGTGCGCGACTGGATCGCGGTCGGCGCCGCGCGGCCGGCGTGGGCGCGCCACGTGGACGACCTGATCGCGGCAGGCGACCCGGCGCCGCTTCCCGCGGACCCGGCGCAGGGGATCGGCGGCTCGATGATCTATACGGGCGGCACGACGGGGCGGCCGCGCGGCGCGCTCCGGCGCGGCACGGACCCGAGCGTGACCCGCCGCTTCATGGAGGCCTTCGGCCTCGCCGAGCCCGACCACGTGCACCTCGCCGCCGGGCCCCTCCATCACTCGGCGCCGGGCGGGTTCGTCCAGTTCACGCACGTCTTCGCCGGCGCGGTGGTCGTCATGCCGCGGTTCGACCCGGAGGAGGCGCTGCGCCTGATCGCGCGGCACCGCTGCACGAGCACGTTCATGGCGCCGACGCTCGTCCAGCGCGTCGTGGACCTGCCCGAGGCGGTGCGCGCGCGGTACGACGTCGCGTCGCTGCGCGTGCTCGTCGTCGCCGCCGCGCCGTGCCCGATGCGCGTGAAGGAGGCGGCGCTCGCGTGCTTCGGCCCGGTGCTGTGGGAGTTCTACGGCTCGACCGAGCTCAGCATCAACACGGTCCTCCGGCCCGAGGACGTGCTGCGCAAGCCCGGCTCCTGCGGTCGCGCGGCGCCGGGTGTCGAGCTGGCGATCCTGGACGACGCGGGCCGCCCGGTGCCGCCGGGCACCCCGGGGGAGCTCTACGTGCGGCGCTTCGGGGGCATGTTCGACGGCTACTACAAGGACGCGGCGGCCACACGCGAGGCCGAGCGGGGCGAGTGGGCCACGGTCGGCGACGTCGCGTACGTGGACGCCGAGGGCTTCGTCTACATCTGCGACCGCAAGCGCGACATGATCATCTCGGGCGGCGTCAACATCTACCCGGCCGAGGTCGAGGACGTGCTCCACCGGCACCCGGCGGTCGCGGACGTCGCGGTATTCGGCGTGCCCGACGACGAGTGGGGCGAGCGCGTCCACGCCGCGGTGAGGCTGCGGGAGGGTGCCACGCTCGCGGCGCCGGAGGTCGTGGACTTCGCGCGGCGCCACCTGGCCGGCTACAAGGTCCCGCGCGAGGTGTCCTTCCACGCGGACTTCCCGCGCGACACCGCCGGCAAGCTGCTCAAGCGCCTGCTGCGCGACCCCTACTGGGCCGGCCGCGCGCGCAGGATCTGAGGGGGGCGACGCGATGCGCATGCGCGACAAGGTGGCCTTGGTGACGGGCGCGGGCTCGGGGATCGGCCGGGCGACGGCACTGCGCCTGGCGGCGGAGGGCGCGCGCGTGACGTGCGCCGACGTGACGGCGTCCGCCGCCGCCGAGACGGCGCGGGCGATCGAGGCGGCGGGCGGCGAGGCCCTGGCGCTCACGGTGGACGTCACCGACGAGCGCGCGTGCGCGGGCATGGTCGAGCGGACCCTCGCGCGCTGGGGCCGACTCACGACGCTCGTGAACTCGGCTGGCGTGCGCCCCGCCGCGCGCGACGCGGCGCCCCCGCCCGCGGAGTGGCAGCGCGTCCTCGACGTGAACCTCACCGGGACCTACCTCGCCTCGCGGGCCGCGCACGCCGCCCTGGCGGCGAGCGGAAGCGGCGCGATCACCAACCTCGCGTCCATCTTCGGGCTGGTCGGCGGGTCGATCTCGCCCTCGTACACGGCGTCGAAGGGCGGGGTCGTGAACCTCACGCGCCAGATGGCGCTCAATTGGGCGCCGGCGGTGCGCGTCAACTGCGTCTGCCCGGGCGTGATCGAGACGCCGATGACGGCGGAGCTGCGGCAGGACCCGGCGTGGCGCGAGGTGATCGTCCAGAAGCACCCGCTCGGGCGCTTCGGCCAGCCGGAGGAGGTCGCGGCGGCGATCCTCTATCTCTCGAGCGACGAGGCGGCGTTCGTCACCGGCGTCGCGCTGCCGGTGGACGGCGGCTACACCGCGGCGTAGCGAATCGCGAGGTCGAGGGGCGCCACGGCTGTGCCGGGGCGTCCCGAGCGTTGGGGGGCATGGGGGGCGCCCGGAGCCCCCCATGAAGCTCAGAGCGTGTGAACCGATCGCGGTGTCGAGGGGCGCCACGGCTGCGCCGGGGCGTCCCGAGCGTTTGGGGGGCATGGGGGGCGCCCGGAGCCCCCCATGAAGTCAATACAGGAGAAAGTCGGTCGGAACGAGGCGGCGCTGGACGGGGTCGACGGCGAGACCGAGCTGTTCAAGCACGGTGAGGCCCAGCAGGATGGCGTCCCCCGATTCGCCAAAGACCACGCGACACGGAGCCGCGTCCCCATTGACCGCGACGTCGGCGTCTCCGACATCCCGCTCCGCTCGCCGTCCATCGGCGAGCACCAGCGAGACCCGGCGAAGCGCCCGGATCCCGAGCCCCTGGAGGACATCGCGGGGAATCACCGTCAGCGTCGCACCGGTGTCGGCAAGGGCACGGATCTCGCCGGAGCGCGCCCCGGTGCGAGGATTCACCACGACGATGCCGACGCGGACCTCCCCCATGGACCAAATCCAATCACGCGGCGTGGCGCGCGTCAAGAACGCGTGGTCGAGTGGTCAGGGGCCGCGAAGTGCTCGAGGATGAAGCCGGCGATGCTGTGGCGCGTGGGGCCGGGCGGCAGCGCGCCGCGCGGGAACCAGCGCGCGTCCTCGAGCTCGTCCGGGTCGGTGGTGATCTCGCCGCCCGCCCAGGTCGCGACGAAGCCGACCATGAGCTGGCTCGGGAAGGGCCAGTTCTGGCTGCCGACGTAGGCGACGTCCTTCACGTCCACGCCGACCTCCTCCTTGACCTCGCGCGCCACGGCGTCCTCGAGCGACTCGCCGTTGTCCACGAAGCCCGCGACGAGCGCGTAGCGGCCCGGCGCCCAGCCCGCCTTGCGCGCGAGGAGCACGCGGTCGCCGTCGCGGACGAGCACGATGACCGCCGGGTGCAGGTGCGGGTAGTGCTCGTAGCGGCACCGGGGGCAGCGCTTGCCCCACTCGCCCGCGATGCGCTGGGTGGACTCGCCGCAGCGCGGGCAGTGGCTGCTCGTGCGCTGCCACCAGAGCGCCTGCATCGCCATGCCGCCGAGCGTGAGGAGGTCGTCGGGCAGCCGCGTGCCCTGCATCGGCACGAGGGTCTCGCGGCGGAACCCCGGCGGCAGCGCGGCGCCGCGCGCGAGCGACGCCGTCCAGCACTCGGCGCCCTGGACGGTGCCGAGCCAGAGCGGCTCGCCGAGCGCCTCGCCGAAGCCGCGCGGCGCCTCGCCCTCCGGGAGGCGGAAGTCGTCCCCTTCGGGGAGCACGAGCGCCTGCTCCTGGACGACGAGCCAGCGGCCCCGCGCCTCCGGGGGCGTGGCGCCGCGCTTGGCGGGCGCGAACGCGCCGCCGAGCGCGCCGCGGTTGTAGGGGAGGTAGACCGTGAGCGGGGTCAAAACCCGAGCGCCACCTTCTGGTCGCCGCGCTCGCGCGGCGCCGGCGGTGCGGGCGGCGGCGGGGGCCCGAGCGTCCGGAGCGCCGGCATCACCTCGGCGGCGAAGAGGCGCAGGCTGCGCTCGGCCTCGTCGTACGGCATGCCCGCGTAGCTGAACACGCCCACGAAGGTGTCGTGGCCGACGCGCGTGCGGACGTCGAGGATGCGCTGGTAGCACTGCTCCGGCGTGCCCCACACCTGGAGGTTCGTGAAGTAGTCGATCACGGCGTCGGTGCCGTGGGTCGCGATCTTCTCCGACATCTTCCCGTAGTACTCGTACCCCTTCGTGGTCTTCAGGTGGTCGCCCGCGAACTGGTAGTGGTCGAGCACGGTCTGGTAGTAGCCGCCGATCCAGCGCCGGGCCATCTCGCGCGCCCGGTCGGGATCGCGGTCGCAGAAGGTCCAGCCCGCGCAGACCGGAGGCGGCGCCTCGGCCCGGTTGACCTCGCGGTACGTCGTGCGGTACGCGTCGAGCTCCCTGGCCACCTCGTGCCAGGGCTTCTGCGGGATGACCAGGATGCCCACGCCCAGCTCGGCCATGATGCGCACGGACTCGGGCGAGACGGCGGCGGCGTAGGTGCGCCCGCGGAAGGACTTGAACGGCGCGGGCCGGATCGCGGCGCGCGGCTGCGTGTAGAAGGCGCCGTCGGACTCGCAGAAGCCGGTCTCGAGGCCGCGCAGCACCATCCGGGCGGCCTCGACGAAGCGCGGCCGCGACTCCTCCATCGACAGGCGGAAGCCGTCGAACTCGACCTTGCCCGCGCCGCGGCCGAGCCCGAGGATCAGCCGGCCGCCGGAGATGTTGTCGAGCATGGAGATCTCCTCGGCGACGCGCAGCGGGTCGTGCCACGGGAGCACGACCACCATCGTGCCGAGCCTCGCCGTCGTCGTGCGGCCGGCCATGTACGTGAGGAACTGGAGCACGTCGGGGCACATCGTGTAGTCGGTGAAGTGGTGCTCGACGCCCCAGACGGACTCGAACCCGAGCGGCTCGGCGAGGTCGGCGAGGCGCAGCT
>MGBU01000156.1 GCA_001790205.1 Candidatus Rokubacteria bacterium GWA2_73_35 | reverse complement strand
CAACCGGGAGCACTTCAAGACGGCCATCTACTTTCACTGTGGAGGCCTCGATCTCTACCCGGCGACCCACGGAATACCCGGATGAACCATATAATGTTGCCCGCGGCAGCCCCCGCGGGCGCCGCGGATCCGAAGCGCGCGCGTCGAGGAGCCCGGATGAGCGACGGCAACGGCATCGGCCTCAGGCGGCTTCAGCACCTGGTCTTGTGGGTCGCGGACGTCGAGCGCAGCGTGCGCTTCTACTGCGAGGTGCTCGGCTTCGAGGTGCAGCGGCGGCGTCCCGGCGCGGTCTTCCTGAGGATCCCCGGCACCGACGACGACCACCACCTGGGCCTCTTCGAGCAGGCGGGCGTGGCGGAGCCCGACGAGCGCGTGGCGCGCCTGTACCACGCGGCGTGGGAGGTGGGCGACCTCCGCGACCTCGCGCGGGCGCGCGAGCGGCTCGCCGCGGCGGGCGCGCTGGTCGGCTCGTCGGATCACGGTGCGAGCCTGTCGCTCTACGCCAAGGACCCGGACGGGCTGGAGCTCGAGGTCTTCTGGACGGTGCCCGACGGCACCCCGATCGGCACGCGCCCGCTCGACCTCGAGGGCGAGCTGGCGCGGCGCGGCCTCACACCCTATTGAGGAGGAGCTTCCGGCGATGAAGGCGATCCGTGTCTCGGAGTACGGCGGTCCCGCGGTCCTCAAGCTCGAGGAAGTGCCGGCGCCCCAGCCCGGCGCCGGCCAGGTGCTCGTGCGCACCCACGCGGTCGGCGTGAACCCGGTGGACACCTACCTGCGCGCCAACGTGGACAACCGGGGCCCGAAACTCCCGTACACACCCGGCTCGGACGCCGCCGGCGTCGTGGAGGCCGTCGGCGCCGGCGTCACCGGCGTCGGCAAGGGCGACCGCGTCTACGTGGGCGGCACGCTCTCGGGCGCCTACGCCGAGCTGGCGCTCTGCGACCCGGCGCAGCTCCATCCGCTCCCCGCCAGCGTGAGCTTCGCGCAGGGCGCGGCGCTGAACATCCCCTACGGCACCGCCTACCACGCGCTCGTCGACCGCGCGCGCGGCGAGGCGGGCGAGAGCGTGCTCGTGCACGGCGCGAGCGGTGGCGTGGGACTCGGCGCCGTGCAGATCGCGCGGGCGCGCGGCCTCACCGTGTTCGGCACCGCGGGGACGGAGCGGGGGCGCCGGCTCGTCGCCGAGCAGGGCGCTCACCACGTCCTCGACCACGGGGCGCCGGGCTACCTGGACGAGCTGCTCCGGCTCACCGGCGGGCGGGGCGTGGACGTCGTCCTCGAGATGCTGGCGAACGTGAACCTCCAGAAGGACCTCGGCGTCGTCGCGACCGGGGGGCGCATCGTCGTGATCGGCAACCGGGGCACGATCGAGATCAACCCGCGGGGCGCCATGAACAAGAACTGCGCGATCCTCGGGATGGCGCTCTACCACGCGACGCCGCGCCAGCTCGCCGGCATCCACGTCGCGCTCGTCGAGGGCCTGCGCAACGGCACGCTCCGTCCGGTCATCGCCGAGGAGCTGCCGCTCGCCCAGGCGCGGCGCGCGCACGAGGCCGTGATGGAGCCGGGCCACCACGGCAAGATCGTGCTGGTTCCGTAGGCGCCGGCCGTGAGCGACCCCCGGCGCATCGGCGGCGTGCTCGCGCCCGTCGTGACCCCCTTCACGGCCGATCTCTCGCCCGACGCCGAGCGCTTCGTGCGCCAGTGCCGGTGGCTCCTCTCGCAGAACGTCGGCCTCGCGGTGTTCGGGACCAACTCGGAGGCGAACTCGCTCTCGGTGGAGGAGCGGCTCGAGCTGCTGGACCGCCTGGTCGGCGCGGGCGTGGACCCGGCGCGCCTGATGCCGGGCACCGGCTGCTGCGCGCTGCCCGACTCGGTGCGGCTCACCCGGCACGCGGTCAAGCTCGGCTGCGCAGGGGTGCTGATGCTGCCGCCCTTCTATTACAAGGGCGTCTCCGACGAGGGCCTCTTCCGGAGCTTCGCGGAGGTGATCGAGCGGGTCGGCGAGGCGCGCCTGCGCGTGTACCTCTACCACATCCCGCCGGTCGCCCAGGTACCGATCACGCTCGGCCTCGTCGAGCGCCTGCTCCGGGCCTACCCGACGCAGACGGCGGGCATGAAGGACAGCTCGGGCGACTGGGAGAACACCCGCGCCTTCCTCGACGCCTTCGCCCCATCCGGCTTCGACGTCTTCGCGGGCTCGGAGCCCTTCCTGCTGCGCACGATGCGCCACGGCGGACGCGGCTGCATCAGCGCCACGGCCAACGTCCACCCGGGTCCGATCGCGCGGCTCCACGAGACCTGGCAGGGCGCTGACGCCGACGCGCAGCAGGCGCGCCTCGACGAGATCCGAGCCGTCTTCGCGAGGTTCCCGATGATCCCCGCGCTCAAGGCCGCGATCGCCCACTGGACGGGCGACCCGGCGTGGGCGACCGTGCGCCCGCCGCTGGTCGCACTCGCGCCCGAGCAGGCGCGGGCGCTGGTGGAGGAGCTCGGGCGGCGGGAGTTCACGATGCCGGGGCTCGCGGGAGCGCGGCCGGCTCCGCTCCAGACGCGCTCAGCCTGACAGCGCCGGCGCGCGCGGCGCGCCAAGCCGGCTCTCCTCGGTGACGAGCCAGACCGGGCCCGGGCTCAATGCGACGTTCGACTCTATTCATCCTCCGTCTGCCCTGGCTCCGATTTGGCCAGATTGTTACCGCCGGTCAGGAGCTGACCAGGTGGGGCGCAACAGCCATAAGCCGCCATCCGAAAGGCGTTTTTCCAGGCCCAGGGTCACGAACTGGTCTTGTCCGGTCCGCTCACCCGCACGCTGATCAACAGGAGAAATCTCTTTCTCCTCAAATAGTTGGATGACACGACCGGCGTGGTACGGCAGTTGCTGTCCCTGTCCGTGGCGTGTCGTGCGCCTGGCGCTCGGCGCCGGGTCCTGACGAAGGGCCAGACAGACTGCAAGGGTGGAGGGGGTATGGTGGCGACTCGACCGTTCCGGGGCCGACGGACACGGATACTGATCAGCACGCTTCAGTATCGACTGCTCCTCGTCAACCTCGGCTACTTCTGCGTCATCGTGCTGGTCCTCGCGGGGGTCCTGCTGCTGCCCCCCGTGCTGCGGCTCAGGAGCGCGAGCCTCGACGCCTCGGCGCAGAACCTCCTCGCCGCGAACGAGCTGCTGTTTCTCCACGGACGGCTCTGGCTGGCGCTGCTCCTCGTCCTCGGCCTGCTCGCCCTCCACTCGGTAATCGTCTCGCATCGCATCGCGGGTCCGCTCTACCGGTTCCGGCGCGTCTTCGAGGCGGTGACCGCGGGCGATCTGTCGGTGCGCGCACGGCTGCGCAAGCACGACTACCTGGGGCGAGAGGCCGACGCGCTCAACGAGATGCTGGAGGCGCTGGCGGCGAGGGTCGCGGGCCTCGAGGAGGAGGCTCGGGCGGTGCGGGAGGCGCTCGCCGACCTGGAGCGGGCCCGCAACGGCGGGTCGGCCGACGGGCTCGACGGGCGTATCCGGGATCTCGGCAGGCTGGTGAACCGCCTGCAGACGCGTCCCGATCCGCGCCGAGCGCCATGAGATGTGGCCGCCGCCACCAGGCCGAGGGGACGTGCGGGAGGCATCAGGGCTGTTGCTGGTGGCGCGCAGCGCGCTGCGGCGGCCTGACCCTCGTCGAGCTGGCCATCGTGCTGGCGATTGTCGCCACGCTCGCGGCGATCGCGCTGCCCATCTACGCCGACGTCACGGAGCGGGCCCGGGTCATCCGGGCGATCGCGGACATCCAAGCGCTGGAGAGCGAGATCGCGCTGTTCGAGGCGCAGCAGGGACGGTTGCCGGCGGACCTCGCCGAGATCGGGCGCAGCGCGCTCGAGGACTCGTGGGGCAACCCGTATCAGTACCTGAACTTCGCCGCGGCGGGGGTGAACGGCAAGGGCAAGGTCCGGAAGGATCGCAACCTCGTCCCGCTGAACTCCACCTACGACCTCTACAGCAACGGCAAGGACGGCAAGAGCCAGCCCCCGCTGACCGCCAAGGCGAGCCAGGATGACGTCGTCCGCGCCAACGACGGCAGCTACGTCGGGCTCGCCTCGGCCTACTGAGGTCAGGGGGGGCTCCGGGCGCCCCCCGAGCCCCCCGGCGCTCGGGGCGCCTCGGCTCAGCCGTGGCGCCCCTCGACAACGCGATTGGTTCACGGGCTCTCGGCCTGCCGGCGCCACATGAGGCTCGACCTGCGCGCATTCACCAGCAAGGTCGCCCGCCGGGCCTTCCTGCTGTTCGTCACCTGCGCCCTGATCCCCGTGTCGGCCCTGGCGATCTTCGCGTTCCAGCAGGTGACGACGCAGCTCCAGGACCAGAGCCAGGCGCGGCTCCAGCAGGCGAGCAAGGCCGTGGCGATGAGCCTGTACAAGCGGCTCTCGGCGCTCGAGGCCGCGCTCAGGGCGCGGGCGGCCGCGCGGGGCGCCGCTGGCGACGAGGTCCTCGACGAGGAGCTCCCGCGTCCGTTCACCGGGCTCGTGCTGGTCACGCCGGACGGCCGGAGCGTGCCGCTCCTCGGCCGGGTGCCCGACCCGCCGGCGCTCACCGCGGAGGCGCGGGAACACCTCGCCGCCGGCAAGACCGTGCTCTCCACGCAGCACGCGGCGACCGGCCCGGCGCGCTTCCTCCTGAGCCGCGCGCTCGACCGGGAGCGTCCGGACCAGGGGATCCTGCGCGGGGAGGTCAACGCGGCGTACCTCTGGGCGTTCGACGACGAGCCCACGCTGCCGCCGGCGACGACGCTGATCGTCCTGGACCCGTCGGGCCGGCCGCTCTTCTCCTCGCTCCGCGCCTCGACGCCCGCGCTCGCGCCGGTCTCGGAGGGGGCGCGCCGGGGCACCGCCGGCCGGTTCGGGTGGAGCGACGGGGCGAACGACTACCTGGCGGGCTACTGGACGCTGTTCCTCCAGCCCAGGTTCCTGACGTCGAAGTGGACGGTCGTGCTGAGCCAGTCGAAGGCCGACGTCTTC
>MGBU01000155.1 GCA_001790205.1 Candidatus Rokubacteria bacterium GWA2_73_35 | reverse complement strand
GCTTCCAGGTGATGGAGACGGACAGCGAGGCGCTCTTCAGAGAATGGACGGCCAACTGGGACGACGTCATCGACTTCGAGATCGTGCCGGTGCGGACGTCGGCGGAGGCGGCAGCAGCAATCGCTCGAGATCTGTGACCCATCCGTCTTCCAGCAAGCGGCCCAACCACCGGCTGGATCCGAGGGACGGTCCCGGTGCGCGCCTCGCCGAGAGCGGAAGGCCCGCGCCGGCTCCGTCCGCGGGTCAGCCGATTCATTGGGCGGACAAAGATGGGCTACAGGTTGTCAAGAAGGCGAGCGGGGGAAGACGAGCGCAGAGGCTGACACGACGCGCTGCGGTCGCGGCCTCCCTTCTGCTCGTGTCCGGCTGCGCCGCGGTCGGCGGCGTTCGGGACGCCGGCCCTCCCCTGCGCGCGCAGGCCGCGCTCGGAGTCCAGCGCGTGCTCGTCCTGGCGGTCTCCTTCCCCGACGTGCCGAGCGTGCCGGCGCTCGGCCGCGTTAAGGACCGCATGCTCGATCGGGTCGCCGCGTACTACGCCGAGGCCTCCTGGGGCAAGACCCAGCTCCGCGGGGACGTCCGCGGCTGGTATCGTCTGCCCCGCCCGCTGGCCGAGTACGAGGTGTCCCCGTACAACATCCAGGTGGACCGGCGCCGGGTGAGACGGCTCGTGGAGGACGCGTTCAGCGCGGCGGAGACGGAGGTGGCCTTCGAGCGCTACGACCACGTCATCGTCGTGGTCGGCGTGACGACCCGGCC
This sequence comes from Candidatus Rokubacteria bacterium GWA2_73_35, assembly GCA_001790205.1. Taxonomy (GTDB): domain Bacteria; phylum Methylomirabilota; class Methylomirabilia; order Rokubacteriales; family CSP1-6; genus GWA2-73-35. The sequence continues at coordinate 7,777 of MGBU01000155.1, read as the reverse complement.
GGGCGTCGGCTACGGGATGATCGCGTACTCGGCCAACCCGGGCATGCTCACCGTGGGCGTCTTCCGATACGGCGGCGCCCGCATGGAGACGGTCGTCACCCGCGGCGGACAGCGCTTCAGCGGCGGGATCATCGTCGTGGCGCAGAATGCCCACCCGGGGCACGTCGTCCACGACCTGGCCCACGCGCTCGGCGGGGTTGTGGGAGGCCGGCGCCCTATCCCCGACCTCTACGACACGGTCTTGCAGGGGAAGGTCGGCCCGCTCAGCGCCGCATCCTTCCCCAAGTTCACCGTCTTCATAGGCCCCTGGGACGTGATGTCCCGCCATTTCGCCACGTGGCAGCAGCCCCCGCCGGGGATGTCATCCTTCACGCGCCTGCGCATGGGGTGGATCGGGAGCGATCAGGTGGAGGAGGTATCCCCGGGCGCAACCAGGCCGGTGACGCTCTCGCCGCTCGCTGGCGGCAAGGGCACGCTGGCGGTCAGGGTGCCGGGCCGGTGGGGGACCCACTACCTCCTGGAGAACCGGCAGCCTCTCCCCGGCGACCCGGTCCTCCCCGCCGCGGGTCTTGTCATCCTGCACGTGGACGAGTCGCGGGAGGACGGCGACGGCATCGTCCGCGTGGTGGACGCCAACCCGAGCGTGCCCGACTTCGGCGCCGCGCCGTTCGGCGTACGCCCAGGACAGACACCGTCGGCGCGTCTTCCGGGTGAAGTCGCGGTCGAAGTCCTGTGGCAGCACGGGGCCGATCTCACCGTGATGGTCACCACGCCGTCCCGCGGCGCTGAGGTCCAGGCCGTGGCGACCCGGATCCGGGGCACGGACCGCAGCTTGCGACAGCTTCCCGACGCTCCGGTTCACGCCCGGGCGCGAGCGGATCTCGCAGCCGCCAGAGATCTCCTGCTGCAGATGAAGCTCGCCGACGCCAGAGCCCGGCTGGACGCCATCCAGCAGCCATGAGCGGGAGCGATCCTCGGATCTCGCGCCGGGCGCTCCTGCGCGGAGTGTCCGGCACGTTGGCGGCGGGAGGGCTCGGGGCATGCGCGCGTCGCCTCGAGCCGCTCCCGCTTCCCTCTGCCGGCGAGCCCGGCCGCCCGCGGCGCGACCTGCCGCCCGTCGGCCGGGGCTGGAGCGGACGGCTTCCCGTCGTGGACTTCCACACGCATCTCCAGCGTCGCGTCTCCGCCGAGGAGCTGGTACGGCTCATGGACGCAGCCGGAGTCCCGCGCATGATCCTGATGCCGCTCTACTACCGCGACAGCCCCCGGGCGGTCAACGACGGCGAGGGCTCCGACGAGCAGGCGGCGGAGTACGCGCGGCGGTACCCCGAGCGCTTCGTGCCGTTCGTCGGCATGCAACGCCCCGACCTCGTGTCCGAGGCGATCTGGTGGACTCCGACGACGGAGGCGCGGTGGCTCGTGCGAGAGACCGACGCGAAGCTCCGGAGCGGGGAGTTCTTCGGCATGGGAGAGTTCATGCTGCGCTTCTATCCCTACACGAACCGCTTCGGCATCGTGGCGCCGTCGGACATGGACTACCCCGCCGATTCCTATCTCATGCGGACGTTCGCCGATCTGTCGGCCAGGCACCACGCCCCCATGGTGATCCACTGCGAGGCGGAGCCCAGGGCGGCCGACGCAATGGTCCGGCTGCTCGAGAAGCATCCCGAGGCGATCGTGGTCTGGGCCCACAACTGCGGGCGGTCGAGCGCCTGGGCTATTCAGGCCCTGTTCACCCGGTTCCCGAACCTGTACGCCGACCTCGGGGGTATGGTCTACTCGGGTCCCAGGGTCGAGGCCTACGGGGTCTACTGGCCCCGGCGGACGCCCTGGATGCACCTCGTGGTGAACGATAGGGGCGCTCTCCTGCCCGAGATGAAGGCGCTCCTGGAGGCGCATAGCGACCGGTTCTTCGCCGGCACGGACGTCGCGCACGCTCGGGTGTACGAGTTCTACGTCACGTATCTGCCCCGCTGGCGCTACGTGTTGTCTCAGCTCTCGGCGCAGGCAGCCCGCAACATCGCCTTCGCGAATGCCAACCGGCTCCTCGGCTCCGCGCCGGGCTGAGACCGACCGGGCCCCCGATCCGGCCCTGGCGCGCAGCTCGTGCCGTGTTCGTGCGGCGGGGACGACCTGCTCTGGATGAGCGTTGGCGCAGGGCGACGTCGACCACACGAAGACGCCGACTGCGGTGCCGTGACGGGGCGGGCGATCGGGGGACGTCGCCGGCATGACCACCTGGGTCTCCGTCCTGGTCATCGGGCTCGGCACCATCCTGCTCCTGGGCGTGTCCTGGCGCTCGTTCCGTCACTCGCGCTCCCACGGCGTCTTCCGCTTCTTCGCGGCTGAAGCCGTCCTCGGTCTCGTCGTGCTCAACGCCCCGGTCTGGTTCAGACAGCCCGGCGCACCGGCCCAGCTCCTTTCCTGGGCGCTCCTGGCGGTCTCGCTCGGGCTCGCCGTCCAGGGTTTCTATCTGCTGCATCGCCTCGGCGGACCCGCGAGGCCCGCTCCGGGCTCCCCCCTCTTTCGCATCGAGAACACGAGCGCCCTCGTCACCGTCGGAGCGTACCGCTATATCCGACACCCGCTGTACGCCTCGGGGCTCTTTCTGGCCTGGGGGGCGACTCTCAAGGCGCCGTCCCCGCTGGCCATCCTGCTGGCGCTCGTCGCCACGGGCTTCCTCGTCCTCACGGCCAGGGCCGAGGAGACGGAGAACCTCGCGCGGTTCGGCGAGGCCTACCGCGCCTACATGGCGCGCACCCGGCTCTTCATTCCGTTCATCTGGTGAGGGCACTTCGCCTGGCGACGATGCTCCCTCTGGTGATGAGGCTTCGCGGGCGGTCGGTGACATCGCGGCGGAGCGTCTGACGGCGCTGTCAGTCTGAAGTGGCAGGCCCCTCCCGGGGACCATCCACAGCATCGCGGGATCATTGACGTCGTTCGCGCTCTCCCGCTGGCACTGTCCTTGCTCCCGCTGGACAGCAGGGAGCAGAACACATGCGCTTGCGGGCCTTCGTTCGTGACGAGCGCGGCGTGGCGCTGGTCCTGGCTCTCCTGGTCCTGCTCACGCTCAGCGGGCTCGTCCTCGCCTTCCTCTCGGCGAGCGCGCTGGAGCCCCAGATCTCGCGGAACCTCCAGGAGGGGGTCCGCGCCCGCTACGTGGCCGAGTCGGGCCTGGAGGTCGCCTTCAACGCGCTGGTGGGGGCGAACGACTGGAGCGTGCTGCTCGCCGGTGCCAGTTGCTCCGTGGGCACGGCGCTGTACGCCGGCGCGACGCTCCCGGGCCTCGGGGCGGAGAGCGGGGTCTTCACCGTCACGGTGCGGAACGACTGCCACGCGGCCGACGCCGCGTACACCGGGACCACGATCGACCCCGGCGGCGCGGTGAGCGACACGAACGGGCAGGTCATCGTGACCTCGGTCGGCACGGTCGGCACCGCCACGCGCACGATCTCGATCGTCGCGCGGCGCGTCGCGCTGCCGCCCTTCAACGGGGCGCTCTCGTTCCCCGGTCAGGAGGCGGACATCAGCTTCTCCGGGGCGTCCTTCGACATCTGGGGCACCGACACGAACCTCGACGGCACCGCGGGGACGGGGCAGCCCGTCTACGGCATCGCGGTCTCGTCGATCTACCCGGCTGCCAACCCGGGCGCCAACGAATCGACGGTGGAGTCCGCGGTCGCCGCCAACCAGAAGAGCCGCATCCGCGGCAAGGACGAGACCGCCCCCGGCACGACGACCACCGGCGACAACGCGATCAACGCCGACTCGAGCCTGACGTCCACGCTGCTCCAGGAGTTCATCGACGCGGCCAGGAGCAACGCGGATCTCGTGCTCGAGAGCACGCCGACCGCTCCGCTGTCGTTCTCGAACATCGGCGCGAGCTGCGCGACCGACCTCGCGAGCCAGACCTGCTGGGGCACGCGCGACCACCCGAAGATCGTCTACGTCCGCGGCACCCCGCCGGACCCGTCCTCGGCGTTCTCGGCGCTCAGCGTGTCGGGCAATACGACCGGAGTCGGCGTGCTCATCGTCGAGGACGGCGACTTCCGGGTCAGCGGCAACTTCCGCTGGGAGGGGCCGATCATCGTCACGGGCGCTTATGTCGGCGTGGGCTTCCTGGGCGGAGGCTTCCAGGAGGTCTACGGCGCGGTGGTGGTGAACGAGACGGCCACCGACGAGGCCGCAGGCTATCGCGAGGGCGTGATCACCGGGAACGCCAAGATCAAGTACAGCGGCCAGGGGATCGACCTCGCGCGGTCGTCGCGACGGTTCGTCAGCATGAACGGCTGGAGGGAGCAGTAGGTGTCCCGCGGCGGCGCGTGCGCCGTCGCCCTCCTCGCCGTCTCGCTCACGGCGTGCGGCCGGGCGCCGGCCCCGCCCCCGGCCGCCACCGCGCCGTCCCCCGCGTCCGTCGCGACGCTCAGGGCCGAGGGGGACCGCTTGGCCGAGCGCGACGACTGGGCGGGCGCGGTCAGACGCTATCGCGAGGCGCTCCAGCTCGCGCCCGACGATTATCGGACCCGGTTCGCGCTCGGCGTCGCGCTGAGCCGCCTGGACGACGTTCGGGGCGCGGTCGAGCAGTTCCGGTGGGTCGTCGAGCGCGGCGGGCCGCACGTCGAGCGCGGTGCGCCGCAGAGGGAAGAGGTCGAGATCGCCCGCCGGTGGTTGAGCCAGGCTGAGCCGTTACCGGAGGCCCAGCCGCCCGCCCAGCCCGCGGCGGTCAAGGCCGCAGTCGAGCCCGCTCGCGCCCTGGGCACGGTCAGGGGCCGGACGGTGTGGCCCGGCGCCTCCGGCGACGACTTCAGGCTCACGCTCCAGATCCTGCTCGAGGGCGACGAGCCGTCGATCCAGGGCAAGCTCCTCGGCGCGCGCACCCGCCTCGGGGAGCCGTACGCGATCGAGAAGGTCCCCGCGGGCAGCTACCGCCTCTCGGCCCAGGTGGGCGCCGTCCGCCTGTGGGAGACGACGGCCCGCGTCCGCGCCGGCGAGGCGACCGTCGTCGACCTGACTCCCGACACGAGTCTCGTCTCGCCGAGCGAGTTCCCCGCGCGCTGAGCGCCGCTCAGGCCGTCGCGAGCGCCTCCGCGGGCACCGGCGTCCAGTCGGCGAGCGCGTCGAGCCAGGGAAGCGCCTCCGGCGGCAGGAGCGGCGCGGGGGGCGCGGGCGGGCGGAGCCAGCGGCGGATGTAGAGGAGCGCGGCCAGGAGCTTGCGGCAGTCGCCCGTGCGCTCGCGAAGCTGCTGACCCTCGGCGAGGAGCAGGCTCGCGGCGAGGGCGTGGTAGAGCGTGTCGGCGACGGGGCGGGCGTCGAGCTCGCGGTCGGGGCGCGGCGCCCGCGGCCAGGCCTCCACGCGCGCGGCCAGCTCGGCGAGCGCCGCCCGCACGTGGTCGGCGCCGGGCTTGGCGGCGGGCTCGCCGACCAGGTCGAGCCGGCGCGCGGCGAACGCCGCGAGGGGGCCGAAGGCGCCGTCCTTCAGGATCGCGCGCTGGACGTCGAGCGCGACGATGCTGGTCGTTCCCTCCCAGATCGCGCCCAGGTAGCTGTCGCGCAGCAGGCGCGCGTTCGGCCACTCCTCGGTGTAGCCGTTGCCGGCGCGGACGTTCATCGCCTCGCTCGCGACCCAGCGCGCCCGCGCGGTGATCCAGCCCTTGGCGATCGGCGTCCAGACGCGCAGCAGCCGCGCGTCCTCGGCGCGCCCGGCGTCGGCGCCGTCGAAGAGCGCCGCGCCGTGCAGGACCACCGACGCGGCCGCCTCGGCGTCGAGCAGCATCTCGACGAGGCTCGCGCGCAGCAGCGGCAGGTCGGCGAGCGCCGCGCCGAAGGCGGCGCGCCCCCGCGCGTGGACGAGCGACTCGAGCACGCACCGGCGCATGATCGCCGCCGCGCGCATCGCGTTCGACAGGCGCGAGCCGTTGACCATCTCCATCATCTGCTTGAAACCGCGCCCCAGCTCGCCGACGACGTACGCGACCGCGCCCTGGTAGGTGACCTCGCCGGTGGCCATCGAGCGCGAGCCGAGCTTGTCCTTGAGCCGGTTGATGACCCAGGCGTTCTTGGTGCCGTCGGGCAGGACCTTCGGCACGAGGAACATCGCGAGACCCCGGGTGCCCGCCGGCGCGCCCTCGGGGCGCGCGAGCGTGAGCGCCAGGTCGCAGTTGGCGTTCGAGCAGAACCACTTGTCGCCCCAGAGGCGCCAGGTCCCGTCGGCGTCCCGCTTCGCGACGGTGACGGCGGCGCCGACGTCGGAGCCGCCGGTCTTCTCGGTCATCCACTGGGTACCCTGCCACAGCTCGGCCGGGTCGGTCGTCGTGAGCCGCGGGAGGTAGCGGGCCTGGAGCTCCGCGCTCCCGTGGCGCCGGAGCATGCGCGCCGTCGAGTCGGTCATGTTCACGGGGCAGAGCAGGCCGAACTCGGACTGGGCGAAGAGGTAGCTGAGCGCGTACTTGACGGCGTGGGGCACCCGCCCCGGCCAGCCCAGCACCCCGTCCCGGTGGGCCATCGCGGCCAGCCCGAAGCGGCCGAAGGCGAGGCGCTCCATCGCGTGGTACGCCGGGTGGAAGGTGACCTCGTCCACGCGCCGGCCGCGCGCGTCGAAGGGCCGGAGCACCGGGCCCTGGCGGTCGGCCTGCGCCGCCAGCGCCTCCAGCTCGTCGCCGGCGATCGCCCCCAGCGCGACCAGGTGCGGGCGGGCGCGCTCGAGCGCCGCCGCGTCCATCACGGTCGAGCACACGAACGCGAGGTTCGGATCCTCGAGGAAGAAGTTCAGGCCGCGCGTCGTCGGCATCGCGTCCTGCACGGGCGTCGGTCGGCGGTCGCTCATCAGCAGGCCCTCCGCGGGCATCGTGGGGAGATGACGGTTACCCGAGCACGCGCCCTTCCAGCCGGAGCAGGCGCCGGTCGACCCTGCGGAACTCGTCGGCGACTTCGGCGCGGAACCGGTCAAGCTTCTGGTCCACGCCGATGACGCCCTCGCCGACGAGCTGGATCTTGTCCATGAGCCGCTCGGAGACGACGTCGAAATGGCGCCGCGTCTCGGCGGCGCTGGCGGTGATGCGTGCGCCAAGATCCTCGCCCAGCTCGCGTTTCAGCTCGTGGGCGAGGTCGCGCTTCAGCTCCGTCCCCAGCTCGGCGAGGTCACGCCTCAGCTCCTCGCCCAGCTCGCGTTTCAGCTCCTGGCCAAGATCGCGCTTCAGCTCCGTCCCCAGCTCGGCGAGGTCGCGCCTCAGCTCCTCGCCCAGCTCGCGTTTCAGCTCCTGGCCGAGGTCGCGCTTCAGCTCCTGCGCGAGCTCGGAGAAGCGACGGTCGAAGTAGACGACGAGCTCCTGGTCCACGCCCGCACTCTGCGCGTCCCGGGCCATGGGGTCAAGTGTCTCCCGCCCGGTACGCTCTCTTCGCCGCCCCTGAGCCGGGGATCGAGCAGGTCGCGCAGCGCGTCGCCGAGCATGTTGAAGCCGAACACGGCGAGCGAGAGCGCGACCGCCGGCCAGATCGCGAGCCCGGGCGCGCCTGGTAGCGGCGTGCCGCCCCCTATCCGACCTGGGGCGGCATGCGCTCGCTCGCGGGAGGCCGAGGAAGGACAGGCATCAGGCGGGTGAGGAGGTCGCGGCCGAGCTGGTCGGTGGTTCGGCGAGCCACGCCGCGAAGGGGCCGGCGAACCGCGCGAGCGTCAGCAGCCCGATGCGCGCGTCGCGCCGCGCGGCCTCGCGGTCCGCGGGCGTGTTGTAGCCCCACGCGGCGAGGAAGAGGCGGGCGCCGGCGAGCGCCGGGTCGGCCG
>MGBU01000154.1:1699-19818 GCA_001790205.1 Candidatus Rokubacteria bacterium GWA2_73_35 | reverse complement strand
ACGCCCGGATGATCTCCGAGCGGAAGCGGATCGCCGCCAGGTTCCGGTCGGAGGGCGAAGGCCGGAGCGCCGAGATCCTGGGGACCATGGAGAAGGAGCTGCGCCAGATCCGCTCGACCGCTTACCGGCGGGTCCAGGAGATCCGGGGGAAGGCCGACGCGGAGGCGACGCGCGTGTACGGCGGCGCCTACAACCGCGATCCGGAGTTCTACGCGTTCTCGCGCACGCTCGAGGCCTACAAGGACGGACAGAACAAGAACTCCACGCTCATCCTCACGACGAGCAGCGACTACTACCGATATCTGAAGAATGCCGGGTCCCGGGTCCCGCCCGCGGCGCCTCGGCCCGCGCCGGCGCGCTGAGCGCATGAGGCTGACAGCGTGAGCCTGACAGATTGTCGGGGCTTTCCTCGGGCGGGCTCTCGCGCTCGACGATTCCGTCGTCGTCGGGGAACAGCCGTCCCTCCATCCCGTCCTCAAGTTGGCGCGGCGCCAGCGATCGCGGCGGCTCTAGCGCGCTGGCACGTGTCTTGCCCGTCAGAAGGACCAGATGTGACGAAACTCCAGGCGACATGAGAGGGAGGAACACGATGGGACGGGTCTTCGGCATGATCCTGGCGGGAGCGGCGGTGCTGGCGCTGGTCGGCGCGTCGTCGGCCCAGATGGGCGGCGGCATGGGCGGCGGCATGATGGGCGGGGGCAAGGGTGGGGGTACGATGGGCGGCGGTCACATGGGCAGCGGCATGATGGGGAGCGACACCGGCAAGGGCACCGCTCCCGAGATCACCGCCGAGCAGGCGCAGAAGGCGGCGACGGAGTACGCGAAGCAGTATCTGCCCGGCTTCACCGTGAAGGGCACGGCGCCCCTCACGGGCATGCACATGACGATGTACCAGGCGGAGCTGTCCGGACCGGGCGGCGAGACGCGGATCCTCCACATCAACCCGTGGGGGAACGTGATGCCGTTCGGCGGGCCGGCGACCCGCTGACCCGGCGGCAGGTGGTCGGCCCCCGCGGCACCTCGCGCGGGGGCCGATCGCACCCTGAACGAAGCGCCGAGGAGGACACGCGATGATGGGCGGCGGCATGATGGGGTTCGGAGGCGGCGGGATGGGCCTGGGCGGCGGTGGCCTGCTCGGCGGGCTGCTCATGCTGCTGTTCTGGGGAGTCCTGATCGTCGCGGCGGTCGTCGGCGTGCGCTGGCTCTGGGACCAGGGCCGGCCGCCTGCGGGCCGTGGGCCCGGGGAATCAGCGCTCGAGGTCTTGAGGCGCCGGTACGCTCGCGGCGAGATCGAGCGGGAGGAGTTCGAGACGAAAAGGAGGGACCTGGAATGATGGTCAGGCGCGCCACGGGACGCCTCGTCGTCGTGCTGCTCGTCCTCCTCGCCGGTGCCGTGCCGGTCGCCGGCGGCCCGCCGGACGCCCCGCGGAAGGTGAGCGTGGAGGGCGGCGGGAGCTACACGGCCGTGAACTCCGCGGCGCTCAAGGCCATGCTCGCGAAGAAAGACTTCCTCTTCGTCAACGTCCACATCCCCTACGAGGGCGAGATCGAGCCGACCGATCGCTTCATCCCCTTCGACACGATCGCGGCGCGCCTCGACACGCTGGGCGCCCGCAAGGACGCCCGGGTGGTGCTCTACTGCATCAGCGGCCGCATGAGCACGATCGCCGCCCGCACGCTCGTCGGGCTCGGCTACACGGACGTGTGGAACCTCGAGGGCGGGATGCGGGCCTGGGAAGGTGCCGGCTACCCGCTGGCTCGCCGTCAGCGCTGAGCGCCCACGTCGTCGCTGAGCGTCGACGGAGTATTGGTAGGAGTGCGCGGGAAGAAGGCATACAAGAACGGAGGGAACTGTGCCAAGACTGCTCGTGACCGCCACCTACGGACACGACAACGCCAGCCGGGCGGCGATGCCGTTCTACGTCGCCAGGGGCGCGAAGGAATCGGGCATCGACGTCGGGATCGTCCTGGCGCTCGACGCGACCGTCCTGGTCAAGCCCGACGTCCGCAAGCACGTCCAGCCCCACGGGCAGCCGCCGCTCACGGAGCTGTTCCAGTTCGCGGTCGACCACAGGATCCCCATCTACGTCTGAGGCGGCTGAGCCAAGACCCGGGGGGTCTTGGATGAAGACCTCGCGCGTATTCCGGTGGTGGAGACGATCGACGTCAAGCGCTACGCCCGGCTGCTCGTCGAGTACGACCGATCCGTGTCGTACTGAGGAGGCCACGATCACCCGGATCTGAGTCCGCCTCGTCCGCTTGCGATCCTCCCGCGACGGCGGGAGCGCTCGGGACGACGGTGAGGGCAGCCGTCGGATCGCGATCACTCCCGAGGAGATCTGCGATGGCTCCAGACCCATCGGTCGACACGGTTCCGCCCGGCCGGAGGCGCTTCGTCGCGGCGGCCATGACGGCCATCGGCGCCGCGATCGCCGCCATCGTCGGCGTGCCCCTGGCCGGCTTCTTCGCCCTCCCCGCGCTCAGACGCTCGGAGCGCCGCTGGCTCGAGGTCGGGCCCGTCGCGGACTTCGCCGAGGGGCGGATCAGCAAGGCGCTCGCGAAGCCGCTCGTCGGCCCGGTCTGGCCGCGCGAGACCGGGCGCGTCGCCCTGTACGTGCAGAACCAGGGGGACGGGAAGTTCGCGCTCTACCACATCCACTGCACGCACGTGGGCTGCCCGGTCCGGTGGAACGCGCCGGCGGGCCGCTTCTTCAGCCCCTGCCACGGCGGCGTCTTCGACAAGGACGGCCGGGTGCTCGCCGGACCGCCGCCGCGGCCCCTCGACCGCTACGAGTACAAGGTCGAGAAGGGCGTGCTCTACGCCGGCCGCATCTTCAAGGTCAACGACAGGCTGGAGTTCGCGGCATGGCACCACGCCTGACCGCCGTCCTCGGGTGGCTCCAGGAGCGCCTCGGGACCCGCGAGCAGCTCACGCGCTTTCTCTTCCGCCGGCTGCCGGTCGGGACCACGTGGTGGCACACGCTCGGGAGCGCGGCGCTCTTCCTGATCCTCCTCCAGACGCTGACCGGCTTCTTCCTCGCCTTCTACTACGTGCCCTCGCCGGAGCACGCCTGGGACAGCCTGACCTACATCCAGCAGGAGATCCCGTTCGGGAGGTTCGTGCGCGGGCTCCACTACTGGGGCGCGAGCCTGACGATCGTGGTCGTCTTCCTCCACCTGTTGCGCGTCTTCGTGATGGGCGCGTACAAGTATCCGCGCGAGCTCTCCTGGGTGGTCGGCGTCGTGCTCTTCCTGGTCGTGATGCTGTTCGGCTTCACCGGCTATCTCCTGCCCTGGGACCAGAAGGCGTACTGGGCGACCGTGGTGGGCACCCACATCGCCGGCACCGCGCCGTTCGTCGGCGACTACCTGTGGAGGATCCTGCAAGGGGGTGTCGAGGTCGGGACCCGGACGCTCGGGCGCTTCTACGCCGCGCACGTGCTCATCCTGCCCGCGGTCCTCTACGGCCTCATCCTGGTCCACGTCTCGATGGTCGTCTACCAGGGGATCGGGCCCACGCCACGGGGACCACTGGCGCGGCTGAGGCGGCAGGACTACGCGCGCCTCTACGAGGAGTCCAAGGGCCGGGGGGAGACGTTCCTCGAGCACCTCGTCCGGGACGCCGTGGTCGCGTTCGTCCTGCTGCTCGCGCTGGCGTGGATGGCCGCGACGTGGAGCATCCCGATGGAGGAGGTCGCGGACCCCACCGACACCCAGTACGTCCCGCGGCCGGAGTGGTACTTCTACTTCCTCTTCGAGCTGCTGTGGCAGTTCCCGGGGAAGTGGACGGTCGTCGCGACCTTCTGGATCCCGCTCGCCGGGGTGCTCGCCCTCCTGCTGCTTCCCTTCTACGACCGGACGTCGGGGCGGAGCCCCCTGACGCGCCCGGTGGCCTCCGCCGGCGCCGCGCTCGCCCTCGCGGCCGTCGGCGTGCTCACCTACCAGGGGGCGACGGCCCCGGCTCCGCCCCGGGAGGGCGGCGCCGTCACGCAGGAGACGAAGGCCCTGCCCCCCGCGCTGGCGAAGGGCGCAGCCGTGTACGAGGCCCAGGGGTGCTCGGCCTGTCACGTCCTCAAGGGGACGGGAACGGCGGCGGGGCCGGACCTGACGCGCGTGGGAGCCAGACGGGCCGACGCCTGGCTGAGGCGGTTCATCAAGGATCCGTCGGCGGTGCAGTCCGGCGCCTCCATGCCGCCCTACGGGGAGCTCCCGGACGAGGAGCTGCAGGCGCTGGCGGGGTATCTCGCGGCGCTCAAGTAGCGCACGAACGGGGAGGGACGACGGTGGCGAAGCTCAGGCACACGGCGGGCCCGGTGGCGCTCCTCCTCGCGCTCTTCGCCCTGCCGGCGGCCGCCCAGGAGCGGTACGTCCTCTGGGGCGACGCGCGGAAGGGGCAGCAGGTCTTCGTCGAGAAGGGCTGCGGGAGCTGTCACGCGATTCGCGGCACGGCACCGGGCGCGGGACCGGATCTCGGGCGGATCGGCGCCAAGCATCTCACCATGACGCAGATCGCGGGCGCGATGTGGAATCACGCCCCGGCGATGAAGGAGGCGGCGAAGGCGAAGGGGATCGCGTGGAAGCCGTTCGCCGGCTCGGAGATGCGCGACCTCGTCGCCTTCCTCTACGCGGTCAACCTCATGGACGAGCCGGGCGATCCCCGGCGCGGGGCGCGGCTCTTCGTCGAGAAAGGATGCGCGACCTGCCACAGCGTGACGGAGAAGGGCGGCAAGATCGGCCCGGACCTCAGGCAGTGGAAGCGCTACGGCTCGCCGATCCTCTGGGGGGAGCTGATGTGGTCGCACGCCCTCAAGATGGAGGACAAGGTGCGCGAGTTCGGGCTCCGGTGGCCGAAGTTCGAGGAGAACGAGATGGTCGACCTGATCGCCTACATCCAGCGGGAGCTCGGCTCGCGCCGCTGACTCAGACCGCGAGGGGGAACGCCGGACCTTCCTGGCCCGAAATGCGACCGGCGTAGAGCACACCGGCCTCCACCTTCCATCGGTGCCGGTCGAGGGGGCGCGGCGCCGGTCCGGCCAGCACTCGCCCCTCACGGTCGAAGACGCTGCCGCGACAGGGACAGAAGAAACGCTCGGTGCGCGGATCCCACGCGAGGGGAGCGCCGGTGTCGGGACAGCGACCGTGAAACACCACGAAGGAGCCGTCCGCGTTGCGCCGGACATACACGCTGAGGCGCGTGCGAGGACCGTCTGGGGCGCGTGTCGGCCACTCGAGCGGGACCGGCGTGATCCGGCCGGCCTCGAAGCGGTCGACGGCACCGATTCTCACCCACGTGTCCCGACGCGTTGCGTCCTGCATCTGCCTCTCCCGGCACGGTGTACGCCTGGAGTCGGATGCGCCCCCGTTGGAGGCGGCAAGGGACGTGCCAGGGCGGTGGCGCCCGCGCGATCGCTGACGCTTCGCGCACTTGAGCGCGACCGGGAGGATTGCCGGCCGCGCGCGGCGACACAATCGTCGAGTGTGGCGGGCCCGCTGCCTCGAAGCGCCGACAATCTGTCAGTCGGTCTGACGCCAGTTCGCCGTGTCCCACGACGAGACGCGCTACGCGCTGAATGGCGTTCCCTTCACCCTCCAGGCGGGATCGTGCGGCGCAAGGGCGGCCGTTCCTGCGCCACCTTGCTCAGGAGAGTCCATACAGAAGGAGGCCGATGACCACGAGGATCAACACGAGCCCCCATCCGATCGGCGAGCCCATCATGCCGCCCATGCCGGCCATCATTCCCCCGGTCATCCCACCACCGGCGACCAGCAGGTCGAGTATCAGCCACACGAGGATCACTGCGACGATGACCCAGACGAGCGTGCCGAGCTCCATGGGCTGTTGGCTCCTCGCCCGCCCTCAGGCGGGCTTCTCGGTGATGCGTCGGGGGGGCGAGGCCCGGGCCCCGTCGGGGGCGGCCCGAGCCCTGCCGCCGTCCCTCCGCGCCTGCAAGGGCGCAGGCGGCGCCGCGGCGTGCTCAGCAGCAGCCGCCGCGGTGGCGCGACCCGTCCGGCGAGCCCGCACGCGTCGTCGAATGCTCGTCATGGTCGCCGCGCTCGAGCTCCTTGGTCCTGGGCGCCGACTCGTGGTGACCTCCGGGCCCACCCAGCCCGTGGCCCGCGCCCGTCCGCCGGAGGAGGAACCACCCGGCCCCGAGCGCGAGCACGAGCCAGATCCAGTTCGCCGTGATCCATTCAAGCATGGCTCATTCCTCCTGTCGCCGGCGACGCGCCGAACCGCCGCGACAGCCAGTTGTAGAGGGGCACGAACACCAGCGCCGCGTAGACGCCGTAGAGGAAGCTCTCGCCGAGGCCGAGGACGAAGCTCGCCGGGCTGATTCCGCGGAAGCCCGGGAGCACCAGCTCCCAGACCCGCGTCATCGAGTACGCGGGCAGCGCGAGGTCCCAGAGGATGCAGAGCGTGAAGGTGATCGCGCTGAAGAGCCCGAGCGTCAGACCGATCAGGGTGAGGTTGAGGGGTTTCATCGGCTGTGCCTCCCTTCAATGGTCCTCGATGGTGTCGCTCGGGAGGCTTGCTCTCCTCCCGTCCTCGGTCCGCGCGGGGCAAGGGGGCAGCTCGTCGGGTCGGCGTTCGCGCTGCAGACGCCGTCCTGGCCGAGGGCCTCGCACGAGCCACCGCTCCCGCACGCGCGCTGGCGGCCGCGCATGAAGAGCCCGAACAGCGCGAAGAGCACGGCGAGGACGAGGATGGCCAGGATCGTCGTCACGGCATGCTCACGTCGAGAGCAGGCCCGCGAAGCCCGTGAAGGCCAGCGACGGGCTCACGGCGCCCACGGCGCCCAGCGCGGATGGCGCACCGACGACGACACGGCGACTCCGACCTCGTCGAGGCGCTCCGTCACACACGGGGGGACCCCGCAGAAGCGCACGGTGGCGCCTGCGGCGCCCTGCGTCGCCAGCTCCCTGAGCAGGACGTCGATGCCGAACGGTTCGAAGCTTTCGACGTCCGCGAAGTCCACCACGATCTCCGCGGCGTGCTCGCGGTGCAGCCAGAGTGCGAGCTGCATTGCCCGGGAGCCGTCGAACACCCCGGACAGGTGGATGCGCGCTCTGTCCGGCCTGGACAGCGTTCCAGTGGCCACCGCCTGCCCTCCCCTCGTCCCGTTGTTGAGACCGCCGGGTCGCGAGCAGCAGCCTGGGCCCGATGCTGTTCTCGCGACGCCCCGTCACCGCATCGGCCGACCCGTCGTCCCCGCGTGCATCCCCCGCATCGAGCGCGCCAGCGAGGCGAGCCTCGTCCGCTGCTCGGCCGTGAGGACCGCGCTCGCCTTCTCGAGCGTCCGCGCGCGCGAGAGCCTCAGGTCGGCCTCGAGGCCGGCGATGGCGCGGATCTTCGCCTCGACGGCGTCCAGGCTTGCGGGCCGCTGCGCCCGGATCCGCCGGAGCTCCACCTCCGCGGCACGGAGCTCCCGCGCGAGCCGGAGCGCGTCCTGCTGGAAGCCGTCGCGGAGCGCGGTGAGCGCCTGCCCCTGCTCCGCCGTCAGCGCGAGCTCCTGGCCATGGGCAAGGGCGAAGCTGATCCACGGCCGCTCGTCGCCGAACGCCGCCGCCGCCATCCCGGGGCACTCGCTGGCGCCCTGGGGCATCCCCGGCATCATCTCCGTCTTGCCGCTCGTCGCGCCCCCCGGCCCCATCATCTGCGCGAGCGCCGGCGCCGTGCCCGCGAGCAGCAGGACGGCGCCCGCCGCGATCAGTATCCGGACCTTCATGTCATGCCCTCCAGTGTCCCTTGTGTGGCGTCCCGACGAGCGACGCTCAGTGGCAGCCACCCGTGCGGCCGGTCGTCCGGCTGGTCGTCACCGGCTTCTTCTCCTCGCCCGCCCTGGCCGGTGCGTCGGCCTGCTCCGAGCCCTCGGCCGGCTTCGAGCCGTGGCTGTGCCCGCCGCCGCATCCCATGCCGAAGCGGTGCATGGCGATGAACACGACGCCGAGCAGGATCCAGAGGCCGTAGTTCCTGATGAACTCTTCCATGGCGTCTCCCTTCCGGCGGCGTGTCTGCCCCCGGAACAGGACTGAGGCAAGGAGAGTGCCACCCCGGACGACGCCAGGAGGCGATTGATTCCGCTGAGTTGTGGACGTGGGCGCCTGGGCGCTTCGCGCGCTGCGGCTGACTGAACGTCAGAAGCGTGGGCGCGGGGATGCGGGCGCTGACAATCTGTCGGGCGGCGGTGCTCTCCGCTGGAGCCCGGACTCCGCCCGGCAGGATGCTTGCTTGCTCGCCCTCAGCGCACCCGGCGCAGGGTCTCGTCGAGCGCCGGGCGCGCGACGATCGGATCGGCGGCGAGCCAGACGATCGCCGGGCCGCTCCGGTAGAAGTAGTGGACCTGCCCGAGCCCGAGGGCCGAGTACACGGTGAGGCCGTCCTGCTGCCGGGCCTTCAGGTGGGTGAATTGCCCCTCGGCGTTCGGCGTCCCGCGCTCGATGCCCTGGACCATCTTCGAGAACTGCCACCAGGCGAGCGGGGTGGCGTACGCCCGCGAAACGTAGAGCATCGCGACGCGCTCGTCCCGCTCGTAGTGCGCGACGAAGGCGTCGCGCGCGAGGATCGTCCGCCGGTGCAGGCGGGCGATGTCCTCGAGCGCACGCTCGCCGCGGACGCTGTGGGTCAGCGGGAGCCCCGCCAGCGCGGCGGGGACCTCCGGCACCGCGCCGCAGCCCGCCAGGAGCAGGAGCCCGAGGAGGGCGAGCGTGACCCCCGCCGGACGCCTCACACGGTCACCAGGATGACGAACCCGAGCAGGACGGTGCCGCCGCCCAGGACCAGCCGGACGCGGGCGCCGTGGTGCAGGTTCCAGTGGGCGAGGCGGTTGAGCGCCGGCCGGGCCGAGGCGGCCAGGAGCACGACCACGAGCGGCAGGACGAACATCACGTTGTAGAGCGTGAGGTAGCCGAAGCCGACGATCGCGCTCGGCTGGGCGGCGAGCAGGGCGAGGATCGCCAGGTAGATGGCGCCGCTGCAGGGCACGGTGCAGAGGCCGATGAGCACGCCGCCGCCCACGAGCGCCGGGACGGTGGCGCGCTGCGCCGCCGCCCGGGCCCACCGGCCGACGGCCTGGGGCGCGGCCAGGTGCCAGCCGAGCTCCGGCGCGAAGTAGTCCTTGAGCATCCAGAGTCCGAGGGCGATCGACGCCAGGGCGCCGAGCCGCGCGGGCAGGTGCCGCTCCGTGAACACGGAGGCGGTCGCCAGGACCCCGACGCCGAGAGCGAGGTAGGTGACGAACACCGCCGCGATGTAGATCGTGCCGAGGCCGACGACCCGCGCGCGGATCGAGGCGACGCCATCGGCGGCGCGGGCCTGCGTGGCGGTCGCCAGCGCGGTGATGAACAGCAGCAGGACTGTGAAGGCGCAGGGGTTGAAGCCGTCGGCCACGCCGGCGACGAGGATCGTGCCGAGCGTGAGGCCGGGCAGCAGCCCCAGCATGTCGGGGGCCGGCGCCCGGACGGTGCCGAACCCCACGAGCGCGGCCAGCCCGAGCACGGCGACCGCCGCCAGCGCGCCGGCGACCACCCGGCCCGGGCGCATCCTACGACTCCACGATCAGCTTGCCGCGCATCGTCGGGTTCGCCTTCCCGCCGCAGCAGACGTCGCAGTAGTAATCGTAGACGCCGGCGGGCGGCGTGAAGGTCGCCTCGCGCGTCCCCTCCGGCGGGGCGATGATGTTCACGCCGAGGGCGTCGATCGCGAACTGGTGCTTGCCGCCCCCGTCCGTGTGGAACCGGGTATCCACGCTGGTGAGGCGCACGGTCAGCGGGCGCCCCGCCTTCGCGCGGATCTCCGCGGTGGAGAAGCCGCTCATGGTCCCCTTGATCTCGGCGACGTCGCCGCCGGGCGGGCGCGTTGCCTGGCTGCCCCCGAACGACGGTGCCAGGACCCACGCGACGCCCGCGATCGAGGCGGCGATGACCAGGTAATAGGCGCGGCGCTTCCACCGCGCGCTCGGTCGTGTCTGCGGACGCTTGTTCTTCATCGGTCAAGTCCTCTCAGGCCTTGGCGGCGTACTTCTGCGGCGCCTTCTCGAACGTCGCCTTGCAGCCGGCCGCGCAGAAGTAGTAGGTCTTGCCCTGGTAGCTGGCCGTCGCCGCGGCCTTCTGCTCGTCCACGCTCATGCCGCACACGGGATCCTTCGCCATGGTGTGTCTCCTTTCTGTATTTGCCGTCGGGGCGCCTGCGCCCCGCGAAGGCGCCCGCCGGTCGGTGAGTTGCCGTTGCGCGCGTCATGCCGCCCGCCGTCCGCCCGCCAGACCGCGGCGCGCGCCGAGGACGGCGCCGGCGGCGAGGGCGGCTGCGAGGAGGGTGAGACTCACGGCCTGGAGCAGCGAGAGTCCGAGCCCGATCTCCACCCGGTCGCCGCGGAAGGCCTCCGTGAAGACGCGGATCGCCCCGTAGCCCGCCGCCCAGATCAGGAACTGGCGGCCGTCGAACGAGGGGTGGCGCCGCGTCGCCCAGAGGACGGCGAGCAGCCCCAGGTCGAGGGCGGCCTCGTAGAGCTGGACGGGGTGGAGCGGGACGCCGAGGGGCGCCAGCGCGGCCGGGTTGCTGAACGTGACGGCCCACGGCAGGCTGGTGGGACGCCCATAGGCGTCGCCGCTCAGGAAACAGCCGACGCGTCCGACAGCCTGGCCGAGCGCCAGGGCGGGGGCGATCGCGTCGGCCATCCGCCAGAGGGGCAGGCGCCGGCGGCGGCAGAACCAGATCCCCGCGGCGAAGCCGGCGACGAGGCCGCCCTGGAGCGCGAGCCCGCCGCGCCACACGGCGACGATGCCGACGGGATCGGTCCAGAGCAGCTCCGGCTCCCAGCCGACGACGTACCCGAGCCGCCCGCCGAGGAACCCCGCGAGCACGACCGGGAGCGCCAGCTCCTCGACGACGGCCGGCCCGAACTGCTTGCGCCGGGCCTCGAGCCCGGCGAGCCAGATGGCGAGGAGCACGGCGGCCGCGACGGCGACGCCGTAGCTGTGGAGCCTCACGCCCGCGATCTCGAGCAGCAAGGGGTACATGGCCGCGGCTCAGCGAGGCGGCGCCGGCGTGGACGTCTTCGCCGGCTTCGCCCGCGCCTCGGCGACGAGGCGCTCGACGTGCTTGCGGTCCTCGTCGGCGATCTTGAGCGCCAGGAGGGTCTGCCAGACGCGCACGGCTTCCTCCGGTCGGCCGAGCGCTTCGTAGAGGACGAGCCCCTTGCCCCAGAGCGCGGGGGCCAGGGTGGGCTCGCGTGTGAGCGCGAGGTCGAAGGCGGCGAGGGCGCGCTCCGAGTGGCCGCCCCGGTGGAGCAGCAGGCCCTTGTAGGCGTTGGCCGTCGGCTCTCCGGGATCGATCTCCAGCACCCGCGTGAACGCGGTCATGGCCGTCTGGTAGTCCTGGCGCACGATCGCCTCGTGGCCCGCGCTGAGGAGCGTGCCGACGTCGCGGCTCGAGAGCGCCGCTGCGGACCGGGGCATCGCGGACTCGGGGGTGCCCGTGAGGAAGTCGCCCGTGATGGAGCCGCCGTCGCTGCGCAGGCGGACGGCGCGGGTCAGGAAGTAGCCGGAGACGACGCCGAAGACGAAGAGGCCCACGGCGACGGTCGCCCAGCGCCAGGCGCGCCGGCTCGGGGGCGGGGCCGCGGCGGCCGGGGGCGGCGCGGCCGCGGCCGCGCGCCGGGCTTCCTCGGCCCGGGCGAGCGCCTCCGCCGCGCGGCGCTCGTAGAGATCGCGCAGCTCCGCGTAGTCCCCAGCGGAGAGCTTGCCCGCGCGGTGGTCGAACTCGAGCTCCCGCAGCGTCTCGACCAGCGCGGTCTCCTCGGGCTCGAGGGTCCCGGCGGCCCCCTCGCCGGCCACCAGCGCCCGCACGTGCTCGAGGGCCGCCGGGTCGGCGCCGGCGGGCGCACGGGCCGGCCGGCGGGCCCACCGCCGGAGCGCCAGGAGCGCGCCGCCGAGGGCGAGCACGGCGGCGAGCGCCGGCAGGAGCCAGACGAGCAGGCCGATGCCGCGCGCGGGCGGCGAGAGCAGGATCCACGGGCCGTACTTCGACACGAAGTACGCGCGGATCTCCTCGGGCGTCTTCCCCGCGCGGAGCTGGTCCAGGATCAGCGCGCGCATGTCGCGGGCCAGCTCGGACGTCGACTCGGCCACCGAGAGGTTCTGGCAGACGGGGCAGCGGAGGCCCGAGGCGACCTCGCGCATGCGCCGCTCGAGGTCGTCGTCGGCGCCGAGCGCCGGCGCGGCGAGCACGAGGAGCAGCGCGAGCGCGGCGAGGAGCCCGCTACTGGACCGAGCGGTAGTCACCCTTGCCCTCCCGGTTGCTCGCGACGCCCTCCCGCGCCTCGGCGAGCTTCGCGTGGATGGTCCCGGTCCCGAGGGCGCCCACGTGCTTGTACGTGATGCGTCCCGTGCGGTCGATGAAGAACGTCTCCGGGATGCCCCAGACGCCGTAGTCGATGGCGATTCGGTTGCGGGCGTCGATCCCGTTGGCGTACGTGATGTCGAACTCTCTCAAGAACCCGCGGGCCCCGGTCTCGGTGTCCTGGATGTTGACGCCCAGGAACACGACGTCCTCGCCGCGGTGCTGGCGCCACGCGGCCTCGAGGTCGCGCGCCTCCGCCCGGCACGGCGGGCACCACGAGGCCCAGAAGTTGAGGAAGACGACCTTGCCGCGGAGGTCGGCGAGGCTCACCGGACGCCCGTCCATCAGCTCGATGCTGAACGGCGGGGCGGGACGGCCGATCAGGGGCGAGGGGATCTCGCGGGGGTCGCGCGTGAACCCGTAGGCCAGCACCGCGACGAGCGGCACGCCGACGAGGAACACGAGGACGAGCCGCCGCCAGGCCACCTCAGGCCTCCGCGCGCCCGGACCGGAGCGGCCAGAGCGCGAGCAGGGTGCCCAGGACCATCACGAGGCCGCCGATCCAGATCCAGCCGATGAGCGGGCGGACCATCACCTTGACCGTCGCCTGGCCCTCGCGGAGCGGGCTGAGCCCGGACAGGATGACGTAGAGGTCGTCCTTCCAGCCCATCCGTAATACGGCGCGGCCGAGCGGCGACTGCTGGGTCGGGAAGTACTTGAGCGCGGGCGAGAGGAGCCCGAGGTCGTGCCCGTCGTTCGTGACGCGGAACCTCGCCTCGACGCGCGCGTGCGAGGGCTGCTCGGTCGTCCGGAGGCCCTCGAAGCGCAGCGCGAACCGGCCGAGCGCAATGCTCTCGCCCTGGGCCACCGTGGCCGTCCGCTCCTCGCTGAAGTTCATGGAGCCGGTGACGCCGATGACGATGAGGACCACGCCCAGGTGGACCACGAACCCGCCGTAGCGCCGCTGGTTCCGCCCGAGCAGCGTGGCGAGCGCCGCGGGCAGGCGCTGGCCGGCGATCGTGCGCCGCGCGCGCGCGGCGCGCCACGTGTCGAGCACGATCGTGAAGACCACGAACGCGGCGAGCGCGAAGGCGAGGAGCGGCCAGGAGTCACGGAGGCCGAGCGCGGCGAGGACCGCCACGACGGCCGCGGCGAGCGAGGCCGGCCAGAGGAAGTTGCGGCGGAGGTTGTCGAGGGAGGCCTTCCGCCAGGCGATCAGCGGCCCGACCGCCATGAGCAGGAGCAGCGCGAGGAACAGCGGGACCGTGACGCGCGAGAAGTAGGGCGCGCCGACGGAGAGCTTGACGCCGCTCAGGGCCTCGGCGACCAGCGGGAAGATCGTCCCGAGCAGCACCGTGAAGGTGACGGCGGCCAGGACGACGTTGGTGAGGACGAAGGTGGTCTCGCGGCTCACCATCGAGTCCAGCTCCGGCTGCGAGCGGAGGCGGTCGGCGCGCAGGACGACCAGACTGAACGAGCCCAGGAGCACCAGCGCGAGGAAGCCGAGGAACAGGGCGCCGACCGGACCCGAGGCGAAGGCGTGCACGGAGGAGAGCACGCCGCTCCGGGTGAGGAAGGTGCCGAAGATCGTGAGCGCGAAGGTCACGATGACCAGCGAGAGGTTCCAGACCTTCAGCATCCCCCGGCGCTCCTGGATCTGGATCGAGTGCAGGAACGCGGTCGCGGGCAGCCAGGGCAGGAAGGACGCGTTCTCGACGGGATCCCACGCCCAGTAGCCGCCCCAGCCGAGCACGTGGTACGACCACCAGCCGCCGAAGAGGTTGCCGAGGGTGAGGAAGAGCCAGCCGCTGAGCGTCCACTTCCGCGTCGTCGTGGTCCAGCCGGCGTCGAGCCGGCCCGTGATGAGCGCGGCGATCGCGAAGGCGTAGGGGATCGTGAGCGCGACGAAGCCGGCGTAGAGCAGCGGTGGGTGGGTGAACATGTCGGCGTCTTCGAGGAGCGGGTTGAGCCCGCGCCCGTCGGGCGGCACCGGCCAGACGCGCTCGAAGGGGTTGCCGGCCCAGACGAGGACGATCAGGAAGAACGTGGAGACGGCCGAGAAGACGCCGAGGACCCACGGCATCAGCTCCGCGTCGCGCCGGCGGTGCTGCCAGGCGACGAGGCCGGCGAAGCCCACGAGCATCCACTCCCAGAGCAGCAGCGATCCCTCGAGCGCCGCCCAGAGCCCGGTGACCCGGTAGTAGAGCGGGGTGCTGAGCGAGCTGTTGTGGGCCACGTACTTGAGGCTGAAGTCGCCGGTCACGAGGGCGTTGATCAAGAGCCCGCTCGCGGCCGTCACGAGGACCACCTGCCCGGCGAGCACGGCGCGCCCGAGGCTTACCGCCCAGCGTCGGGCGAGGAGCGGCGCGAGCAGGCCCGTGACGGCCAGCGCGAGGGCCAGCCCGAGGCTCGCCGTGCCGAGGGTCGCGGTCATGGGGTCGTCCTCCTCACAGCGCCCAGTAGATCAGGGTGTCGTTGAGGCCCAGCAGGACGAACACGAGCCCGCTCGCCGGGGTGAGCACGCGGCCGACGCGCCCGAGCGTCGCCCCTCCGCCGACGGGGGCGCCCGCCGCGAGCAGCGCGCCGACCGCGAGCACCGGCATGGCGGTCCCCGCGGCGAAGAGCGCGGGGAAGACAACGCCGGCGGGTGTGGCCAGGGCCAGGGGCAGGGTGAGGCCGAAGAACAGCCAGAAGAGGGTCGGGCAGAAGGCGAGCGCGAACGTGGCGCCCATCGCGAACGCGCCGCCGGTGCCCGAGCGGGGCCCCAGCGCGCGCAGGCGGAGGGCGAGCCGCGTGCCGAACCCGCCGCGCAGCCGGAAGACCCCGAGGAACCCGAGACCGGTCAGGATCAGGACCGGGCCGAGGGCCTTGCGCGTCCACACCGCGAGCGGCACCGCCGCGCTGCGGAGCTGGGCGCCGAGCAGGAAGGCGAGCACTCCGAACAGGCTGTAGACGACCATCTTGCCCAGCACGAAGGCGACCGCCTCGCGTGCCGCCGCCCAGCGGGTGCCCTCGCGGCCCACGTAGGCGATCGCCGAGGCGTTCGTGGTGAGCTGGCAGGGGGCGACCGCGCCGATCAGCCCGAACAGGAACGCGCTCGCCAGGGGCAGGTCGATCCGCCCCGACAGCTCGCTCACCGGGACGCTGACCGACGCGCTCACGCGGCTCAGGATGATGTACCAGTCGCGGAGGAACTCCTGCATGCCCTAGGCCTCGTCACGCCCCTTGAGCTGCCGGGGCGCCGCGTCGGGCTGCGCCTGTCCGGGCTCGCCGTGGGCGTGGCCGCCCTGGCCCTGGCCGGCCTGCCCGTGTCCGCCGTGGCCGTGGAAGCCGAAGAAGTGCAGGAGCGGGCAGGCCACGAGGAACAGCACCCAGAGGATCGTGCCGCCGCCGATGCCCAGCGAGGGCGCCCAGAGGAACCCCAGGGCCACGACGCCTGCGCCGAGCCAGAGCCAGCTCCGCTTCATCGGGTCTCCTTCCTCATGTCGTGGCGCTGCGCGAGACCACGATCTTGTCGCCGCGCGCGTTGGCGGTGTAGGCGTCGAGCGGGCGGGGCGGAGGGCCGCCGATGTTCCGGCCGGTGACCGGGTCGAAGTGGCCGTTGTGGCACGCGCACCAGATGTGCTGCAGGTCCTCGCGGTACTGCACCGTGCAGGCCAGGTGCGTGCACACGGCGCTGAAGGCCTTCAGCTCGCCCGCCGGCGTGCGCACGACGATGCCCGGCTTGCTGCCGAACTTGAAGATCCGCCCCGAGTTGGGCTTGAGACTGGCCGGCTGGATGTCGACCGTCACCGTCACCGCGCTCGACTCCTCGAGCTTCGGGGGGATGACGTAGCGGGTGATCGGATAGAGCACCGAGGCGAGGAAGGCGCCGACGCCGGTGCCCAGGAACCAGGTGAGCAGCGAGCGGCGCTCGAAGGGGGGCGGAGCGACCAGGGGCTCACTCATGCGCGTCATCTCCTTCCCGGGGCACCGGGCGCGCCTCGAGGGTTGTTGGGGCCACGCCGACGGCCGGGGGTGCGGTCGTCACGGCGCGATCCCGGTGCGGCTCCGGCCCACGCTGCAGAGCGCCCAGCACACGAGCGTGATGCCGAGCAGCAGTGCGAGCGCGATGCCGAGGGCGGGGCGGAAGCCCAGCGCCGGCATCACCAGCAGGAACACGAACGGCAGCGTGCAGAGCCAGACGACCAGGGCCAGGACCATCGTGGTGCCGTTCCCCCGCGCCAGGGCCTTCGGCAGCCGGACCGGCAGCGCGGCCAGGAGTGGGAGCGTGATGATCGTCGACAGGACGAACACCCAGACGGCGCCGCCCCAGATCGCGAGCGCCGGCGCCTCGCCGACCCACCGCGCGGCGCCGAAGAACGCCGCGGCCGCGACCAGCGAGACCAGGAAGGCCGGCAGCGGGCTCGGGCCGCCGCGATCCGCCGCTGACGAGCCGTCCATCACAGTCCCCCCTTCGAGCGGGGCGTGAATCGCTTGAGCAGCAGCGTGTTGAGCGTGACGCTGAGCGAGCTGACCGCCATCAGGAGCGCCGCCAGCTCCGGGCTCACGACGAGCCGCCAGAACGGGTAGAAGAGGCCCGCGCCCAGGGGAATCGAGAGCGTGTTGTAGGAGAAGGCCCAGAAGAGGTTCTGCTTGACCTTCCGCATCGTGGCGCGGGCGACCTCGAACGCCGCGTTGATGTCGCGCAGGTCCTCCTTGAGGAGGATCACGTGGCCCGTCTCCTTGGCCACGTCGGTGCCCGAGCCGATGGCGATGCCCAGGTCGGCGCGGGCCAGGGCCGGGGCGTCGTTGATGCCGTCGCCGACCATCGCCACCCGGCGCCCTTCGGCCTGGAGGCGCTCCACCTCCGCGACCTTCTGGTCGGGCAACACCTCGGCCAGCACGCGGTCGATACCCACCTGGCGGGCGATCGCTTCCGCCGTGCGGCGGTTGTCACCGGTCAGGATCGCGGTCTCGAGCCCCATCCGCCTGAGCGCGGCGACCGCCTCCCGCGCGTGGGGCTTCAGCGTGTCGGCGCAGGCCACGAGGCCGGCCAGCGCCCCGTCGACCGCGACCAGCATCGCCGTCTTGCCCTCGGACTCGAGCGCCTGGAGCCGTCCCTCCTCCCCGGCCGTGTCCAGCCCGCGCAGGGCCATGAGCCGGCGGGTGCCGAGCAGGATCTTCCGCCCCCGCCAGTCCGCCTCGACGCCGTGGCCCGGGATGGCCTGGAAGGAGTCCGGCCGCGCGACCTCGAGGCCCCGCTCGCGGGCCGCGCGCACGATGGCCTCCCCGAGCGGGTGCTCCGAGGCGACCTCGGCCACCGCGGCCCAGCGGAGCACGTCCTCCGGCGGGAATCCCTCCGAGGGCAGGACGTCGGTCACCGACGGCTCGCCGCGGGTGAGCGTGCCGGTCTTGTCGAGGACGACGGTGTCGATCTTCGTCGCCGCCTCGATGGCGTCGGCCCCCTTGAACAGCACGCCGTGCTCGGCGCCCTTGCCGGTGCCCGCCATCATCGCGCTCGGCGTGGCCATGCCCACGGCGCAGGGGCAGGAGATGACGAGCACGGTGATGGACAGGAGCAGCGCGAACCCGAACACGCCGATCTCGCCGAGCACTCCGGGCGACAGGATGAAGGAGGACGCCGGGTCGAAGAAGAGCCGGTACCCGGCGAGGAACCAGAAGACGAAGACGGTGAGCGCCAGCGCGTGGACGCCCAGGATGAAGTGGCCGGCCACCCAGTCGGCCAGCTTCTGGATCGGCGCCTTGGAGGCTTGCGCCTCCTCGACGAGCCGGATGATCT
>MGBU01000154.1:0-1644 GCA_001790205.1 Candidatus Rokubacteria bacterium GWA2_73_35 | reverse complement strand
GATCCGTTCCCCGGGGCGCACCAGAACCGTGTCGCCGACCGCCACCGCCTCGGCCGGGACCTCGTGCTCCTCGCCGTCGCGCACGACCCGGGCGACCGTCGGCTGCAGGCGCATCAGTTTCCGGATCGCCTCCGAGGTGCGCCCGCGCGTGAGCGCCTCGAGGTACTTGCCGAGGATGATGAAGGCCGTCAGCAAGACGGCGGACTCGAAGAAGATGGCCTTCTCGCCCCCGAAGCCGGCGCCGGGGAAGAAGGTGTTCAGGACGCCGATCAGGTAGGCGGCGCCGATCCCGGTGGCGTAGAGCAGGTTCATGTCCGCGGAGCCGCGGCGCAGGCCGCGCGCGCTCTGGACGAAGAACTGCCAGCCCGGGCCCAGCACGACGGGCGTCGCCATCAGGAACAGGGCGATCGGCCGGCCGAGCCACTCGGGAACCACGGCCGGCAGGATCCAGTACTCCCGGAACGTCCCGGCCATGATGGCGAACGCCAGCGGCCAGGACACCAGCATCCACCGTCCCTGGCGCCGGATCTCCGCCTGGCGCAGCGCCTGCTCCCGGTCGGCGGCCGCCTGCCCCTCGAGCTTCTGCTCGACGTCGTAGCCGAGGTCGCGGATCGCCTCGGCGAGGCGCGCGGGCGCGACGGCGGCGGAATCGAAGGCCACGCGCGCCAAGCCGGGCTCGAGGCTGACCACCGCCTGGCTCACGCCCGGGATGCCCGCGAGCGCCTCCTCGACCCGGGAGACGCAGCTCGCGCAGTGCATGCCGCTGATGCGAAGTGTCTGGCGCTCGGTGGCCATGTTCTCGTCCCTCCCGCGCGCGGCCCCCGGCGCATGGTCCTGCCTCGCCGGCCGGGCGCGCGCGTTTCCACGGTCAGGAAGAGCAACGGCGATGCCAGGCCGCCCCGCGCCGGGAGCCGCGGGAATTCCCGGGGTTGCGGCGCAGCGCGCCGGAGGCCTGCGGGGCGCGCCTGACGGAACGTCAGCGGCGGCTGCGGGCGGCCGGGGAGGACGACAATTTGTCAGCCAGGGGGGGTCCCTCCGGGGGCCCGCGCCGCGTCCGGGCCGGCCGCGCGCGAGGCCAAGCCATGATACCCTGTAGGGGTATATAAAACGGATGGGAACCCGGCGCCTCACCTGGCGCGGGCGGGCCCCAGATCACGAGCAACGCCGGCGGGACCTGGCCGGATTTCGCGGGGCTCCGCGCTTGGCGTGGATCTTGTATACCCCCTGGGAGTAATAGGAGGGCGGGGCGATGGCGAGACGGGGGATGAGCACGTGGCGAGGGCTCGGGCTGGCCGGCGTCGCGCTCGCGGCGCTGGCGCTGGCCGCGTGGGTCGCGTGGCGGCCGGCGCCGCGCGACCCGGCGGTCATCGAGACGAGCGGCCGCGTCGAGGGCGACCAGGCGGCCGTGGGCGCGAAGGTCGGCGGCCGGATCGTCCGGCTGGCGGTGCGCGAGGGCGAGCGCGTGCTCGGCGGGCAGACGATCGCGGAGCTCGGCTCCGCGCAGGCGCGGGCCCAGCTCGAGCAGGCCGAGCACGGCGTCCACGCGGCGCGCGAGCGGCTCGAGCAGGCGCGTGCCCGCGTCGTGGCCGCCGAGCGCCGCGCCGAGGCGGCCGCGACGGGCGTGGAGCTGGCGGAGCGCGAGTC
>MGBU01000153.1 GCA_001790205.1 Candidatus Rokubacteria bacterium GWA2_73_35 | reverse complement strand
GAGGCGGATGACGCGGTACTCCTCGCCCGCGACGTAGAAGTAGTGGCCCTCGACCTCCTCGGCCGACTCCTCGAAGGCCACGCACATCTTGAGGTCGGGCATCTCGCGGAAGGCGTTCGCGCCCTCGTCGAACCCGTCGCCGCGCGCCACGACCTCGGCGTACCGGATCGGCGAGCCCTTCGGGCAATGGACCCGGACGTCGGCGGGCCCCTCGGAGAGCAGGCGCACCAGGAGATTGATGCCGTACACCTGGATGGGAATCGGGGTCATCACGCGCATCATACCACGCGCCCTTCGGCGCCGGCCGGGGGTCGGGTCGCGCGCACGAGGTACCACGTGAGGACCGCCGCCGCGACGAGCGCGCCGGCGCCGCGCGCCGGCCGTCCGAGCACGAGCCCGCCGATGCCGAAGAGGCCGAGGTAGACGACGGCGCAGCCGAGCGCCCAGAGGCCGAGCCCCGCCGCGATCCCCTGCCCGCCGCCCGCGTCGGGCGCGACCGCGCGCCAGCCCGGGCCGCCGGGCCGGACGCGCGCGGCGAAGGCGCGGAGCGTCTCGCGCGGCTCCGCCGGCGTGAGGTACGTCACGGCGAGCCAGACGACCGTGGTCGCGCCGGTCGTCCAGAGCAGCAGCACCGCGAAGCCGCGCGGGTCGTCCGGCGAGAGGCCGAGCCCCCACTTCACGCCGAGCGAGAAGACGAGCGCCGCGGCCATCGCGCTCACCTCCGACCACGCGTTGATGCGCCACCAGTACCAGCGCAGGAGGTAGACGAGCCCGGTGCCGGCGCCGAGGGCGAGGAGGAACTTCCACGCGCCCTCGACCGTGTCGATCCCGAGGGTCGCGACGCCCCCGACGCCCATGATCCCGAGCGTCGCGAGCCTGCCGACGCCCGCGTAGTGGGTCTCCGCCCGTGCCGGGGCCCAGAAGCGCCGATACACATCGTTCACGAGGTACGAGGCGCCCCAGTTGAGCTGGGTCGAGATCGTGGACATGTAGGCGGCGAAGAAGGCCGCGAGCAGGAACCCGCGCCAGAAGGGCGGTAGGTGCTCCACCATCACGCGGACGTAGCCCGCCTCGGGGTCGGCCAGGCCCGGATAGAGGACCATCGACACCAGCGCCACGAGGATCCACGGCCACGGCCTGAGCGCGTAGTGCGCCACGTTGAACCAGAGCGCCGCGAGGAGCGCGTGACGCTCGTCCTTCGTGGCGAGGATGCGCTGCGCCACGTAGCCGCCCCCGCCGGGCTCGGCGCCCGGGTACCACGAGGCCCACCAGTTGACGGCCAGGTACACGAAGAACGTGAGCGCGGGCATCCACGCCGAGTCGAGGTCGGGCACGAGGCGCAGCGGCGCGCCGTCGGGGAAGCGCGCGCCGAGCCCGGCGACGAGGCCGCCGAGCCCGCCCACCGCGCCGAGGGCGAAGACCGCGAGCGCGATGCAGCCGGTCATGGCCAGGATGAACTGGAAGAAGTCGGTCACCACGACACCCCAGAGCCCGGCCAGCGTCGAGTAGAGGCCCGTCAGCGCGAAGAGCGCGACGATCGCCTGCCACTTGTGGACGCCGAGCGTGAGCGTCAGGATCTTCGCCATCGCGGCGGTCACCCAGCCGATGATGATCGCGTTGACGGCCAGCCCGAGGTAGCACGCGCGGAAGGCGCGCAGGAACGCCGCGGGCCGGCCGGCGTAGCGCAGCTCGGCGAACTCGGCGTCGGTCATTACCCCGGCGCGGCGCCAGAGACGCGCGTAGAAGACGACCGTCAGCATGCCGCTCATCACGAACGACCACCACAGCCAGTTGCCCGCGACGCCGTACTTCACCGTGAGCCCCGTCACGGCGAGCGGCGTGTCGGCCGCAAAGGTCGTGGCGACCATCGAGGTGCCCGCGAGCCACCACGGCATCGAGCGGCCGGTGAGGAAGTACTCGGTCGCCGAGGCGCTCGCGCGGCGCGAGAAGACCACCCCAATGCCCAGCGAGACGACGAAGTACGCGAGGATCACCGCCCAGTCGACGGCGGTGAGGATCACGCAGGCGGCTCGGGTGACACGTCGCCGGTGGACAGCTGCTGCGGGAACTCCGGGGCGGTCAGCTCGCGCGGCTGCTCGTCGACGCTATCGAGGCGCGGGAGATCGTCGCCGGTGCCGGCCTTGAGATCCTTGAACCGGCGAGCCGCGGGCAGGACGCGGGACTCCATCGAGCCCACCGCCTTGTTGAAGGCCGAGGTCGCCCGCAGGAGGCCGCGGCCGACCTCGTTGAAATGCTCGCCGAGCGTCCGGAGCCTGTCGTAGAGCAGCTTGCCGAGCTCGCTGATCTGCGCGGCGTTCGCGGCGAGCTCCTCCTGCCGCCAGCCGTACGCGATCGCCCGAAGCAACGCGATCAGCGTCGTCGGCGTCGCGATCACCACGTGCCGCGTCATCCCGTCCTCGATCAGCGCAGGGTCGACCTCGGCGGCCGCCGACACGAAAGCCTCTCCCGGAATGAACATCACGACCAGCTCGGCCGCCTTGCCGAACTCCTCCCAGTACGCCTTTCCCGCGAGCGTGGTCATGTGCTGGCGGACCTGGGTCGCGTGCCGGGC
Organism: Candidatus Rokubacteria bacterium GWA2_73_35; assembly: GCA_001790205.1. Taxonomy (GTDB): domain Bacteria; phylum Methylomirabilota; class Methylomirabilia; order Rokubacteriales; family CSP1-6; genus GWA2-73-35. Next base: position 24,685 of record MGBU01000153.1, on the reverse strand, counting down.
GAAGCCGGCCGCGCGCTCCTCCGCGCTGGGAGCCGAGATCGCGTCGAGATACGCCGCCAGCGGGACCTTCGCGTCCACCACGATCTCGCGTCGCATCGGCAGACGCACGATCATATCGGGCCGGAGCCGGCCGCTCTCGCCCTCGACCGTCACCTGCTCCACGAAGTCGCAGTAGGGCACCATGCCGGCGAGCTCGACCGCCCGGTGGAGCGTGAGCTCGCCCCACCTCCCGCGGATGTGCGGAGCGCGGAGCGCCGTGACGAGGTTGCCGGTTTCCCGCTGCAGCTCGGTGCTGTGGAGCGTGAGGGTCTCGAGCTGCTGCCGCAGGCCGCCGTAGGCCTCCTGGCGGCTGGCTTCCAGCGCGCGGAGCTGCTGCTCGTAACGGGCCAGCGCGTCTTGCAGCGGCGTGACCTGGCTCTCGATCCGCTCCCGTGCGAGCGCGATGAACTCCGCGTTGCTCTGGCGGAGCGCCTCGGCGCTGAGCGCGCTGAAGGTGGCCGCGAGGCGCTCGCGGGCCTCGTCGAGCAGGCGCTTCTGCTCCTCGAGATTCGCACGCTCGGCATCCCGGCGCGCCTCGGCTCCCGCACGCTGCGCCCGCTCCGCATCGAGGGCCTCGCGGAGACCGCCGAGCTCGAGCGTCCGCTGCGAGACCTGCGTCCGCAGCTCGCCGGTCAGGGTGTCGAGGGCGGCAACCCGGGCTTGCAGCGCCTCCCGCGCGGCCTGCCCGGCCGCCCGCACACGGCCTGCGCCAGCCAGCCATCCGACGAGGACGCCCAGCGCAATGCCCGCCGCGGCGAGGAGCAGCTCAGCGCCCACGGCGGTTCTCCCGGGCCGCGCCGCGCCGCCAGTGACGGCACACGCCGCGGAGCCCGCACGGCGCGCAGACGACCGGGTCGCGTCGGTCGCGGCAGTCGCCCGACATGCGCTTGTGGCAGAGCGCGAAGTCGAACTTCACCGGGTCCTCCGGGTCCACCCGCGCCAGGCGCGCCGTGATCTCCTCGGCCATCCGCCAGGTCCGGGAGCGGCGCCGCGTGAGGCCGATCGCGCGGCTCATATTCTCCACGTGCGTGTCCACCGGGATTAGTAGGCGCGCGGGCGCCACCGAGGTCCAGAGGCCGAAGTCCGGCGGCGCGCGCCGGACCATCCAGCGCAGGTAGAGGTGCAGCCGCTTGCACGGCCCGCCCGCCGACGGCAGCGGGAACAGGTGCCGATAGCCGCGCGAGGGGCGTCCGTGCGGGAACACCTCGCGGAGGTCCGCCTCGAGGAACGCCCGGGCGAACCGCTCGAGCGCCGGCCGGATCGGCCCCGCGCCGGCCGCGTCGCCGGCCGCGAAGCACTTCTCCAGCGTGCCCCAGCGCGCCAGCACGTCGCGCGCCGCCACGCAGAAGGCGACGAGGTCGCACGGGCGGTTGAACCGATAGCGGAAGCCGGCGAAGACCCGGGCGTCGCGCCGCGGGTCGAAGGCCGCCACGAACGCCGCGGGCGAGGAGCCCATCGCGGCGAGGGCGTGCTCGAGCGCGCGCCCGAAGAGGTCCACCCGGCCGTAGGCCAGGCACGCGGTCAGCAGGCCGACCAGCTCGCGGTCGCGCGCGTCGTCGTAGCGGAGGGGAAACCGGATCGCGTCGAGTTCGACGCGCGCGGCGTAGTCGAACTCGCGATAGAGCCGGTCGAGCGGCTCTTGCAGCGCGGAGGGTGCCGGGGGTCGCACGCCTGGCGCATGATACCATGCGCGCAGCATGCGGGTCGGCGTCGCGGGCCTCGGCGTGATCGGCCGCGCGGTCTGCCGCGCGCTCGACGCGGGCCTGCCCGGGCTCACGCTCGCGGGCGCGACCGCGCGGGACCGCGGCAAGGCCGAGGGCTTCCTCCAGGGCCTCGGCACGCCGGCGCCGTTTCTCACGCTCGACGAGCTGGTCGCCGCCTCCGACCTCGTCGTGGAGGCCTCGACGCAGGCCCACCTCGCGGAGATCGCCCCGAGGGCGCTCGGCGCCGGCCGTGACCTCGTCGTCCTCTCGTGCGGCGGCCTCCTCGGCCGCCGGGACTGGGTCGACCTCGCCGCGGCCAAGGGCTGCCGCATCCGGGTGCCGTCAGGGGCGATCGCCGGGCTCGACGGCGTCAAGGGCGCGTGCCTCGGCGCGATCACGTCGGTGACGATGGAGACGCGCAAGCCCCCCGCGGGGCTCGCCGGCGCGCCGTGGGTCGTCGAGCGGCGGATCGACCTCGCCGCGATCCGCGAGGAGACGCTGATCTTCGAGGGGCCCGCGACCGAGGCGTGCCGCGCCTTCCCCGCCAACGTGAACGTGCTCGCGGCGCTCTCGCTCGTGGGGGTCGGCCCCGAGCGGACGCGGATCAAGATCTTCGCGGCGCCCGGGCAGAAGATGAACCGCCACCGCATCACGGTCGAGGGGGAGTTCGGGCGGCTCGCCGTCGAGGTCGAGAACGTGCCGTCCGAGAACCCGCGCACCGGCAAGCTCTCCTGCCTCTCGACGATCGCGCTCCTGCGCGAGCTGGGCGCCACGCTTCGCGTCGGCACCTGACCCCGCCCGCGGGCGGGGCACGCGTGATCGAGGAGGGCAGGCCCCGTTCCCTGGCCTGCTAGTGTCCCTGCGTGGCCTCCAGGTAGCGCTCCGCCTCCAGCGCGGCCATGCAGCCCGTGCCGGCGGCCGTGACCGCCTGGCGGTAGGTGTGGTCCTGCACGTCGCCGGCGGCGAAGACGCCGGGCACGCTCGTCCGCGTGGTTCCCGGCGTCACCTTCACGTACTCGTTGGGCAGGAGCTCGACCTGCCCGCGGAAGATCTGCGTGTTCGGCTGGTGCCCGATCGCGATGAAGAGCCCGTCCACCGGGTGCTCCGCGGTCGCGCCCGTCTTGAGGTTCCGCAGGCGGACGCCGGTGACCTTGCCCTGCGCCACGTCGAAAACGTCGTCGAGGGCGCTGTTCCAGACGAACTCGATCTTCGGGTTCTTGAAGGCGCGCTCCTGCATGATCTTGGACGCGCGCAGCGCGTCGCGCCGGTGGACGACCTCGACCTTGCGGCCGAGGCGCGCCAGGTAGAGCGCCTCCTCCATCGCCGAGTCTCCGCCGCCGACGACCATGATGTTCTGGTCCTTGAAGAAGAACCCGTCACACGTCGCGCACGTCGAGACCCCGCGCCCCATCAGCTTCGACTCGGCGGGGAGTCCCACGAGCTTCGCCGAGGCGCCGGTGGCGATGATCACCGTGTGGGACTCGAACGCCTGCGCGCCCGCCCGGACGACGAAGGGCCGGCGCGAGAAGTCCACGGCGGTCGCGTCCTCGGCGAGCATCTCGGTGCCGAAGCGCCCGGCCTGCGCCCGCATCGTCTCCATCAACTCGGGCCCCTGGATGCCCTCGACGAACCCCGGGTAGTTCTCGACGAGCGTGGTGAGCGTGAGCTGGCCGCCGGCCTGGACGCCGGTCAGCATGAGCGGCGCCAGGTTGGCCCGCGCCGCGTAGATGGCCGCCGTGTAGCCGGCCGGTCCCGAGCCGATGATGATCACCTTCCGCGTCGTCGCCATCGCGCCCTCCCGCTCGCTTAGATGCGCCCGCCGTGCCACCTGATTCAGGGCTCGAGGATCGCCGCCAGCTCGGCGAGGTCGCGGATCTCGAAGGTCGGCGCCGCGACCGCGGCGGGGAGCGGCGCGCGCTCGGGGTTCAGCCAGGCCGCGTCCATGCCGACGGCCAGGGCGCCCGCGACGTCGATGTCGGGCCGGTCCCCCACGAAGAGTGCGTCCGCGGCGCGCGCGCCGAGGCGCCCGAGCGCCTCATCGAAGATCTCGCGCCGGGGCTTGCGCCAGCCGACCGCGTCCGACACGACGATGGCGCGGAACAGCTCCGTGACGCCCGCGCGCTCCAGGATGTCGAGCGCCGTCGGCGTGTAGTCGAAGTTCGAGACGACCGCGAGGCGGTACCGCGCGGCGAGCCGCCTGAGGAGCGGGCCGTGGTGCGCGGGGAAGTCGGCGGCCCGCCCGAGCGCGCCGCGGTGCGCGTCGATCAGCGCCTGCCCGAGCCCGGGCGGGAGCGCGGCCTCGTCGAGGCCGAGCCGGCGGAAGAAGTGCCGGAACCGGGCCGGCGCGGACACCTCGCGGTGATCGATCGCGCGCAGGCGCTCGGCCTCGCGCCAGCTCTCGAGCCCGGCCTCGTAGCAGGCCTCGAGGCCGACGGTTGGCGCGTGGTCACGGAGCAGCGCGTGAAGCAGCCCCGCCGAGGAGCGCACGCGCCGGCCGCTGACCTCGATCTCGGGCATCCGCTCGCGGTCGAACCGGACGAGCGTGTCGAAGAGGTCGAACAGGACGGCCGTGTAGCGCATCAGAGGGGCTTGCGCGCGGCGTAGCCCTCGTCGAGGCCGTGCCACCAGCGGACGTCGCGCTCGCCGTGCCGCCAGCAGAGGTGGACGACGCGCCCATCCCGCAGGTGCGGGAAGTCGACCAGGCCGAGCCCGAGGTCCTTCGGCGTGCCGCCGAGGCGCCCGATCTCCTGGAGTCCCGCCTGGATCCGCTCGGTAAGCCGCGCGACGCGCTCGCTCTCGGCGCGCCACGCGGCCCGGTCCAGCACGCCCCCGCCCGCCCGGGCGATGCGCTCGCGCTCGGCGTGCAGCCGCTCGCGCGCCTCCGTGGCCTCGGCGTGCGCGCGCATGACCCCCTCCATGACCCCGGCGAGCGCCGGGATCAGCGCGCCGACCTCCTGCGGGGTGAAGTAGCGCTCAGCCACGGATGTCGGCGTTGACGAACACGGCGTGGACCTCTTTGGGGCCGTGGACGCCGCGGGTCAGCGTGAGCTCGATGTCGGCCGTGCGGCTCGGCCCCGTGATGAAGCTCGTGACGGCGCCGGCGGGCGGCGCGTCGGGGGCGTGCCACGCCTCGAGGAGGACACCGACCTGGCGCAGCGACTCGACCAGGACGCTCCGATCGAAGACCGCGACGTGGTAGGACGGCAGGAGCGACGTCGAGCGCGGCCGGCCGGCGCCCGAGCGCACGACCAGCGTGCCGGTCTCGGCGACCGCGAGGTCCACGCCCGTCAGCCCCAGCTCGGCCTCCGCGATGCGCGCCCGCAGGGCGCGTCGCTCCGCCTCGTCCCCGAGCTCGCCGGCCGGCATCGCGAGCACGTCGAGGCCGCGCGCCGTCAGCGCCGCCGCGAGGTCGGCGCCGAGCGCCGCGGCGTGCCACGCGACGACCCGCCGCGCCTCGCGCTCGCGGGCGAGCCCCGCGACCAGGTGCGGGACGTCGCCGAGCGCGGCGACCCGGTGGAACACGCCGCCCACGCGCTCGAACTCCCGCCGGAAGCGCTCGAGGGTCTCGGGCCAGCGCGGGGCCAGCTCGCGCCGGATCGCCTCGGCCTCGGCGCGGGGCGCGGCGGGCCGCGGCGCGGTGGCGGCGGCGAACAGGCCGCGCGTCTTCCGCATCTCGGTCCGGATCCGCGCCAGGAAGTCGGCCTGCGTCGTCACCGGCGGTCCTCCCGCCGGAGCGCCGCCCAGCGCTCCTGGAACGTGCGCGGCGCGATGACCGGCAGGTCGCGGCGCTGGGTCCAGTTCCCGAGGGCGAGCGGCAGGCCGCGCACGGCGCCGTCGCGCGCGAACGGGCGCTGGAGGAGGCGGCCCACACGCGCCGCGAGCCGGTAGAGGCGCGGCCGCGCCAGGAGCCTCGCGAGGAGCCCGAAGGCGATGCGCTCGCCCCACGGCGCGAGCCGCCGCTCGTCCAGCTCCCGGCGCAGCCCGAGCAGCATGCGCGGGATGTCGATGCGCACGGGGCACGCGTCGACGCAGGCCCCGCAGAGCGACGAGGCGTGCGCGAGGTCACGCACCGCCGCCGGGCCGCTCAGCATCGCGGTCAGCAAGATGCCGATCGGGCCCGGGTACGTATGGCCGTACGCGTGGCCGCCGATCTGCCGGTAGACGGGACACACGTTGAGGCACGCGCCGCAGCGCAGGCAGTAGAGCGCCTCGCGGAGCGGCCCGGCGAGCTCCCCGATCCGGCCGTTGTCGAGGAGGACCAGGTGGAACTCGTCGGGACCCTCCAGCTCGCCCGCGCGGCGCGGCCCCTGCACGAGCGTCGTGTACACGGAGAGCTTCTGTCCCGTGGCGCTCCGGGCCAGGATCGCGAGAAAGATCATCAGGTCGGTCATGGACGGTACGACCTTCTCCACGCCCATGATCGCGACGTGCACGCGCGGCAGCGAGGTCACCATCCGGCCGTTGCCCTCGTTCGTGACGAGCACCACCGTGCCCGTCTCGGCGACCGCGAAGTTGGCGCCGGTGATGCCGAGGTCGGCTTTCAAGAACTTCTCGCGCAGCTCGGCGCGCGCGACCTGCGTCAAAGCCTCCGGGTCGGCCGCGACGCGCCGCTTCAGCTCGCGCGCGAACAGCTCGGCCACCTGCCCTTTCGTCTTGTGGATGGCGGGCGCGATGATGTGCGAGGGGCGCTCGTGGGCGAGCTGGATGATGTACTCGCCCAGGTCGGTCTCGACCGGGGTGACCCCGGCCGCCTCCAGCGCCTCGTTCAGGAGGATCTCCTCCGAGGCCATCGACTTCGACTTCACCGCCGTCCGCGCGCCGGCGCGCCGCGCGATGTCGAGCACGATCGCGCGCGCCTCCTCGGGGGTCGTGGCGTAGTGCACGCGGCCCCCCAGCCGCTCGACGCTCGCCGCGAGCCGCTCGAGGTGCTCGTCGAGGCGCTGGAGCATCGCCTCCTTGATCGCGCGCGCCCGGTCGCGGAGCGCGTCGCCCTCGGGGAAGTCGGCGAAGGCCTCGCGGCGCAGCCCGATGAACTTGGTCGTCGCGATCCCGAGCGCCTCCTGGAGGAAGGTGTCCCGCATCGCGCGCCCGGCGCGCTCGCGGAACGGCGTGGCGAGCTCGCCCTCGCTCACGTCCCGTCCCCGCCGAGGAGTTCCGCCAGGTGGAGCGGGCGCACCCGCGAGCCGCGGCGCCTGAGGCCGCCGCCGAGCTGCATCAGGCAGCCGGCGTCGCACGCGACGACGCAGCCGGCGCCCGTCGCCTCGACGTTCGCGAGCTTCCGGTCCAGGATGCCCGCCGAGACCTCGGGGAGTCGCACCGCGAACGAGCCGCCGAAGCCGCAGCACTCGTCGGCCCCCGGCAGCTCGACCAGCTCGACGCCCGGGAGGGCCTGGAGGAGCGTCCGCGGCGCCTCGGACTCGCCGAGCCCCCGGAGGAGGTGGCACGAGTCGTGGTACGTCACGCGCCCCTTCACGGCGGACGTCAGCTCGCGCACGCCGAGCACCCGCACCAGGAACTGCGACAGCTCCCACGTGCGCGCGGCGAGGCTCTCCGCCGCGCGGCGCGCCGCGGGGGTCGCCGCCAGGAGCCCGGGGTACTCGTGCTTGACCATGTACGCGCAGGAGCCCGAGGGCACGATCACGTGCTCGGCGTCGCGGAAGAGGTCGAGCGTGCGCGCGGCGACCGCCGCGGCCTCGCGGTGGTAGCCCGAGTTGAACAGCGGCATCCCGCAGCAGGTCTGGCCGGAGGGGCACTCGACGGCGACGCCGAGACGGCGCAGCAGGCGGACCATGCTCATGCCGACCTCGGGGAAGAACAGGTCCCCGAGGCAGGTGATCATCAGCGAGACGCGGCGCGGCGCGCTCATGCGTGAGGCGGCGGCGGGACCACGACCACCAGGACGAGCAACGGCGCCGGGCCGTCGTTGACGAGGCCGTGGGCCGTGCCGGCCGGCGCCACCACGGCCTCGCCCGCCTGGAGGCGCTCCTCGGCGGCGCCGAGGCTCACCCGCCCCTCGCCCTCCAGCACGACGTACACCTTGTCCTGGTCGGCGTGGGTGTGGGGCTTCTGCGCCTGGCCCGGGGCGACGCAGTAGAGGTCGAGCTGCGCCCGGGGCGTGGTCGCGAGGGCGACCTTCGCCAGCTTGTCGGGCAGGTACGCGACGTGGTCCCGGATCCGGATCTTCATCGGGCGCGCGCCGCCGCGCGCGCCAGCAACTCTACCGGATGCACGATCTCGACGTCCAGCCCGTGCGCGCGGCAGCCGCTGGCGATCTGCAGGAGGCAGCCCGGGTTCGCCGCCGCGACGACGCGCGCGCCCGTCGCGGCGATGCGCGCGAGCTTCTGCTCGAGCAGGGCGCGCGCGATCCGGGGCTCGAGCAGGTTGTAGACCCCGGCGCTCCCGCAGCAGAAGTCGCTGTCGGGCAGCTCGACCAGCGTGAGCCCGGGGATCCGCCGGAGCAGCGCCCGCGGCTCCTGGCGCACGCGCTGGCCGTGGGCGAGGTGGCAGGCGTCGTGGTAGGTCACCCTCAGCGCGAGCGGCCCGAGCGGCAGCTCGGCCTCGGCGAGCAGCTCGAGGACGTCGCGGGTCTTCGCCCCGAGGTCCGCGGCCTCGCGCAGCCAGTGGCCGTACGCCTTCATCGCCGAGCCGCAGCCCGCGGCGTTGGTCACCACGAAGTCGAGGTCGTCGGGGAACGCCGCCGCCAGCGCGCGCGCTCTCGCCCGGAACGCGTCCGCGCGCCCCGCGTGGAGGTCGAGCGCGCCGCAGCAGCCCTGCGCGGCGGGCACGACCACCTCGTAGCCGGCGAGGGCCAGGAGCTGCGCGGTGTCCCGGTTCACGCCCGGGTAGAGGTGGCGCTGGACGCAGCCGGTGAGGAGTCCGACGCGCCCGCGCCGCCGGCCGCGCGCGGGCACGATCGCCGGGAGCGGCACGGGGCGCGGCACCTCGGCGACGAGCGCCTCCATGGCTGCCAGCCGGGGGAACGGCCGGAGCAGGCCGAGCGCCCGCACCAGCCGGCCGAGGCCCGAGCGGCGGTAGAGCGAGAGCGCCGCGAGGAGGGCGCCGAGGCGCCGGGGCTCGGGAAAGACGGCGAAGACGAGGGCCTCCAGGAGCCGGTGCCGGGACGGCGGCCCGTGGCGCCTGAGCTGCACGCGCGCCGACTCGAGCAGCGAGCCGAACGGCACGCCCGAGGGACAGGCCGTCTCGCACGCCCGGCAGCCGAGGCAGAGGTCGAGGTGGCGGGCGAGCGCCTCCGTGAGGCCGAGTCGGCCCTCCGCGGCGGCCCGCATCAGGTAGAGCCGCCCGCGCGGCGTGTCCATCTCCTCGCCGAGGACGCGGAAGGTCGGGCACTGCGGCACGCAGATCCCGCAGTGGACGCACTTCCTGAGCGCCTCGAGGTCGGGCGCGTCGGCGCCCCGGAAGGCGCCGAGCGTCGCCGGGACGGTCGCCATCAGAGCCCCCCGACGAAGCGGCCGGGGTTCAGCACGCGCGCCGGGTCGAACTCGTCCTTGAGGGCGCGCATGAGCCCGAGCGGGCCCGGCGCCACGGGCCCCCACGGATCGAGCGCCTCGCGGAGCGCGCGCGGGCCCGCCTCGACGACGACGCTCCCTCCCGCCGGCGCGACGAAGCCGCGGAGCCGCTCGACGAGTGCCGCCGCGGCCTCGGGCGCGATCGGCGCAAGCGCAACGTGGAGCGCGCCGACCGCGGCGCAGCCGGTCACGCGCGCCGCCACGCCGGGCGCGAGGTCCGCGGCGGCGGCGTCCAGCTCGCCGAGCGCGGCGGCCAGGCCCGTCACGAGCGTGGCGACGCGCAGGCGGACGCCGCCCCCGAGGGCGCCGGCGCGCCCGTAACGGTCCCAGAAGTCCGCGGGCTGGGGCACGGCCTCCCCGCCCACGCGGCGCGCGAGGGCGGCGAGCGCCTCGCCCTGGGCGCGGACCGCGGCGGCGACCGTGCCGACCGACACCGCGACCGCCGCGGCGCCCGCGGGGAGCCCGGCCGCGCCGAGCGCCGCGCCGTTCAGCAGCTCGACGCGGTTCGGCTGGATCGCGGAGTCGAGCAGGGCGTCGACGACCGCCTGCGCCTCCGCGCCGTCGCGGACGCGGACCAGCCAGGTCCGCTCGGCCTCCGGCGTCGGGTGCAGGCGGAGCGTCAGCTCGACGAGCACTCCCAGAGTACCCAGGGCTCCGATCATCAGCTTCGGCACGTCGTAGCCGCTCACCGACTTGACGACCCGCGCGCCGCCCCAGGTCACCACGCCGTCGGCCTGGACGAAGCGCACGCCGAGGAGCAGGTCGCGGAGCGTCCCGTAGCGCGCGCGCAAGGGCCCGCTCGCGGCCGTCGCCGTCAGACCGCCGAGCGTCCGCGTGGCCGCGCCCGGCGGGTCGAGCGGCAGGAGCTGGCGCCGCCCGGCGAGCCGGGTCGCGAGCGCGCCCGCGCTCACGCCCGCCTGCACCGAGACCGTGAGGTCGTCGGGGCTCCAGTCGAGCACCCGGTCGAGGCCGCCGAGGTCGAGCACGACGTCCACCCGCGCCGGCGGGCGGCCCAGCTCGAGCGCGCTCCCGCTGCCGCGCGGGGCGACGGCGAGGCCCGCGTCGTGCGCGAGCGCGAGGACACCGCTCACCTGCTCCGGCGTGGCGGGGCGCGCCACCCAGCGGGGCACCTCGCCGTCCACGGACGCCGCCGCGCGCGCGGCGTCGTCCTCGCGCAGGCCCTCGCGGCCCAGGATCGCGGCGAGCGCGCCGCCGACGGAGCGTCCGGCGACGGGCATCAGATCCAGGCGCCGTCGGGCAGCCGCGGCCGCGCCGGGCGGAAGCCCTCGCCGCACGCCGGGTGCGAGGGCAGGAGCTTGCCGGGGTTCATCAGGCGATCGGGGTCGAAGACGCCGCGCAGCCGGTACATGAAGTTCAGGTCCGCGTCCGCGTATTGGAGCGGGAGCTTCTGGGCCTTGTCCAGGCCCACGCCGTGCTCGCCCGTGACGGTGCCGCCCATCGCGATGCACGCGTGGAGCACCTCCTCGTTCGCGGCGCGCGCGCGCTCGACCTGCTCGGGATGCCGGTCGTCGTACAGGATCAGCGGGTGGAGGTTGCCGTCGCCCGCGTGGAACACGTTGGCGATCTGCACGCCGTGGCGCTCGGAGATCGCGAGGATCTCGCGCATGATCGCCGGCAGCTTCGAGCGCGGCACCACGGCGTCCTGGAGCATGTACATGGGCGCCAGGCGCCCCAGGGCCCCCGCCGCCTCCTTGCGCCCCTTCCAGAGGAGCGCGCGCTCGGCCTCGTCGCGGGCCACGCGCACGTCGAGGGCGCCGCGCTCGCGGCAGATCGCCGCCGCCCGCTCGGCCTGCGCCTCCACCTCGGCGGCGGGGCCATCCAGCTCGATCAGGAGCACCGCCGCCGCGCCCTTCGGGTAGCCGGCGCCGATCCCCGCCTCGATCGCCTGGATCATCAGCGCGTCGAGCATCTCGAGCGCGGCGGGGATGATCCCCGCGGCGATGATCCCGGAGACCGCCTCCGAGGCGTGCTCGATCGAGGGGAACGAGGCGAGCACCGTCTTCACGGCCTCGGCGGCGTGGAGCAGGCGCACGGTGATCGCGGTGACGAGCCCGAACGTCCCCTCGGCGCCGACGGCGGTGCCCGTGAGGTCGTAGCCGGGCCGGTCCGCGACCTTGCCGCCGAGCTGGACGCGCTCGCCCGCGCCCGTCACCAGCTCGAGCCCGAGGACGTGGTTCACGGTGATCCCGTACTTGAGGCAGTGGGGCCCGCCCGCGTTGGTCGAGACGTTGCCGCCGATCGAGGAGACCATCTGGCTCGAGGGGTCGGGCGCGAAGAAGTAGCCGCGGTCCTCCACCGCCCGCGTGAGCCAGAGGTTGACGAGGCCCGGCTGGACGGTCGCGCAGCGGTTCGGGAGGTCCACCTCGAGGATCCGGTCCATCCGGTTCAGTCCGACCATCACGCCGCCGGCGGGCGCCATCGCGCCCCCGATGAGGCCGGAGCCCGAGCCGCGCGGAACGACCGGCACCCGCTCGCGCCGGCAGAGGCGCACGATGGCCTCGACCTGCTCGGCGCTCTCCGGGAGGGCCACGACGTCGGGTGCGCCCTTGTAGAAGGTCTGCATGTCGCACTCGTAGACGAGCCGTCCCTCGGGCGAGCTGATGACCCCGTCGGGGCCGAGGATGCGCGTGAGCGCGTCGAGGACGGTCCGGGTCAGCGCCATGGCCCCTCCGCCGTGTCCGGGGCCACGCTCAGGTGATCTTCCAGGTGTCTCCCGAGGTCAGGAGCCTGGCGATGTCGCCCGGCCCCCGCTCGGAGATCGCCCGCTGTTCCTGCTCGAGCATGATCTCCTCGTAGACGGGCGCGTCGATCGCCGCGAACACGCCGATCGGCACCGGGAACTCGGGCGCGAAGAGGTCGGCCAAGAGCTTCGCCGCGTTGGCGTTCTTCTCGTCGTGGACCCAGAGCACGCTCTCGGGGACGTCCCGGGCGCGCACCACCTTCGGCACCACGCCGTCCATGATGACGGCCTGCCGCTCGTCGGGCGGCCCGAACAGCAGGGGCCGGCCGTGCTCGAGCCGGAGCTCGTACCGGAGGCGCGACTCCTTGTCGTACACGACGTTCCAGGCGAGGTCGTTGTAGACGTTGCAGTTCTGGAGGATCTCGACGAACGCCGCGCCCCGGTGCCGGGCGGCCCGGCGGAGCATCTCCTCCATGTGCGGGATGTTCCGGTCCACCGTGCGCGCGACGAAGGTCGCGCCGCAGCCGAGCGCGAACGCCAGCGGGTTCACGGGCCGGTCCGCGGAGCCCGCCGGCGTCGACTTGGTGACCTTCCCGAGCTCGCTCGTGGGCGAGTACTGGCCCTTCGTGAGCCCGTAGATGCGGTTGTTGAAGAGCAGGATCGTGAGACCCACGTTGCGGCGCAGCACGTGGAGCATGTGGTTGCCGCCGATCGAGAGCCCGTCGCCGTCGCCCGTCACGACGAACACCTTGAGCTCCGGCCGCGCGAGCTTGAGGCCCGTCGCGATCGCCGGCGCGCGGCCGTGGATCGTGTGGAAGCCGTAGGTGTTCATGTAGTACGGGAACCGGCTCGAGCAGCCGATCCCCGAGACGAAGACGATCTGCTCCTTCGGCACGCCGAGGTCGGGCAGCGTCTTCTGCGCCGCCGAGAGGATCGCGTAGTCGCCGCAGCCGGGGCACCAGCGCACGTCCTGGTCGGACTCGAAGTCCTTCTTGGTGTACTTCGGCGCCTCCTTGGCGTCCGCGCCGCCCGGGCTCACGCCGGACTCCCGAGGAGCTGGCTGATCGCCTCGTGGATCTCGTCGCTGGCGAGCGGCAGGCCCCGCACGCGGTTGAAGCCGACGGCGTCCACGAGGTACTCGGCGCGCAGCACGCGGACGAGCTGGCCGCTGTTGATCTCCGGCACCAGGACCCGCCGGTACTCGCGCAGGATGTGCCCGAGGTCCGGCGGCAGCGGGTTCAGGTGCCGCAGGTGGACGGAGGCCACCGCCTGGCCCGCGCGCTGTGCCCGCTCCACGGCCGCGGTGATCGCGCCGTACGTGCTGCCCCAGCCGACGACCAGGACGTCGCCGGTCGCCGGCCCGCTGATGCTCGTCGGCGGGATCTCCTGCGCCACGCGCCGCACCTTCTCGGCGCGCGTCCGCACCATGTGGTCGTGGTTCTCCGGGTCGTAGGAGATGTCCCCGGTCACGTCCTGCTTCTCGATGCCGCCGATGCGGTGCTCGAGCCCCGGCGTGCCGGGCCGCACCCACGGGCGCGAGAGCGTCGCGGGGTCGCGCAGGTACGGCAGGAACCCGTCCGCGTCCGTGCGGAACTGGACGTCGATGGGCGGGAGCGTCTCCGGGTCGGGGATGAGCCAGGGCTCCGAGCCGTTCGCGAGGAAGCCGTCGCTCAGCACGACCACCGGGAGCATGTACTTCGCCGCGATCCGCACCGCCTCGTAGGCGACGTAGAAGCAGTCGCCCGGCGTCGCGGGCGCCAGGACGACGACGGGCGACTCGCTGTTGCGCCCGTAGAGCGCCTGCATGAGGTCCGCCTGCTCGGTCTTGGTCGGCAGCCCCGTGGACGGCCCGCCGCGCTGGACGTCGAACACGACGAGCGGCAGCTCGGCCATCACCGCCAGGCCGATCGCCTCGCCCTTGAGCGCGACGCCGGGGCCGCTCGAGCCGGTCACGCCGATCGCGCCGCCGAAGGACGCGCCGATCGCCGCGGTCACCGCCGCGATCTCGTCCTCCGCCTGGATCGTCCGCACCCGGAAGCGCTTGTGCAGCGCCAGCTCGTGCAGGATGTCGCTCGCCGGGGTGATCGGGTAGGCGCCGTAGACCACCGGCACCTTCGAGCGCTGCGCGGCGGCCAGGATGCCCCAGGCGAGCGCGCGGTTGCCCGTCATCGCCCGGTAGAGGCCCGGCGCCATCTCGGCGGCCTCGACCGCGTAGTGCTCGTTGAAGATCTCGGCGGTCTCGCCGAAGGCGTGGCCGGCCTTGAGGACGCGCGCGTTCGCGGTGGCGACGTCCCGGTTCTTCGCGAACTTCTTGCCGATCCACTCGAGGGTCGGCTCGAGCGGCCGCGTGTAGATCCAGGACACGAGGCCCAGCGCGAAGAAGTTCTTCGTCCGGTCCTTCTCCTTCGTGTTGAGCGGCAGGTCCTTGATCGCCTCGTGCGTGAGCCCCGTCATGTCGACTTTGTGCAGCCGGTAGCGCTCGGCGAGCGCCGGGTCGTCCAGCGGGTTCGCCGCGTAGCCGGCCTTGTCGAGATTGCGCCGGTCGAACGCCGGCGTGTTGACGAGCAGGAGGCCGCCGGTCTTGAGGTCACGCAGGTGCACCTTGAGCGCCGCCGGGTTCATCGCCACCAGGCAGTCCAGGCGGTCGCCGGGCGTGTAGACCCGGTGGCTCCCGAACTGGAGCTGGAAGCTCGAGACGCCGAAGAGCGTGCCCGCGGGCGCGCGGATCTCCGCGGGGAAGTTGGGCAGCGTCGCCACGTCGTTGCCGGCCCAGGCCGACTCGGTCGTGAACTGCTCCCCCGTGAGCTGCATGCCGTCGCCCGAGTCGCCCGCGAAGCGGACGACGGCGCGGTCCAGGCCCTTCAGCGACTTTCCGTTGCCCTTCACGGCAGCCGCTACTTCACCCATCGCCTCGTGTCTCCTCGTTCGCGGCTCGCGCGCGGAACGCCCGTCGAGCGTTCACCCGGGAATCTCTGCTGAGGTCGGGCCGCGCGCGCCGCCGCCGCCAACTTCGCCTGACCTCGGCCATTTTATCGGACGCCCGCGGAGGCGGCAAGGTTTGGCGCCGGCGGTCGGACCAGCCCGTCCCGCGTCCTGATCCGCCGCGTCACCCGGCGTCCAGATCCTGGGGCCGCTTGAGGCGCGCGTCCCCGGGCGGCAGGTTCAGCACCGCCTCCGGGAACAGGCTCGCCAGCCACCGGATCACGTCGCTCACCGTGACGATGCCGATCGGCCGCTCGGCGGCGTCGACCAGCGGGATCGTGCGGTAGCCGGCCACGCTCATGCAGTGGATCGCGTACGCGACGCGATCGCGGGCCGTGAGCGCCTCGGGCCGGGGCGTCATGACGACCCGGAGCGCCGTCGTGTCGGCGTCGAGCCCGCGCCCCACCACCCGGTTCAGGACGTCGCGCTCGGTGAAGATCCCGACGAGCCGCCCCCCGGCATCCGTGACGAGCACGGCCGCCTGGCGCCGCGCCAGCATCGCCTCGACCGCCTCCTCGACCGTGCTGCTCTCGCGCAGGCAGATCGGCTCTGCCGGCCCGAGCAGCGCGATCGTGTCGTTGACGAGCGCCCCCCGTACCTCCTGCAGCTCCCCCTCGAGCGCCGCGGAGTACTCGTCCTCGAACTCGCCCATCGCGTGTCCCTCCCGGGCCGGCGTCACGAGCGGGCGACCGCCGCGGCCGGCTCCTCGCTCGTCGCCCGCAGCAGCTCGATGAAGCGGCTCACCGTCGGCGTCAGCGGCTTCTCCTTCCGGTGGATGAGCCCGACCGGCCGCACGAGATCGGGGATCCCGAACGGCAGGGCCGCGAGCGTGCGGATCGACGCCTCCTTCTGCACCGTGTGGCGGGGCAGGAGCGAGACCCCCGCCGCGATCATGATCGCCTGCTTGATGGTCTCGATGTTGTCGAACTCCATGGCGACGTTGACCCGGACGTTGTGCTGGCGGAGCGCGCGGTCGATCGCCTTGCGGATCGTGAGGCCCGGGTCGAAGGCGACGAACGTCTCGCCGTTGAGGTCGGCCGGCAGCACGAGCTTACGGCGCGCCAGCCGGTGGTTGGGATGGCAGACGAACGCCATCGGCTCGGCGCGGAGGGGCACGATCGACAGCGCCCGGTTGGCCGGCGGGTAGGACATGATGCCGACGTCCGCCTCCCCCGAGAGCACCGCCTCGACGACCTTGTGGGGGTGCAGGCACTCGAGCAGCACCCGTGCCTCGGGGTACATCGACATGAACCGCTGCATGTGGGGGCTCATGTCGTGCAGGCCCACGGAGTAGATCGCCGCCACCCGCACCGTGCCGTCCACGCGGGCCTTGGCCGCGGCGACCTCGGCCCGGGCCTTCTCCCAGGCCTCGAGCACGCCGCCGCAGGCCTCGAAGAAGGCCTGGCCCTCGGGCGTCACCACGAACGGCCGCTTGGTCCGGTCCATGAGCGCCACGCCGAGCTGGGCCTCGAGCTGCGCCACGGCCTGGCTCGCCGCCGACTGGGAGACGAAGTTCTGGGCGGCGCCCCGCGAGAAGGACCGCAGGCGCACGACATCGCGGTAGAGCCGCAGGGTTTCCACATGCATGGCGCGCCTCAGTATAAGCCCGGGTAATTCACAATATCCAACTTTTTGGGGATGATTAATACTCGGGCTTCGGGTAGTATCGTGCAACTCTTCACAAAGGGGAGGCAGATGATGGAGCAGCACGGCCGACCGGCCGGCCCCCCGGCGCCCGGCCAGCCGCCCGCCCAGGGCCTGTACGATCCCGCGCACGAGCACGACGCCTGCGGCGTCGGCTTCGTCGTCCACATCAAGGGCCTGAAGTCCCACGACATCGTCCGCAAGGCGCTCCAGGTCCTGATCAACCTCCTGCACCGGGGCGCCTGCGGGTGCGAGCCGAACACGGGCGACGGCGCCGGCATCCTGCTCCAGATGCCGGACAAGTTCCTGCGCCGGGAGTGCGCCCGGCTCGGCATCCCCCTGCCCGCGCCGACCGAGTACGGCGCCGGGCTCGTCTTCCTGCCGCGCGACCCGGCCCAGCGCGAGCGCGTCGAGGCCCTGATCGCGGGGATCGTCGGCGAGGAGGGCCAGCGCCTGCTCGGCTGGCGCGACGTGCCGAGCGACGACCGGCTCCTCGGCGCCACCGCGCTCTCGGTCGAGCCCTGGATCCGGCAGGTGTTCGTCGGCCGCGGCTCCGGCGTGCGCGACCACGCGCACTTCGAGCGCAAGCTCTACGTCGTGCGCAAACGGATCGAGAACGCCGTGGCCGGGCTCGACCTCGCCGAGAAGGCGTTCGTCTACCTGCCGAGCCTCAGCTCGAACACGCTGATCTACAAGGGGATGCTCTCCGCCGACCAGATCGAGACGATGTACCCCGACCTGACCGACCCCGACGTGGAGTCGGCGCTCGCCCTGGTGCACCAGCGCTTCAGCACCAACACGTTCCCCTCGTGGCCGCTCGCGCACCCGTACCGCTACATCGCCCACAACGGCGAGATCAACACGCTGCGCGGGAACATCAACTGGATGCGGGCGCGGCAGGCCCTCTGCGAGTCGGACCTGCTCGGCGAGGACCTCGCGAAGGTCTTCCCCGTCACGCGCGAGGGGCTCTCGGACTCGGCCACGTTCGACAACGTGCTCGAGTTTCTCGTGATGACCGGCCGCTCGCTGCCCCACGCGATCCTCATGATGATCCCGGAGCCGTGGCAGCACCACGAGGGCATGAGCCCGGAGCGGCGCGCGTTCTACGAGTACCACGCCTCGCTCATGGAGCCGTGGGACGGCCCGGCCTCGATCGCCTTCACGGACGGCACCGTGGTCGGCGCCGTGCTCGACCGCAACGGCCTGCGCCCCTCGCGCTACTACGTCACCCGGGACGACCTCGTCATCATGGCGTCCGAGGTCGGCGTGCTCGACGTCCCGCCCGAGAACGTCCTGGTCAAGGAGCGCCTGCACCCCGGGCGGATCTTCCTGGTGGACACGGCGCAGGGGCGCATCATCGCCGACGAGGAGATCAAGGCCGCGCTGGCCGCCGAGCACCCGTACGGCGAGTGGCTGCGCCAGCACCAGGTGCTGCTCGAGAACCTCGCGCCGGCGCCGGTGGGCGAGTCCGACCACGCCACCGTGCTCCAGCGCCAGCTTGCGTTCGGCTACACGCACGAGGACCTCCGCATCCTCATGACGCCGATGGCCCGCCAGGGCGAGGAGCCGATCGGCTCGATGGGGACGGACACGGCGCTCGCCGTGCTCTCCGACCGCCCGCGCATCCTCTACGACTACTTCAAGCAGCTCTTCGCCCAGGTCACCAACCCGCCGCTCGACCAGATCCGTGAGGAGCTGGTGACGGCCATGGAGTCCACGGTCGGACCCGAGCGTAACCTGCTCCGGCCGGAGCCCGAGTCCTGCCGGCAGATCGTCCTGCGAGACCCGGTGCTCTCCAACGACGACCTGGCCAAGCTCGCCCACGTCTCGGAGCTCGGCTTCAAGGCGATCACGCTGCCGATGCTCTTCCCCGTCGCGGAGGGCGCGCCCGGCCTGGCGCGCGCGCTCGAGGACCTGGAGCGGCGCGCGAGCCGCGCGCTGGCCGAGGGCTACAACGTGCTGATCCTCTCGGACCGCGGCGTGGACCGCGTGCTCGCGCCGATCCCGAGTCTCCTCGCCACGGCCGCCGTGCACCACCACCTCGTGCGCCAGGGCGAGCGGACCCGCTGCGGGCTCGTCGTCGAGACGGGCGACGCGCGCGAGGTCCACCACATGTGCCTGCTGCTCGGGTACGGCGCCGGGGCCGTGAACCCCTGGGTCGCGTTCGAGACGCTCGACGACATGATCCGGCAGGGCCTGCTCGCCGGCCTCGACCACGCGAAGGCGGTCCGGAACTACATCAAGGCGCTCAACAAGGGGATCCTCAAGGTCATGGCCAAGATGGGGATCTCCACGCTCCAGAGCTACTGCGGCGCGCAGATCTTCGAGGCGATCGGCCTGAACCGCGACGTCATCGACCGCTACTTCACCGGCACGGCCTCGCGCGTGGCCGGCGTCGGCCTCCACGTGATCGCGGAGGAGGCCCGGCGGCGCCACGCGCGCGCCTTCCCCGAGCGGCCCGTGGGCGAGCCGGAGCTCGACTGGGGGGGCGAGTACCAGTGGCGGCGCGACGGCGAGCACCACATGGTCAACCCCGACACGATCGCCGCGCTGCAGGACGCGACCCGCAGCGGCAGCTACGCGCGCTTCAAGGAGTACACGCGCCTCTGCGACGACCAGAGCGCCCGGCACGCGACGCTCCGTGGCCTCATCGGCCTGCGCGCGGCGCCCCGGCCGCTCCCGCTCGAGGAGGTCGAGTCCGTCGAGACGATCGTCAAGCACTTCGCCACGGGCGCGATGTCGTACGGCTCGATCAGCCAGGAGACGCACGAGACGCTCGCGATCGCGATGAACCGGCTCGGCGCCCGCTCGAACACCGGCGAGGGCGGCGAGGACGCGGCCCGCTACCGCCGCGACCCGAACGGCGACTGGCGGCGGAGCGCGGTCAAGCAGGTGGCCTCGGGCCGCTTCGGCGTCACCAGCGAGTACCTCGTCAACGCCGACGACCTCCAGATCAAGATGGCCCAGGGCGCCAAGCCCGGCGAGGGCGGCCAGCTCCCGGGCCGCAAGGTCTACCCGTGGATCGCGAAGGTGCGGCTCAGCACGCCGGGCGTGGGGCTGATCTCGCCGCCCCCGCACCACGACATCTACTCCATCGAGGACCTGGCCCAGCTCATCCACGATCTGAAGAACGCCAACCCGCGGGCGCGGATCCACGTGAAGCTGGTCGCCGAGGTCGGCGTGGGCACGGTCGCCGCGGGCGTCGCGAAGGCGCACGCGGACGTCGTGCTGATCTCCGGCCACGACGGCGGCACCGGCGCCTCGCCCCTCACCTCGATCAAGCACGGCGGCATCCCGTGGGAGCTCGGGCTCGCCGAGACCCAGCAGGTCCTGGTCCTGAACAAGCTCCGCGACCGGATCGTCGTCCAGGTGGACGGCCAGATGAAGACCGGGCGCGACGTGGTCGTCGCCGCCCTGCTCGGCGCCGAGGAGTTCGGCTTCTCGACCGCGCCGCTCGTCGTGCTCGGCTGCATCATGATGCGCGTCTGCCACCTGAACACCTGCCCGGTCGGCATCGCCACCCAGGACCCGGAGCTGCGCCGGCGCTTCGCGGGCAAGCCCGAGCACGTCGTCAACTTCTTCCGCTTCCTCGCCGAGGAGGTCCGCGAGCACATGGCGCGGCTCGGCTTCCGCACGATGGAGGAGATGATCGGCCGCGTGGACCGCCTGGACGTCGCGCCGGCGGTGGACCACTGGAAGGCGTGCGGGCTCGACCTCTCCTCGATCCTCCACCAGCCGGAGATGCCGCCCGAGGTCGCGCGCCGGCGGGTCGTGCCCCAAGACCACGGGCTCGAGAAGGGCCTCGACCACACCACGCTGATCCCCGCCTGCCGCGAGGCCATCGAGCACCGGCGGCCGATCAGCCTCGCCCTGCCGATCCGCAACGTGAACCGCACCGTGGGCACGATGCTCGGCTACGAGGTCACGAGCCGCTGGGGCGCCGAGGGCCTGCCCGACGGCACGATCCAGGTCCACTTCAGCGGCTCGGCCGGCCAGAGCTTCGGCGCGTTCCTGCCGCGAGGCATCACCTTCACCCTCGAGGGCGACGCCAACGACTACTGGGGCAAGGGCCTCTCCGGGGGCCGGCTCATCGTCCACCCGCCGCGGCGCTCGCCGTTCGTCCCCGAGGACAACATCGTGATCGGCAACGTCGCGCTCTACGGGGCCACGGGCGGCGAGGCGTTCGTCCGCGGCCTGGCCGGCGAGCGCTTCTGCGTGCGCAACAGCGGCGCCCACGCGGTCGTCGAGGGCGTCGGCGACCACGGCTGCGAGTACATGACGGGCGGCCGCGTGGTGGTCATCGGCCGGACCGGGCGCAACTTCGCCGCGGGCATGTCGGGCGGAGTCGCCTACGTCCTCGACCTCGATGGCGACTTCCAGCGACGCTGCAACCGGGAGATGGTCGACCTCGAGCCGCTCGAGCAGCCCGCGGACGTCCAGCTCGTCGGGGACCTGATCGACCGCCACGTCGCGTACACGGGCTCGGCTCACGCAGCCAAGATCCTCGCCAACTGGCGCGCGATGCAGGCGCGCTTCGTCAAGGTCATGCCGAAGGACTACAAGCGCGTGCTGGCCGCCGAGGCGCGCGCGCGCGCCGAGGGGCGCGAGCCCACCTTCACCGAGCTCGTGGGAGCGACGAGTGGGTAAGCCGACCGGCTTCCTCGAGATCAAGCGCCAGAAGTGGCCGGCGCGGCCCGTGGCCGACCGCCTCCGCGACTGGAAGGAGGTCTACCTTCCGTACTCGCAGCAGGACCTCGCCCAGCAGGCGGCGCGCTGCATGGACTGCGGGGTCCCCTTCTGCCACCAGGGCTGCCCGCTCGGCAACATCATCCCCGACTGGAACGATCTGGTCTACAAGGACCGCTGGCGGGACGCGATCGACCGCCTGCACGCGACCAACAACTTCCCCGACTTCACGGGCCGGCTCTGCCCGGCGCCGTGCGAGGGGGCGTGCGTGCTCGGCATCAACAACGACCCGGTCGCGATCAAGGCCGTCGAGCACGCGATCATCGAGCACGCCTTCGAGCGGGGCTGGGTCACGCCCCGGCCGCCCGCGGCCCGCACCGGCCGGCGCGTCGCGGTCGTCGGCTCGGGGCCCGCGGGGCTCGCGTGCGCCGAGCAGCTCAACCGGGCCGGCCACGCGGTGATGGTCTTCGAGCGCGCCGACCGGATCGGGGGCCTGCTGCGCTACGGCATCCCCGAGTTCAAGATGGAGAAGCGCGTCCTCGACCGGCGGCTCCAGCTCATGGAGAAGGAGGGCGTCGTCTTCCAGACCGGCGCCCACGTGGGCGTGACCGTCCCGGTGGCCGACCTCCGGTCCCAGTTCGACGCGATCGTGCTCGCGGGCGGCGCCACCCAGCCGCGCGACCTCCCGGTGCCCGGGCGCGACCTCCAGGGCATCCACTTCGCCATGGAGTACCTGACGCTCCAGAACCGGCGCTCCGCGGGCGACGCGGTCCCCGACGCCGAGTTCATCACCGCCCACGGCAAGCGCGTCGTGATCATCGGCGGCGGCGATACTGGCGCCGACTGCCTCGGCACCGCCCATCGCCAGGGGGCCGCCTCGATCCACCAGCTCGAGCTGCTGCCGCGGCCGCCCGATGAGCGCGCCCCCGACAATCCGTGGCCCCAGTGGCCCAACGTCTTCCGCGTGTCCGGCGCCCACGAGGAGGGCGGCGAGCGCGTCTACTCGATCTCCACCCAGCGCTTCGTCGGCGACGGCGCGGGGCGCGTCAAGGAGCTGCACGCCGTGCAGGTCGAGCTGACGCGCGAGGACGGGCGCCTCGGCTTCACGCCGGTCCCCGGGACCGAGTTCGCCCTCGACTGCGACCTCGTCCTGCTCGCGATGGGCTTCGTCGGCCCGGAGCGTGTGGGGCTCCTCGGCGACCTCGGCGTTCGCCTCACCGAGCGCGGCAACGTCTGGCGCGACGAGGGCTGGATGACCTCGGTGCCCGGCGTCTTCGTCTGCGGCGATATGCAGCGCGGCCAGTCGCTCATCGTGTGGGCGATCGCCGAGGCGCGCTCCGCCGCGCGCGGCGTCGATCGCTACCTGATGGGCGCCTCAGACCTCCCCGCCCCGCTGGCCTGACGCGAGGGACTACCCGACCTTCGCCCCGTGCTCGACGAGGAGCTGCTTCAAGACCGCACGGTGGCAGCGACTCTCGTCCTCGCAGTAGCAGCCGACGGAGAAGTTCGTCGTGTGGGACAGGACGGCCAGGAGCTCCAGATCGTGCTTCGCCGCGGGCGCAGCCATCTCGGTCCGGTACCTCCGGCCGAACGCCGCCCACTCGGCCGACGACGCCGCTTCCTGCCCGAGCTTCATGGTCTCCACACTCGGGGCGAGGTTCGGGAACCAGACGTCGTACCAGTTCTGCGTCGAGAACCGTGCCTTCGGCACGCCACGGGGAGGCCGGCGAACGGTCCCGATTCTCGTTCCCTCTCCCGGCGTCCGCGGGGTTCCGAGGCGGACAACTCGCACACTCATCGGCTGCTCCTCACGATCCCCTCCCGTGTACATCGGTGCTCAGGTACTTGAGGCCTGAGTCGACCATCAGCGTGACCACCTTGGCCCCCGGCCCGAGCCGCTCTGCGACTCGAATCGCGGCGACGACGTTCGCTCCGGAAGACGTCCCGGCGAACAGGGCCTCCTCCCGCGCGATGCGCCTCGCCATGGCCTTCGCGTCCTCTGTGCTCACCGCCAGGATGTCGTCCACGAGAGCCGGCTCCCAGAGTGGAGGCGCGTAGCCGATCCCGACGCCCTCGATCTTGTGCGGGCCGGCGCGACCCCCCAGCAACACCGAGGATTCGGCGGGCTCGACGACGACGACCCTGATCGCCGGGTTGTATCGCTTCAGCACCGTGGCGACCCCACGGGAA
This sequence comes from Candidatus Rokubacteria bacterium GWA2_73_35, assembly GCA_001790205.1. Taxonomy (GTDB): domain Bacteria; phylum Methylomirabilota; class Methylomirabilia; order Rokubacteriales; family CSP1-6; genus GWA2-73-35. Next base: position 1,214 of record MGBU01000153.1, on the reverse strand, counting down.
GACGCCGCGGTCCCCACGCAGTGCACGAAGGCGTCGATCGCCCCGTTCGTTTGACGCCAGATCTCCTCGCCCAGGGGGTAGTAGCCCGCGAGGCTGTCCCGGTTGTTGAGCTGGTCGGTCCAGTACGTGTGCGGCTCCCGGCTCAGCCCACGCGCGGTCTCGATCATGTCCAGGATCAGCTTCCTGGTGGTGAGGCCCCCCTGGCTCGGGACGAGCGTCAGCTCCGCACCAAGCGCCGCCATCTGATCCAGCTTCTCCCGGCTGAACGCATCGGAGCTGACGATCCGGAGACCGTAGCCCTTGGCGGCGCAGACCAGGGCCAGCGATGCCCCCGTGCTGCCACCCGTGTACTCGACGACGGTGTCTCCGGGCTTCAGTCGACCATCCGCCTCCGCCCGCGAGATCAGGGCTCGCGCCATCCGGTCCTTGACGCTGCCGCTGGGATTCTCCCCCTCGAGCTTTACGAAGATGTCCGCACAGTTGGGCGGGACGACCTTGCGGAGTCGAACCATCGATGTGTTTCCAATGGCCTGGAGAATGTCCATGGGTTACGCTGTCCCTCCGCTCGTCGGCTTCCTCGACGCCCGCACTACTCTGCCACCTCGCCCGGCGTCATCCTCCGGTCCTGCCTCGACATCGTGTCCTGTTCCTGATCCTGCGGCGCGCCGGCGCCGGGCCCCGGCCGCACGAACGCGAACCTGACGTCCCGGCCCCACCGGTCGTCGTAGCCTTCGAGCCCCAGCTCGCGCCGGCCCGCGTTGCTCCAAAGGCAAAGGACGTCGCGGCGGCCGAAGAAGCCAACCCAGGGATCATGAAGGAAGACCACGGGGCGCTCCCGTTGCACCTCCGGATGCTCGACCCCGAAGTGGAGCGCGTCCTCGTACGTCGGCCGCTCCAGCCCGCGCCGCGCCGCTTCCGCGGTGACGTCGTCGGCCGTGACGTCGTCCTCGAACTCGAGGAGGACGATCTCGCGAACCGCCCTGGGGCGGGACCGCCGCACCGGGAAGTTCTCCGAGGTGACGCACGAGTGGGCGTAGCCGTAGCGCCCCCCCGTCACCAGCTCCTCGGTGGACCGGCCGTCTCCGGTCGTGATCCGATAGCTCCGGCTCACGTCGGCCGCGCGCGAACGACCGTAAGTACTCGCGTTTCCCCACGCCGGTCGGAGACGGCCCGTGCGGTGGCGGGGCTCTGAATCCGCGAACGACCTCAGATCA
>MGBU01000152.1:2448-12527 GCA_001790205.1 Candidatus Rokubacteria bacterium GWA2_73_35 | reverse complement strand
GAACCGCGTGGAGAGGTCGAGCGGCCCGAGGCGGTAGCCCGCGATGCCGTCGAAGATCCACGAGCGCACGTCCACGCTGTTCTTCACCGAGTTGTTGATGCGCACGGGCGAGATGCCCTGGGAGCCGAGCTGCCAGAAAACCGACGGCTCGACCCTGAGGGCGCCCATCGTCCACTTGGCCTCGGCGCCAAACGTGTGGACCCGCGTCGTGTGGCTGGCCGGGCCGCCCGCGTTCGTGTACGCGAAGCCATCCTTGGCCTCGTAGCCGAGGCTGGCCGTGCCCGTGTTGCCGCCGTCGCCGTCCTTGTAGACGTAGGTCGGCTTGACCGTCAGGCCCTTGAACGGCGTCACCTCGACGCTGGCGAGGATCGCGTACGACTCGGCCTGCCGCGCCGTGGTCGAGACCGTGCGGAAGAGCGCCTCGCGGACCGCGACGTAGGTGAGCGTGCTGCTGACGTTCGGGGCCCACTGCGTCATCACCGCCACGCCCGGGAAGTCGCCGCCCGCGATCAGGCCGAACTTGTACTCGTGGCCCGCGAACGGCTGGGCGCCGGCGCGGATCGTCGACGCCACGGGGATGAACGGCATGATCGAGCCCGCCCCCGTCAGCGGGGTCTGGACGTAGAGCCACTTCGTCTCCGTGAACCCCCCGACGTCCGTGTCGAGGTCGAACGAGGACGAGTTGCCGGGGGCCGCGGCCGAGCTCTGGCCGTTGTTGAAGTCGAGCTCGATGCCCCACACCATCTTCGACTTGCCGACCTCGCCGATGATGTCGACCCGGCCGCGCTCACGCGTGTAGCCAAACGTGTCGCGGGCGTTCGTGATATCGGCGTCCGCCCAGTTCTTGCTGACCGACGCGGAGAAGTCGATCAGCCCGTTGATCGTCACCTTCGGGGCCGGGGCCTGCGCCATGACAGGCGGGGCCAGGAGCCCGACGGCGGCGATCAACGCGAGAACGACGACAAGCGTCCTTCTCATTACCGCCTCCTCATGTGTTGGGTGAGTTGCTCCTTGCGAACCGTGTTCCTCGCACACCACGGGCAACGCCAACAGCTACGGGAGTGCCGACAACGGGATAGTTTGTACTCCGGAACCGGGTCAAGGGTCAAGCAAAAAGTGCCTATTTCGGCGCCCTTTTGGGCTCGGGGTCGGAGGGCGCGGGCATGGCCTCGCCGAGGTCCCGGAGGCGCGCGGCTGCGGCCTGGCCGAACGGCGACTCGGGCGCGATCAGCCGGGCCTGTCGGTACGCCATCTTGGCCTCCTCGGGCCGTCCCAAGGCCACCAGGACCAGGCCCAGGTGATAGTAGGCGGGTTCCTGGGACGGCTCGAGATTGATCGCGAACCGGAGGGTGTCCTCGGCCTCTTGCAGGCGGCCCAGGCTATAGAGCGCGAGCCCGAGGTTGTTGTACACGAGGTAGCTCGAGCCGATGGCCGGCAGCGTCAGCGCGGTGCGGTAGGCGCCGACTGCCTCCTCCCAGCGTCGCTGCTCGGCAAGCGCTATCCCCCGGTTGACCTGCGCGTCGGCGAACTTCGGATCGAGGGCGGTCGCCTTCGCGAACTCGGCGAGGGCCAGGTCAGGGCGCCTGAGCTCGAGGTACAGGAGACCGAGCGCGTTCGGGTAGTCGGCGGCGGAGGGATCGATGTCGATCGCCTCCCTGAACGCGGACAGCGCCAGGGACGCCTGCTTGTCGCGAAACGCGACGAGGCCCCGCTCGAAGGCCGCGCGGGCCTGGAGCTTCCTGACCTCCGGAGGCTCGCCCTTGGCGCTCGTGCAGCCCCCGGCTGCGATCGCCGCGGCGAAAAGCAAAAAGCCCAGTCTTCTTGACACGTTCCACCCTCCCATGTAGCCTTAACTGCCGTGCCGACCTACGAGTACGAGTGCACCGGATGCCGGCGGGTGTTCGAGGTGAAGCAGCGCATCTCCGAGGCGCCGCTCACCACGTGCGACGCCTGCGGTGGCCCGGTGCGCCGCCTGCTGTCCGCGGCCCCGTTCATCCTCAAGGGCGACGGCTGGTACGTCACCGACTACCCCTCCGCGTCCCGGAAGAAGGCGCGCGAGTCGGAGACGAAGGCCACGTCTACCGATTCCTCCGCGACGCCCGCACCGTCGACCGGGTCGCCCGCCCCGGCCCCGGCCGGCCCGGCGCCGTCGTCGAGCCCGCCCGCCGGCTCGTCGAGCGACTGACGACGACCGGCGTCCCCCGCCGCGCCCGGAGCTGGGCGGCGGCGCTGCCCTCCCGCACCGCGATCTCGAGCCGCCCCTCGGAGCCGACGAGCGCGCCGGCCGCGTGGGGCCGGAGGTCGCCGTAGGTGGAGACGACCCGGAGCGTGCGGCCGCCCACCCTGACCGCGGCCTCCGCGCCGAGCGCCGCGAGCGCCCCGGCGCGGATCGACGTGATCAGGTTGCCGAAGCGGTCCACGTGGAGCACGACGCCGGCGAGCGCGCCGCCCACGGCGCGCGCCTCGGGCCAGGGGAGCCTCACCGGGTCTCCGAGCGGCGGGCCGAGGTCGCGCGGCGCCGCCCCGCGCGCCAGGCGCGCGGCGGCGGGCGCGAACACGTCGCGTCCGTGGAACGTGGCGCTCACGGCATGGCGCCCGTCCGCGGCGGCCACCAGCTCGAACGCCTCCCAGCCCCCGCCCGCGAGGAACGGCGTGAAGAGCCCGTTGTCCGGTCCGACGAAGAGCTGACCCCCGGACGCGAGGACGAGGCCGCGCCGCGCGGTGCCGACGCCGGGGTCGACGACGGCGAGGTGGACGCTCCCGGGCGGGAACCACGGCGCCGCCGCCTCGAGCGTGAGCGCGCCCGCGGCGACGTCGTGGGGCGGGATCTCGTGCGTCACGTCCACGAGCTGGACCTCGCGGGCCAGCGCAAGGACGGCGGCCTTCAGCTCGGCCGCGTAGGCGTCGCGGGTGCCGAAGTCTGACGTCAGCGTGATGACGACCACGTCACCGGTCGCGATCGACGACGAAGTCCGCGATCAGCGCGAGCGTGTCCCGCTCCTCGGACGGGGGAAAGGCGTCGAGGTCCGCCTTCGCGGCCCGCGCCCACGCGTGCGCGCGCTCGAGCGCGTACTCCACGCCCTCGTGCTCGACGACGTAGCGCCGGATCTCCTCGACCGCTGCGGCCCCGAGCACGCCGTGCGCGAGGAGCTCGCGCACGCGCGCGGCGGCGGCGGGCGCGGCCCGCGCGAGCATCGCGATGAGGGGCAGCGTCCGCTTGCCCTCGCGGAGGTCCGCGCCGATCGCCTTGCCGAGGCGGTCCTGGTTCGCCACGAAGTCGAGCGAGTCGTCCGAGATCTGGAACGCAACGCCGATGTCGAGGCCGTAGCGGGTCAGCGCGTCCAGACGGGCGGGCGCGAGCTCGCCCAGCAGCCCCCCGATGCGGCAGCAGGCCGAGATGAACGAGGCGGTCTTCTGCGTGATGATCCGGACGTAGTCCGCCTCCGACGTGCTCCCGCTCCGCTTGAGCTGGAGCTGGAAGACCTCCGCCTCGGTCATCGAGACCGTCGAGCGCGCGAGCGTCTCCATGACCGCGCGGTCGTTGTCGCGCACGAGCATCGCGAACGACTTGGAGTAGAGGTGGTCGCCCACGAGCACCGACGCGTCGTCCCCCCACTGCGCGTTCGCCGAGGGCCGCCCGCGCCGGAGCGGCGCCTGGTCCACGACGTCGTCGTGGATCAGGGTCGCGGTGTGGAGCATCTCGACGACGCACGCGAGGCGCACGCCGCGCGCTCCCCGGTAGCCCGCGAGCCGCGCGGCGAGCAGGAGGAGGATCGGGCGCAGCCGCTTGCCGCCGGCGCCAGCGACGTAGCCGCCCATCTCCTGGATCAGCTCGACCGGCGAGCCGAGCTCGCGCCGGATCTCCTCCTCGACGAGCTCGAGGTCTCCCCCCACGAGCCCGGCGACACGCTCCTTGAGGACCTGCTCGAGAGTGGGCGTCGGCACGCGGGGCGCTACTTCAGGACGACCTGGTCCTTGATCTGGATCTGCGCCCCCGCGGCCACGGATTGCACGTCCGCCACCGAGAACTTCTCGCGGATCTCGGTGACGCGCGCGGTCGCGATCTCCTCGTCGAGCTCGCCGAGCACCTCGCCCGTCACGGGGTGCACGATCGGGATCTTGTTGCGCCGCAGGCTCAAGAGGCTCCCCGGGCGCACGCCGTCGGTGGCCGTGAGGTCGACGACGATGCGCGTGGTGTCCACGTAGACGACCAGCCCGCGCCTCGGGCCGGCGACGGCGGGTGCCCCCGCGCCCCGGCCGTTGGCCGTCGTGCCCGTCCGCGCGGCGGGCGCGCGCGGCGGCTCCGTGACCGCGGTCTGGTAGGGCACCCCCTGGCGCGGGCTGATCCTGCCGCCGCCCGGCGGCGAGCCGTACTTCGCCACGATCTCCGGCGGGGCGAGGAGCGCGTTCCGGTTGAAGACCCCCTTGATCGTGAACGGGATCTTGTCCTCCTCGACCCAGATGTACTCGGGCTCGCTCGGCACGTCGCCGAACCGCGGGTTGTTGATCAGGACCCAGCGCGTCTCCGCGGGCCGGATCGCGACCGAGGGGTCGCCGGGGCTCGGTATGCCGAGGACGTCCCGCACCGTCGAGCAGCCGGACACCGCGAGGGCGAGCGCGACCACCAAGGACAGGCGCTGCACCGTCATGCCGGCCTCAACGATAGCACAGGGGCGCCGCGTCGGAGGCCGTGAGGCAATCGGCTCACGTCGGAGCCCGTGAACCAATCGCGTTGTCGAGGGGCGCCCCGGCTGGGCCGGGGCGCCCCGAGCGCCGGGGGGCTCGGGGGGCGCCCGGAGCCCCCCATGACCGTCAGTCCTCGGCGCCCGGCTCCCACGGGAAGCGCTGGGCCTCGGTGGCGGAGGCCGGCACCAGCGCCTCGCGATGCGAGAAGAGCGCCGTGCCCGTGATCGCGGAGATCCACGTGACGTCCAGGTACGTGACCCCGCGCCGCTCCAGCAGCACCGGCACGATCCACCCGGACACCTCCAAGCGCCGCGAGACCCGGACCGCGCGCTCGGGGAGCGCCAGCACCTCCTCGACGCGCGCCTCGCCGCTGGCGAAGACGTCGCCGACCGTCAGCGGGTCCACGACCTGGAAGCGCCGGGAGCGCTCCAGGACCGTCGCGAGCATGAACGGCACGCGCCGCAGGTCCGACTTCTGCTGGGTGAGGTCGAGGACCGGGGTGACCGCGACCTTGATGCGCCCGCGCGTGATGCGCACGCCGTCCTCCGCCTGCGGTCGCGGCTGGCCCTCGACGGGCACGAACCGCGCCTCGGAGAACCGGGCCTGCACGCGCCGGATCTGGGCCCAGCCGAGCCCGTCCTCGTAGCGGCCGAGCGGCTTGCCCGTGAGCGGGTGATGGAACTCCGCGCCCTTGCGGTAGATCAGGAGCTCCTGGCCCACCCGCGCGCCGCGGTTCTCGCCGACGTCGATGTAGACGAGGTCGCCGTCGAGGCCGACCACGAGGCCCTCGACGGGCTGGAACGCCTCGGCGAACCGGCCCGCCAGGAGCGTGAACGTGGCGCCGACGCGGTCGGCCAGCGCGGCCGAGGCCGGCGAGGCGGCGCCGGCGAGCCCGGCGGCGAGCAGCAGGGCCGCGGCGCGACGCCTCAAAACGTCACCGACGGCTGGTGCACCCCGAACACGCCGCGCAGGCGCCCGCAGAGCTCGCCGAGCGTGGCGCCGGCCTCGACCGCCTCGACCATGAGCGGCACGAGGTTCTCCCGCCCGCGCGCGCCGCGCTCGAGCGCGTCGAGCGCCGTCTCCGCCGCCTCGCGGCGGCGCGCCGCCCGGTGGCGCGCGAGCCGCCCGGCGAGCGCGTCGCCGACGGCCGGGTCGACCTGGAACAGGTTCGCCGGCGGCACCTCGTCGGTGACGAACTCGTTGACGCCGACGACGATGCGCCGCTTGTCCTCCACCTCCCGCTGGTAGCGGTACGCGGCGTCCTGGATCTCGCGCTGCATGAACGGGATCGCGGGCACGGCCCCGCCCAGCTCCTCGATGCGGCGGAGGTAGGCGGCCGCGGCGTCCTCGATGTCCGCGGTGAGCCGCTCGAGCGCGAAGGCGCCGCCGAGCGGGTCGACGACGTCGGCCACCCCCGACTCGTGGGCGAGCACCTGCTGGGTCCGGAGCGCGATCCGCACGGCCCGCTCGGTGGGCAGCGCGAGCGCCTCGTCCATGGAGTTCGTGTGCAGCGACTGGCAGCCCCCGAGCACCGCGGCGAGCGCCTGCACGGCGACGCGCACGATGTTGGTCTCGGGCTGCTGGGCGGTGAGCATGCTCCCGGCCGTCTGCGCGTGGAAGCGCAGCGTCAGCGAGCGCGGGTCGCGCGCGTGGAACGTGTCCCGCATGGTCCGCGCCCAGAGCCGCCGCGCGGCGCGGAATTTCGCGACCTCCTCGAGCAGGTTGTTGTGGGCGTTGAAGAAGAACGAGAGCTGCGGCGCGAAGTCGTCGATCGCGAGCCCGGCCTCGAGCGCGGCCCGCACGTAGGCCATGCCGTTGGCCAGCGTGAACGCGACCTCCTGCACGGCCGTGCAGCCCGCCTCGCGCATGTGGTAGCCCGAGATCGAGATCGTGTTCCAGCGCGGCACGTGCGCCTTGCAGTAGGCGAACGTGTCGGTGATCAGCCGCATGGACGGGCCGGGCGGGAAGATGTACGTGCCGCGCGCGACGTACTCCTTGAGGATGTCGTTCTGGATCGTCCCGCCGAGCGCGGCCGGCGCCACGCCCTGCCGCCGGGCCGTGGCCACGTAGAGGGCGAGCAGGATCGAGGCGGTCGCGTTGATCGTCATCGAGGTCGACACGCGGTCGAGCGGGATCCCCTCGAACAGGTCCTGCATGTCCTCGATCGTCGCGATCGAGACGCCGACGCGCCCCACCTCGCCGCGCGCCATCGGCGCGTCCGGGTCGTGGCCCATCTGGGTCGGCAGGTCGAAGGCGACCGACAGCCCCGTCTGCCCCTGCTCGAGCAGGAAGCGGTAGCGCTTGTTCGTCTCCGCGGCCGAGCCGAACCCCGCGTACTGCCGCATGGTCCACAGGCGCTTGCGATACATCTCGGCGTGGATGCCGCGCGTGTAGGGGAACTCCCCCGGCGCGCCGAGGTCCTGGCGCAGGCGGTCGGCGGGCAGGTCGTCGGGCCCGTACGCGGGCCGGAGCGGGGCGCCCCAGCTCGTCTCGGGATCGTGCCCGCTCATCCCCTCGCCTCGCCCGCGCCTGCGACGGCTGTCACAGCGGGATGTTGCCGTGCTTCTTGGGCGGGTTCGCGTCGCGCTTGGTCCGTAAGATTTCGAGCGCCGCGGTGAGCCGCGCCCGCGTGTCCCTGGGCTCGATCACCTCGTCGATGTAGCCGCGCTCCGCGGCGACGTACGGGTTCGCGAACTTCTCGCGGTACTCGCTCGTCTTCGCGTCGCGGAAGGCGGCCGCGTCCGCGGCCTGCTCCAGCTCGCGCCGGTAGAGGATGTTCACCGCCCCGTCCGGCCCCATCACCGCGATCTCCGCCGTCGGGTACGCGAGGTTCACGTCCCCGCGGATGTGCTTGGACGACATGACGCAGTACGCGCCGCCGTACGCCTTGCGGGTGATGACGGTCAGCTTCGGCACGGTCGCCTCGCAGAAGGCGTAGAGGAGCTTCGCGCCGTGCTTGATGATGCCGCCGAACTCCTGCGCGGTGCCGGGCAGGAAGCCCGGTACGTCCTCGAACGTGACGAGCGGGATGTTGAAGCAGTCGCAGAAGCGGACGAAGCGCGCGCCCTTGAGCGACGCCGCGATGTCGAGACAGCCGGCGAGGTGCGCGGGCTGGTTCGCCACGATGCCGACCGGCCGGCCGCCGAGCCGCCCGAACCCGACCACGATGTTGGGCGCGTAGGCGGCCTGGACCTCGAAGAAGTACCGGTCGTCGAGGACCGTGCGGATGATCTCCTTCATGTCGTAGGGCCGGTTCGGCTGGTCGGGCACGGCCGCCTGCAGGGACTCGTCGCGCCGGTCCACGGGGTCCTGCGTGGGGCGCAGCGGCGGGTCCTCCAGGTTGTTCTGCGGCAGGAAGGTCAGCAGCTCCCGGACGAGGGCGAGGCACTCCTCCTCGCCGTCGGCGGCGAAGTGCGCCACGCCCGAGGTCCCGCCGTGGGCGGCGGCGCCGCCCAGCTCCTCGGCCGAGACGTTCTCGTGCGTCACGGAGCGGATCACGTCGGGGCCGGTGACGAACATGTACGAGGTGTTCTTCACCATGAAGACGAAGTCGGTGATCGCGGGCGAGTACACCGCGCCCCCCGCGCACGGCCCCATGATCGCGGAGATCTGCGGCACGACGCCGGAGGCGAGCGTGTTGCGCAGGAAGATGTCGGCGTAGCCGGCGAGCGAGACGACGCCCTCCTGGATGCGCGCGCCGCCCGAGTCGTTGAGCCCGATGATCGGCGCGCCCGTCTTCATCGCGAGGTCCATCACCTTGCAGATCTTGCGGGCGTACGCCTCGGAGAGCGAGCCGCCGAAGACCGTGAAGTCCTGGGCGAAGACGAACGCCGGCCGCCCGTGGATCCGGCCCGAGCCGGTGACGACGCCGTCGCCGGGGATCCGCTGCGCGTCCATGCCGAAGTCGTGGCTCTGGTGGACCACGAACCGGTCGAGCTCCGTGAACGACCCGGGGTCGAGCAGGAGCTCGAGCCGCTCGCGCGCGGTCTTCTTGCCGGCCTTGTGCTGGCGCCGGATGCGCTCCTCGCCCCCGCCCAGCTCGGCCTCGGCCTGGCGGCGCCCGAGCTCCGCGAACCTGTCGTCGAGAGACATCAAGCTTGTAGTTTCATTGACTTCCGTCCATTTTTCCACCAATAATTACAGTCCGCATGGCTGCCTGGTTCCAGGCCCTCCTCTGGCTCGGCCTGCTGGCGCTGCTTGTGGCGCTGGCGGCGGCGGCGCTCGCCCTCAGGCGCGCCGCGCTGCGGGCCGAGGCCGTGCTCGCGATCGTCGAGCAGGAGCTGCGGCCGCTCGTCGCCCAGACCCACGCGCTGCTCGAGGAGACCCGCGGGCTCGCGCGCGAGGCCAAGGGCGAGGTCGAGCGCATCCAGGCCCTCACGGACCGGGTGGGCGACGCGGCCCACGGCGTGGCCCGCGTCCTCACCGCGGTGAGCGGCTTCACGCGCGCCGGCCAGCTCGTGGGCCTCGCGGCGGGGCTCCGCAGGGGCATCGACATGTTCATCCAGCGCATGCGCCGGAACGAAGGAGAGCATCATGAGTGAGCGAAACGACGCGGCCGGCTACCTCGGCTGGTTCTTCCTGGGCGCGGCGCTCGGCGCCGTCACCGCGCTGCTGCTGACGCCCCGGACCGGCGCCGAGACGCGCGGCCTCCTGGCCGAGCAGGGCGGCGAGATGGCGCGGCGGGCGCGCGAGCTCGCCGCGGAGGCGCAGGGGCGCGCGGGCGAGTGGATCGACAAGAGCCGCGAGGTCTTCGAGGAGCAGACGCAGCGGCTCATGAGCGCGTTCGAGGCGGGCAAGGACGCCATGCGCGAGGAGATCCGCCGGGGCTCGACGCCCTCCCATGGCTGAGGTCGAGCTGCCCGACCCGGACGAGCTGCGTGGGCGCGCGGAGAAGGCGTGGAGCCGCCACTGAGGCGGGCACCAGCGTCTGGAGAGTCTGATCTGAAGGCGGCTGCGCGCACCAACGTGTCCCTGCCGTCGCCCACATGCGCGCGAAGGGCGGCCTCCCCCGGAGGAGCTCATGGAACCCGGATCCGCGGCGTGAGGGGCTTCAGCGCCCGGCGGCGAGATACAATGGACACGTGAACGCCCCGCAGGAGGCAGCGGCACGTCGGCTCCAGCTCGCGCTCGACCTGTTCCGGACCGGTGAGGAGCTGATGCGCCAGCGGCTGCGCCGGGAGCACCCCGATCTCTCGCCGATCGTCATCGAACGGCGCCTCGCCGAGTGGCTCCGCGAGCGCCCGGGAGCGGAGTTCGGCGACGCTCCGGGAACCCCGCTGCCCTGGCCGCGCTCCCGCCGCTGAGCAGGCTCGATGCCGTCCTCCGGCGGGCCGCCCGCGACCTCGGCGACCTCGGCCGTCGGTGGGCGCTCGTCGGCGCCCTGGCGGTGTCCG
>MGBU01000152.1:1948-2360 GCA_001790205.1 Candidatus Rokubacteria bacterium GWA2_73_35 | reverse complement strand
CCGTGAGGCCGAAGCGCTGGAAATCCTTCCGGGCCTTCGGGTGCCCGTCGCGACGACCGGGCACCTCATCGCGCTGAAGATCCTCGCGCGGGACGACCGGACCCGGCCTCAGGACCGCGTCGATCTCGTCGCGCTCGCCGCGGCGGCCGCGCCGGCGGACATCGAGCAGGCGCGAGCCGCGCTCGCGCTGATCACGCAGCGCGGCTTCCAGCGCGGGAGGAACCTCATGGCCGACCTCGAGGAGTTCCTCAGGGCACAGCGTCCCGCTCGTCCGTAGCGCGCACCGATCTCTGCGCGGCGCCCTTCCCCGGCGCGAGCGATTCCATCAGGGCCAGCACCCCCTCGAGCGAGGGCCCGCCCGGCTGGAAGTTCGGGTCGACGAAGAGCTCGGTCACGCCCGCCTCCGCGTAGC
>MGBU01000152.1:0-1841 GCA_001790205.1 Candidatus Rokubacteria bacterium GWA2_73_35 | reverse complement strand
TCGGGGGGTGCGGCCGCTGGACGGGCTTCGGGGACACCAGCGAGCGCGGCACGCGGTAGAACTCGCCCGCGAACTCCACCGGATCGTCCGCCCACATCGCCTTGAGGCAGCGCACGAACTCGTCGGCGCGCGCGCCGCGCCGCGCGCGCGGCGCGCCGGCGGCCTCGAACTCGTCGAGGGACCAGCCGACGCCGAGCCCGACGACGAGCCGGCCGCCGGAGAGCACGTCGAGCGTCGCGAGCTGCTTGGCGAGCACGACCGGCGAGTAGAACGGCACGAGCAGCACGCTGACGCCCAGGCGGATCCGCGTCGTGAGCGCGGCGACGAACGCGAGCGCCGCCAGCGGGTCGAGCACCGAGCGGAACGCCTCGGGCCACGCGGCGCCCGGCGTGCCGTAGTACTCGTCCCGCGGCGCCACGGGATAGAGGAGCCGCTGGAAGGCCCAGAGCGAGTGGTAGCCGAGCCGCTCGGCGGCCTGGGCCACCGCCGCCAGGGCGTCGGGCGTCGCCCACGCGCCGCCGACGGGCAGGCCGAAGCCGAGCTTCATCTCAGAAGCGTTTCACCGCTCGCCTCGCGGCGCGCGTGCCTGCGGCACCGCGGCCGCCGCTCGGCTCGCACGACCACTACGCGCGACGCCAGTCGGCGCGGGTCGGCAGGATGTGGTCGGCGATGAGGTTGCGCATCATCTCGAGCGTCCCGCCGCCGATCGCGAACATGCGCGCGTCGCGCATCATCCGCTCGAGCGGGAGCGAGCGGCCGTAGCCCGCGGCGCCGTGGATCTGCAGCGCCTGGCTCGTCACCTCCTGCGCCATCTCCGCCGCGAACGTCTTCGCCTTGGCCGCCTCGAGCGCGTCGGGGAAGCCGCGCCCGGCGCGCGCCGCGGCCCGGTGGATGAGCAGGCGGGCGGCGTCGAGCCGGAGCGCCATGTCGGCGAGCTTCCAGCGGATGCCCTGGAAGTCGGCGATCGGGCGCCCGAATTGCCGGCGCTCGGTGGCGTACTTGAGCGCGTGCTCGTACGCTCCCTGCGCCAAGCCGAGCGCGACCGTCGCCGCGCCGAGGCGCTGGCCGTTGTAGGCGCGCATGAGCTTCTTGAAGCCGTCGCCCGGCGGGACCAGGAGGTTCTCGCGGGGCACGACGCAGCCCTCGAAGTGCAGCTCGCCCTCGGGGATGCCGCGGAGCCCCATCATGAACTCGCGCCGGCCGATCCTGAACCCGGGCGTGTCGCGCTCGACGAGAACGCCGCCGATCCCCTCGGCGCCCGGCCGGCCGCCGAAGCGCGCGAACACGAGGTACAGGCGCGAGGTGCCGGCGCCCGTGATCCAGCTCTTGTGGCCGTCGAGCCTGAGGCCGCCGGGCGCCTCCTCGGCGGCGGTCGTGAGGTCCGTGGCCGCCGAGCCCGCGGCGGGCTCGCTGATCGCGATCGCCGGCTTCTCGCCCTCGAGCACCCACGGGAAGTAGCGGCGCCGCTGCGCGTCGCTGCCGTACGCCTTGAGCGCACCGACGACGCCCAGGTTCCCCTCGACGACGATCCGGCCCGTGACGCCGCACGCCCGCGCGACCTGCTCGATCGCGAGCACGACGTCGAGCACCGGGTGGTCGGGCCCGCCGTGCTCGCGTGGGATCGTCATGCCCATGAGCCCCGCCGCGACGAGGTCCTTCACGTTCTCCCACGGGTACTCCTCGGTGGCGTCCCAGCGGGCCGCGCGGGGGGCGAAGACCGCGTCGGCCAGCTCGCGCGCCCGGCGCCGGAGCGCCTCCTGCTCGGCCGTCAGCTCGAACTCCACGGCGGGCCTCCCCTCGGTACTTGCGAAGGAATCGGAGACACGGGATCCCGTTGGGGG
>MGBU01000151.1 GCA_001790205.1 Candidatus Rokubacteria bacterium GWA2_73_35 | reverse complement strand
CGAGAGGGGGGAGTTGAACCCCCAAGGGTTTGCACCCACCGGATCCTAAGTCCGGCGCGTCTGCCAGTTTCGCCACTCTCGCGGGGATGGCGGCTGGAGGTACAGCCATTGCAGCATACCCAGGCCCCGGCGGCGCCGCAAGGCGCGCGGCGCCGCCGTCACTCGACGTAGATGAAGATCGAGGCCGGCTGGCCGTCCGTGCGGATGCGCTTCACGAGGCGGACGCGGCGGCCGACGGGCAGCGCCCACGTGGTCTTCGACCGGACGGCGGTGCTCGCCCGCTCGACGTCCTCGCTCGGCACGAGGCCGGCGTAGCAGGCCCCGACCGAGCGCTTGAGGTCGGCCGTCCGGGTCTCCGCGTCGGGCGGCGTCAGGCGCTCGGTCCAGCAGTTCAGGTTCCCGAGCTCGACGTCCACGCGGCAGAACCTGAAGCCGGGCAGCATGAGGCTCGAGTCCCACTCCTTGGTCTCGGGGTGGTACTGGCCAGTCTTGAAGGAGGTGAACCGGTTGGGCCCGTCGGCGACCGCGCGGGCCAGGGTCGGGCAGAGCCCCACGGGCGCCGCGGCCGGCGGCGGCGCGGCGCGCCGGGCGGGCGCGTCGTGCTCCTGCGCCTGGGCCCGCGAGGACGCCGGGACGGCCGCGAGCAGCGCGACGGCACTGGCGCAGAGCACGAGACTCCGAAGGGTCATGGCTGGTCGCCTCCTCCGCGGAGAGCATACCTCACCCGGCCGCTTCCGATCACGGCGCGCGCGCTCAGCGCAGGGGACCGACCACGCCGTGCCAGAACCCGGAGAAGACCCGGCGCATCCGCCGCCGGGCCCCCACGCCGATCGCGATCACCAGGACGAGCGCCGCCGCCATCGGCACGAGCAGCGTCCCGCACGCCACGGCCGCCTCCGCCGCGAGCCCGGCGAGGCCGGTCGGCGAGAAGAGCCGTCCGAGCACGCCCGGGAATCCCGAGCTCCGCCAGCCGACGCCGACGACGAGCGCGACGATCAGCACCGAGAGCACGAGCGCCGCGTAGTGCGTCACGCGCCGCACCCAGACGCGTCCCCGGACGCGGTCGAGCAGCGAGCCGTCGGGCCCCAGGGCGCCGGCGATCAGCGTCGCCGCGCGCGCGCCGGCGAGATCCCCGGGCTCGGGCTCGGTGGCGACGACCTCGAGGCCCCGCGGGATGTTGCCGGGCGCGTAGCCCTCGGTGCCCTGCACGATGCGCTCGACGGCGCTCAGGTGGACCCGGGGCGCGAGGTGATGCCGCGCGCAGATCCTCCCGATGTCGCGCGGCTTGTAGCGATAGTACGCCGTGAGCCCGGCCCGCGAGTCGTAGAGCTTGTCGTGGACGTTCTGGTGGTCCCAGTAGTGGGCACGGTCGGCGGCGACGAAGCGCAGCTCCGCCTGCTCGGCGCGCCGGAGCATCCAGGCCAGGGCCACGAGCGACATCCCCTGCTTGGGGTAGCCGCCGCCCACGTTCGAGTGCACCCCGGCGAACCAGACCTGCTCGATGCGCCCGCCCGCGCCGGCCTCGTCCCACATCACCGGATGGAACGTGTGGCGCTCGTCGTCGAGGGCGAGGGCGTGGCAGGCCCGCTCCACCTGCGGGCTCAGCACGAGGTCGGGGAACTTGAACCGGTAGACGAAGCGGTTGACGAAGTCCGCGGCGTGCGCGATCGGCAGGCCGACGGCGTCCACGGTGTCCCAGACGCCGACGAACCGGATCCCGACGGGGTGGATGACGGGGGTCCGCTCCCGGAAGGCGGCGAGCGCCCGCTCGGCGGCCGTCGTGCGGCGGGTCTCGCCGAGGAGCCGCCGGCTCAGGTCGGTCTGGTAGCGCTCGCGGTACGCCTCGTACGCCGCCCGCACCCGCTCCCTCAGGACGTCGTCGCTCCCGCACCGCGCCCAGTCCACGATCCCGCAGCGGGTGACGAGGCCGGCGAGCGTCCGGACCGTGAAGGCGCCGCGGCTGAAGCCGAACAGGTAGATCCGGTCCTTCGGCTCGTAGGCCCGGGCCAGCTCGGCGTAGAGCTGCCTGACGTTGCGGCCGAGGCCCAGGCCCAGGGCGCCGCTCAGGAGCCGGAGGGGCTTCCAGGGCTCCGTCCCCACGCCGTCGTCGTAGAACGCGACCTGCCGGGTGAGGCCGCCGCTCCGGTGGCCGTGGACGTCGACCGCCTCGAACAGCTTGAAGACGTTCGTGCCACGCCCCTTGATCGTCGTGTTGCCGGTCCCGTCGGAGCAGATGACGATGTTCTTGGCCATCGACACGCCTCCTTGCCGACACCGGTCCGGGCGCGTGTGGACGCTCGACCGGCCGCCGCGCCGCGCAACGCCGGCGCCGCAAGGATAGGCGGCCTGCTATCGTATGGCGAGCCCGACCTTCTTCCCCGTGCCGGAGGCGCCGATGGCCGGCTTCACGGAGTACGACGCGCACGACGGACTGGGCCTCGCCGAGCTGGTCCGCCGCAAGGAGGTCACGCCCGCCGACCTGCTGGACGCCGCCGTCAGCCGGATCGAGGCCGGCAACGCGACGGTCAACGCCGTGGTCCACCGGATGTACGACCAGGCCCGCGCCGCGCTCGCCGCGGGCCTTCCCGAGGGCCCGTTCCGGGGCGTGCCCTTCCTCTTGAAGGACCTGGGGTCGAAGTACGCCGGCGTGCCGACCGGGAGCGGCAACCGCCTGCTCCGGGACATCCCCGCGCCGCGGGACAGCGAGATCGTCCGGCGCTACAAGGCCTCGGGCGTGCTGATCCTCGGCAAGACCAACACGCCGGAGTTCGGCCTGGTCCCCTTCACCGAGCCCGAGGTGGCCGGCCCGACGCGCAACCCGTGGGACCTCGGCCGCACGCCGGGCGGCTCGAGCGGCGGCTCGGCGGCGGCGGTGGCCGCGCGCATGGTGCCGCTCGCGGGCGGCGGCGACGGCGGCGGCTCGATCCGCATCCCCGCCTCCTGCTGCGGGGTGTTCGGGCTCAAGCCCACCCGCGGCCGGACGCCGACCGGGCCCGACATGGGCGAGGTCTGGCGGGGCTTCGCCCAGGAGCACGTGCTCACGCGCTCGGTGCGCGACAGCGCGGCGATGCTCGACGCCATCGCGGGCGCCGACGTGGGGGCGCCCTACGCCGCGCCGCCGCAGGCGCGCCCGTTCCTCGCCGAGACGCGCACCGAGCCCGGGCGGCTGCGCGTGGCGTTCACCGCCGAGCCGTTCCTCGGCCACGCCGTGCACGCGGACTGCGTGCAGGGCCTGCGCGACACGGTGCGCCTGCTCGGCGAGCTGGGGCACGAGGTGGTCGAGGCCGCGCCCCGGATCGAGCGCGAGCCGTTCGCCGTCGCCTTCCTGACGATCGTGGTCGCCGAGGCGCGCGCCGAGATCGAGTGGGCGGCGGGCCAGGCGCGCCGCCGGCCGGCGGCGGGCGACTTCGAGCCCGCCACGTGGGGCCTCGGTCTGCTCGGCCGGGCCCTCGCCGCGAGCGACTACGCCAACGCCTCGCGCGTCCTCCAGCTCGCCGCGCGCGAGATCGGCGGCTTCTTCGAGCGGCACGACGTGCTCCTCACGCCCACGCTGGCGGAGCCGCCGGTGCCGATCGGCTCGCTCCAGCCCTCGCGCGGCGAGCGCGCGCTGCTCCGCGTGATCGGCCGGCTCCACGCCGGCTGGGCGCTCCGCGCGATGGGCATGATCCGGCAGCTCGCCGCCGAGGTCTTCGACTTCATCCCCTACACGCCCGTGTTCAACGTGACGGGCCAGCCCGCGATGTCGGTGCCGCTGTGCTGGAACGCCGCGGGGCTGCCGATCGGCATGCACCTCGTCGGGCGCTTCGGCGACGAGGCGACGCTCTTCCGGCTCGCCGGTCAGCTCGAGCGCGCCCGGCCGTGGTCCGCGCGCGCGCCGGCGCTCCCGCCCGCCTGAGCCGATCCGTTCACGCCCTCCGAGCGCGCGTCGGCCGCGCCGCCGTCGGCCGCGGCGCCGCGCGCTCGAGTAGCTCGATGAACGCGCGCGCGCTGGCCGTCAGCCGCCGCGCGTCGTGATGGATGACGTGGAAGTGCCGCTGGATCCGGAGGCCCCGGAGCCGCAGGGCGCGGAGCCGTCCGCCGGCGACCTCGCCTCGGACGGCCTGGCGCGAGACGAAGGCGATCCCGAGCCCCGCCATGACGCCCTGCTTGATCGCCTCCGTGTGGTCCAGCTCCATCGCGGCCAGGAACCTGACGCCCGCCCGCTGCAGCGCGCGCTCGGTCAGGCTCCGGGTCGCCGACCCGGCCTCCCGCATGAGGAGAGGCTGTCCGGCGAGTTGCTCGGGGGCGATCTCCCGGCGGCGGGCCCACGCGTGGCCCGGCGGGACGACCAGGACCAGCTCGTCGAGCAGGCCCGCGGCCAGGCACTCCTCGCCGGGCCCGACGGCGTGGCCGCCGACGACGCCGAGGTCCAGGTCCCGGCCCTTGACCCGCTCCTCGATCTCGCGCGAGTTGGCGATCTGGAGCCGGAGGTCGATGCCGGGGTAGCGGGCGCGGAAGGCCGCGACGATCCCCGGCATGACGTAGAGGCCCGGCGTCGTGCTCGCCCCGACCAGGAGCGAGCCGTGCCCCAGGCCGTCCAGCTCGGCGACCGCCTGGCGCGCGCCCTCGGCCGTCGCGGCCAGGCGAAGCGCGTACTCCTCGAACACGCGCCCGGCCTCGGTGAGCGCCACGGTCCGGCCCCGGCGCAGGAACAAGGGCTTGCCCAGCTCGCGCTCGAGCTCGCTCACGTGCTCGGAGATCGTCGGCTGGGAGAGGTGGATCCGCTGCGCCGCCCGGCTGAAGCTCCGCTCGCGGGCGACCGCGAGGAACACGTCGACCTGGCGCAAGGTCATCGGGATTCTCCGATCCTTTCCATCCGAACTACGTATTGGACCCTATAGCACCGGATAGCGTAAATCAATCTCATGATCTTCCGACAGTTCCTGGCTCCGAAGACCGGCTGCGCCAGCTACCTCCTCGGCTGAGGGGGCGCAGGCACCTGCGCTGTGGTGGATCCACAGCAGGAGATCGAGGCGTACGTCGAGGCGGCCGCGCAGAAGGCGATGCGGATCACCCACATCTTCGAGACCCACGTGCAGGCCGACCACGTCTCGGGCGCGCGCCGGCTGGCCGCGGCG
>MGBU01000150.1:15678-16230 GCA_001790205.1 Candidatus Rokubacteria bacterium GWA2_73_35 | reverse complement strand
GCGAACGTCCCGGCCGGGAGCGGCATCTGCACGGGCAGGATGGGCGCCTGGAGCGGGGGGGTCTGCGCGAGCAGGGGCGCCCGGCGGAGCTCGGCCCGGCCCGAGGTGTAGGCGCCGAGCGCCACGCCGAGCACGAGCGTGAGCGCGAGGACGCCGAAGAAGGTGCGTCGCCTCAACTGCATCATTGCCGGATCTCCTCTGTCGGGCTCTCTCCTGCCAGTGCGCGGCGGAGGCGCTCGCCCTCGAGCGTCTCCGTGCGCTTCAGGTCCTGTGCCGCCGCGACGAGCACGGATTTCTTGGTCGTTAGAATGCCACGAACGCGGTCGTGCGTCCGGTCGAGGATCGCGCGCACCTCCTCGTCGATGGCCCGCGCGGTCGCCTCGCTGAAGTCGCGCTCGCCGCCGGCGCCGGTCCCCCGCAGGAAGAGCGGGACCCGCTCGCCGTAGGTGGCCAGTCCGAGCCGCTCGGACATCCCGTACTTGGTGACCATGAGCCGCGCCAGCTCGGTCGCGCGCTCGAGGTCGTTGTGCGCGCCGGTCGAGACCTCGCCGT
>MGBU01000150.1:14363-15640 GCA_001790205.1 Candidatus Rokubacteria bacterium GWA2_73_35 | reverse complement strand
CGCTCGAGGTCGTTGTGCGCGCCGGTCGAGACCTCGCCGTACACCAGCTCCTCGGCGACGCGCCCGCCGAGGAGGACCGCCAGGCGGTCCTCGAGCTCCGTGCGCGTGAGCAGGAAGCGGTCCTCCGTCGGCAGCTGGTAGGTCATGCCGAGCGCGGCGACGCCGCGCGGGATGATCGTCACCTTGTGGACCGGGTCCGCGTGGGCGACCGAGGAGGCGACCAGCGCGTGGCCCATCTCGTGGTGGGCGACGATGTCCCGTTCCTTCTCGCTGAGGACCCGGCTCTTCTTCTCGAGCCCCGCCACCACGCGGTCGATCGCCTCCTCGAAGTCCGCCATCTCGACCGCGCTCTTCTCCTTGCGCGCCGCGAGCAGCGCCGCCTCGTTGACGATGTTGGCGAGATCGGCGCCCGCGAAGCCCGGCGTCCGCGCCGCGAGCACGCCGAGGTCGACGCTCGGCCCCAGGACGACGGCGCGCGCGTGCAGCCGGAGGATGGCCTCGCGGCCGCGCACGTCGGGCTTGTCGACGACGATCTGGCGGTCGAAGCGGCCCGGCCGGAGCAGCGCCTGGTCGAGGACCTCGGGGCGGTTGGTCGCGGCCATGATGATGACGCCCTTGGACGAGTCGAAGCCGTCCATCTCGGCGAGGAGCTGGTTGAGGGTCTGCTCGCGCTCGTCGTGGCCGCCCACGAACCCGGTGGCGCCCGCCCGCGACCGGCCGACGGCGTCCAGCTCGTCGATGAAGATGATGCACGGCGCCTTGTCCTTGGCCTGCTCGAAGAGGTCGCGCACGCGCGCGGCGCCGACGCCGACGAACATCTCGACGAACTCCGAGCCCGAGAGCGTGAAGAAGGGCACGTCCGCCTCGCCGGCGACCGCGCGCGCGAGCAGCGTCTTGCCGGTGCCGGGCGGGCCGACGAGCAGGACGCCCTTCGGGATGCGCCCGCCGAGCCGCTGGTACTTCTTCGGATTCGTGAGGAAGTCGACGATCTCCACGAGCTCGGCCTTCGCCTCGTCCACGCCGGCGACGTCGGCGAAGGTCGTCTTGAGCTCCTTGCGGTCGAAGATCTTGTGCTTCGAGCGGCCGAACGACAGCGCCTGGGTGGCCCCGCCGCCGACGCGGCGCATCAGGACCATCCAGATCGCGACCATGATGCCGAGTGGGATGATCCAGCCGAAGAACAGGTCCCGGAGGAACGTCGACTCGATCTTCCCGCGGAACTCGACCCGGCGCTGCTCGAGCTCGGCGATCAGCCGCTGCTCGTCGACGCCCGGGAT
>MGBU01000150.1:0-14249 GCA_001790205.1 Candidatus Rokubacteria bacterium GWA2_73_35 | reverse complement strand
CGGCCGCGACCAGCACGTAGACGAGGGAGAACTGGATGCGCTGGTTGAGTCGCGGCTTCATCGAGTTCCCCCTCCAGTCATGCTAGCGGCCGGGATGCAGCGTGTCAAACGCGCGAGGCCTCTTTTCCCTTGACACTTCAAGCCCTTTGCCCTACAAGTTGGCGCTGGTCGCTCCTGTGAAGGCTAGAACAAGCTCCTCATCGCTCGCGACGCGCGGGAGCTTCCACTGCGCGTGGCTCGTCTTCTGCGCTGCCGCCCTCGCGCTCGCCGCCACGCTCCCCGCCGAGGCGCAGGAGGCCGCCCGGGATCCAGCGTACCGCGCCTTCCCCCTCATCGGCTCGCGCCTGGCGGTGTGGGCAGTGGCCCAGCTCCACCTGAACTTCGCCGCGTTCATCCTCGGCGTGCCGATCTTCGCCCTGATCATCGAGATCATCGGCTGGCGCACGGGCGAGCCCCGGTACGACTGGCTCTCCCACGAGTTCGTCAAGCTGACGTTCGCGGCCTTCTCCACGACCGCCCTCCTGGGCGCGGCCCTCCTGTTCCTGTTCGTGGGCTACTACCCGAGGTTTTGGACGTACATGACCTCGATTTTCTTCCCGACCTACTGGGTCTACGCCCTGCTCTTCTTCGCGGAGACCTTCACCGTGTACCTGTGGTACTACGGCTGGGACTGGCTCGCCGGGCCGCGGAAGTGGATCCACGTCGGCCTCGGGGTCCTGTCCAACCTCTTCGGGACGGCCATCCTCTTCGTCGCCAACTCCTGGGTGACCTTCATGATCTCGCCGGGCGGCGTCGACGAGTCGGGCGCGCTCAAGGGATCGGTGTGGGGAGCCATCAACAACTTCACGTGGATGCCGATCAACATCCACCGGCTCATCGCCAACATCGTGTTCGGGGGGACCATCGCGGCCGCCTACGCCGCGTTCCGGTTCCTCGCGGCGAAGACCGACGAGGAGCGCGCGCGCTACGACTGGATGGGCTACATCGGCAACTTCGTTGCGCTCGCGGCGTTCATCGTGCTCCCCTTCGCCGGCTACTGGCTCGGGCGCGAGATCTACGCGTTCAACCAGACCATGGGCATCACGATGATGGGCGGCTTCATGTCCTGGCTCTGGATCATCCAGGCCATCCTGATCGGCATCCTCTTCCTCGGCTCGAACTACTACCTCTGGCTCGGGATGGAGCGCATCCCGGGCTCCGAGCGCTACCGGAAGTACGTGCCGCCGATGCTCATCGTGCTCACGCTCGGGTTCATGGTCTGGGCGACGCCGCGCTCGCTCGTGCTCACGCTCGACGAGGCGCGGGCGATGGGCGGCACCCACCATCCGCTGCTCGGCGTCCTCGGCGTCATGTCGGCGAAGAACACCGTCGTCAACCTCATGATCCTGACGACGTTTCTCTCGTTCGTGCTCTACCGTCGGGCCAACCGGGTGTCCACGCGGGGCTGGGTCGGGACGGGGATGGCGGTCCAGTGGGCGGCCTTCGGCGTCGCCGCCGCGATCGTGGTCTTCTACGGCGTCTACGGCTACTTCGTCGAGTCGATCGTCCGGATCGGCTTCTCCGTCTACCAGGTGCTCGCGGTCCTCGCGGCGATCGTGCTCGTCATGGCCATCGACATCCCCATGTTCCGGGGCGCCCGGTCCACCGGCCGCATCCGCTGGGGCACCATCGCCCCCCGCTCGCAGTACGTGCTGATCCTCCTCGCCGTCACGTTCACGTGGCTCATGGGCCTCATGGGCTTCGCGCGCTCGGGCATCCGCCAGCACTGGCACGTCTACGGGATCCTGCGCGACACCTCGCCCGAGGCGGTGACGCCGGCGCTCGGCTACGCGGCCAACGTGATCACGGTCGTGACGATCGTCTTCTTCGCGCTCGTGATGTTCATCTTCTGGCTGGGCGGCCTCGGGGAGAAAGGCCGGACGGCCACCCACGGCCACGCCCCGGCGCCGATGCTCGCCGGCGGCAGCGACGCGGACGCCTGATGCGCGTGCCGGTCGGCGTCAAGGTCGGCGCCTTCTCGCTCCTCGTGATGGGGGGCTACGCGTACTTCGCCAACTCGATCCCGCAGATCGAGTCCAAGCCCCCCCAGGAGCTGTCGCTCGAGGGCGGCAGCGTCACGCCCGCCCAGCTCGTCCGGGCCGGGGAGGAGATCTTCAAGACGAAGGGGACCTGCGAGATCTGCCACCGGATCGGCCAGAAGGGCACGCGCGCGCCCGACCTCGCCGGCATCGGCGGCCGGGCGGGGAAGGCGCGGGCGGGCACGAGCGCCACGCAGTACCTCGTCGAGTCGCTGCTCCAGCCCGGCGCGCTCCTCGTCGAGGGCTACCCGAACATCATGCCCGCGGTCGACAAGCCGCCGATCGCGCTCAACCGCTCGGAGCTCTGGGCGCTCACCGCGTTCCTCCAGTCGCTCGGCGGGACCGTGGACGTGGTACTCGCCGACATCCCCGCGACGGCGGGCGCCGCCGGCCCGGGCGGGGCCGCGGCGGCCGCGGTCAAGGTGCCGGGCGACCCGGCGGCGGGCGCGGCGGTCTTCGCCGGCAAGGGGACGTGCATCGCCTGCCACAAGGCGGGCAAGCTCGGCGCCTCGCCGGTCGGCCCCGACCTCTCGCAGATCGCCAGGATCCAGACGCCCGAGTACATCATGAAGAAGATCCTCGACCCCGCGGCTCTGGGGACGGTCGCGGGCTACCCGAAGGGCGTCATGCCCCCGACCCTCGGCCAGTCGCTGACGGCCCGGGAGTACACGGACCTCGTGGCGTTCCTCCTGACGCTCAAATGAGCTTCCTTCGGTCGCGATTCTTCCAGGCGGTCGTCGTCCTCGTCGTGTCGTTCGTGGTGCTCCGCTGGGGCATCCGGCCGCCGGCGCCGTGGAGCGTGATCCAGCTCTACATGTTCGTCGTGCTGATGGCGGTGCTGATCTACGTCTCGGCCGATTCGGACTCCTGGCGCGCCTTCGTGCGCCCGATCCGGTCCACGCTGGTGGACCCCGACAGGCGCCACGTGCGTGGGGCATTCTTGGTCGCGCTGCCGCTGCTCCTCGGCTACTACGCCTACACGCAGGCCGCCGCGAGGCCCCAGGCGCCGCCGGAGCTGCGCGCGGTGCACCCGGCGCCGCCGGCCTCCATCCGGTTCCGCGGCAAGGAGATCAACATCTCCGGCGTCGACAACCCCCTCCGCAAGGACGGCGCGGCGCTCCGGAAGCACGTCGCCGCGGGCGCCGCGACCTACGTCAGGAACTGCATGTACTGCCACGGCGACAACCTCGACGGCAAGGGCCACTTCGCGTCGGGCTTCAACCCCCCGCCCGCGAACTTCCAGGATCCCGGCACGATCGCGATGCTGCAGGAGGCGTACCTCTTCTGGCGCATCGCCAAGGGGGCGCCCGGGCTGCCGAAGGAGTCCACGCCGTGGAACTCCGTGATGCCCGCCTGGGAGGACCGGCTCACCGAGGAGCAGATCTGGCAGGTGATCCTGTACCTCTACGACGCGACGGGGCAGCAGCCGCGGCGCTGGGAGACCGCGCACTGATGCCCGCGCGCGCTCGTTCTCGCGTCGTGCGGTGTGTCCCGGCCGGCGGGGGCGGTATGCCCTCCTCGACCACGCTAGCCTCGTCGCTCGGCGGCGCTGCCGGCGCTCGGGTCTCCGATTACCCTGACAACACGGGTCTCGGAGGGCATCACCGCCCCCGCCGGCCCGCGCGCGCTGCGTCACGCGCGCCGGTGATCGCGGTCATCGTGGCGGTCTCCGTCGTCGCGGCCGCGGGGACGGCGGCGGCGCAGGGGGGGGACGCGGGGGCGGGGAAGGCGGTGTACGACCTGAAGTGCGCGGGCTGCCACGGCGAGAAAGGCGACGGCAAGGGGCCGGCGGCGGAGCTGCTCGAGCCCCGGCCGCGCGACTTCACGACCGGCGTCTACAAGGTCCGCTCGACGGCCACCAAGGTCCCCACCGACCAGGACCTCTTCCGGGTCATCACCGAGGGCATGCCGGGGACCTCGATGCCGCCGTGGGCGGTGCTCCCCGAGAAGGACCGCTGGAACCTGGTCGCGTACCTCAAGCGCTTCGCGCCGGAGAAGCGGGAGGAGGCGCCGAAGCGGGTCGAGCTGCCCCGGGAGGTGGCGTCGTCGGCCGAGTCGATCAAGCGCGGGCGGGAGATGTACGAGGCCATCGAGTGCAACAAGTGCCACGGCGACCAGGGCCGGGCCGACGGCCCGTCGCGGGCCGAGCTGAAGGACGACTGGGGGCACCCGATCCGTCCCGCCAACCTGACCAAGCCGTGGTCCTTCCGCGGCGGCGCGTCGCGGACGGACATCGCGAGGCGGATCGCGGTCGGCGTCCTCGGCACGCCGATGCCGTCGTTCATCGACAGCGTCGAGAAGCCCGAGGACGTCTGGCACCTCACCAACTACATCCTCTCGCTGAGCCCGGGCGCGCCGCGGTACGCGACGCTCGTCACCGTGACGAGCGTGGCCGGCGCGATCCCGGACGATCCCGACGCGGCGCTCTGGAAGAGGATCGCCCCGAGCCACATCCCGCTCATGGGCCAGGTGATCGTGGACCCGCGCAACTTCAACCCGTCCATCGACCTGGTCGCGGTGCGCGCCGTCTACAACGACCGGGAGATCGCGTTCCACCTGACCTGGGACGACCCGACCGAGTCCACGGGCGACGGCACGCGGGCCTTCCCGGACGCGATCTCGCTCCAGTTCCCGCCCCGGCCGAGCGGCGGCGCCGAGCGGCCCTACTTCCTGATGGGCGACGCCTCGGAGGGCGTCTACCTCCTGCGCTGGGAGAGCGGCAAGGGCGTCGGCGAGGCGACCGCCCACGGGCCCACGAAGCTCGCGCCGCTCGCGGGGGCCGA
This sequence comes from Candidatus Rokubacteria bacterium GWA2_73_35, assembly GCA_001790205.1. GTDB lineage: Bacteria > Methylomirabilota > Methylomirabilia > Rokubacteriales > CSP1-6 > GWA2-73-35. The sequence goes on along the minus strand of MGBU01000150.1, from coordinate 9,388 downwards.
GGCCACGGGCCGGGCGGTCTTCGCCGCCGGCCAGTACCGGCTGGTCATGAAGCGACCGCTCGCGTCGAAGGACGCCGCGCGGACGGAGTTCCGCCCCGGGGTCTTCACGCCGGTGGCGTTCCAGGCCTGGGACGGTGGGGCGGGGGAGGCGGGGCCGAAGATGTCTTTGACCTCGTGGTACTATTTGCGCCTGGAGGAGCCCGAATCCTCGCGCCGGTTCGTGCTCCCTCCGGTCGTGGCAATCCTCACGCTGGCGGCCATGCTGCTGGTCGTCCGCGTCGCCCAGATGCGGTCTTAACCCGATCCCAGGAGGAGCCAGAGCGATGCGCAAGATGTTGGCGGTGTTCGTGACGCTCGCGCTGATCGCGGGCGTGGCCGTGTTCGCGTACCGTCCCGCGCCCGCCGGCGCGCAGGGCGGCGGCACCATCGAGGCGGCGGTCACGTACGGCGGCGCCCCCGTCGTCGAGAAGCTCAAGGTCAACAAGGACACGAAGCAGTGCGGCACCGAGGCCGTGCTCGAGAAGGTCGTCGTCGGCGCGAACAAGGGCCTGGCGAACGCGGTCGTCTCGGTCGCCGGCGCGAAGGGCCCCGCCCGGGCGGCCAAGGCGGAGATCGACCAGCAGGGGTGCAAGTTCGTGCCGCGCGTCGTCGCGATGATGCCGGGCGCGATCGACATCAAGAACTCGGACGGGATCCTGCACAACATCCACACGTACTCGACGGCGAACGCGTCGATCAACAAGGCCCAGCCGAAGTTCAAGAAGGTCATGACCGAGAAGTTCGACAAGCCCGAGTTCGTCAAGCTGACCTGCGACGTCCACAGCTGGATGCTCGGCTGGATCGCGGTGATGCCGAACCCGTTCTTCGGCGTGACCGACGCCAAGGGCACGACCCGGATCGAGAACGTGCCGCCCGGCAAGTACACGCTGGAGGTCTGGCACGAGACGCTCGGGAAGCAGACGAAGGACGTCGAGGTCAAGGCCGGCCAGACCGCCCGGGTCGCGGTCGAGATGAAGAAGTAGAGCGCCGAGGGCCAGGAGGCTCGACGAGCATGCTCGACTGGTGGCTGCCCGAGAACGTCTCGACGTACGGGAAGGACATCGACTGGCTCTTCCAGCTGATCTACTACATCACGGGCGCGACGCTCGTCCTCGTGAGCGTCGCGCTCGTGGCGTTCCTGTGGATCTACCGTGACCGGCCCGGGCGGCGGGCGCGCTACACTCACGGCAGCACGCCGCTCGAGATCGCCTGGACCGTGGTGCCGGCGCTGATCCTCGTCCTCCTCACGGCGCTCAGCGTGCCCGCCTGGTCGAGGATCAAGATGACGCAGCCGGACACCGACTTCGTCGTCGAGGTCACCGCGAAGCAGTTCAACTGGCAGATCACGTATCCCGGGCCCGACGGCCGGTTCGGGACGGCCGACGACAAGACGCTCCTCGACGAGATGCACGTGCCGGTGAACAAGGTCGTCCGCGTCGTCCTCAAGTCGCAGGACGTCATCCACAGCTTCTTCGTTCCCCAGTTCAGGATGAAGCAGGACGTCGTGCCGGGGCGCGAGATCGCCCAGTGGTTCGAGGCGACCAAGCCCGGGAAGTACGAGCTGCCGTGCGCCGAGCTGTGCGGCTTCGGCCACTCGGGGATGAAGGGCTGGGTCTACGTGCACACGCCCGCGGACTACGCGAAGTGGGCCGCCGAGACGCTGACCGCGGCGACGCCCCCGGCCGGCGACGCGCCGCGGGACGAGCCCCGGCGAGAGGAGAAGGCCAAGCGATGAGCGTCATCAGCGCGAGCGCGCACGCGCACGTCGAGCACCACGAGCTCGGCTTCCTGCGCACGTACGTCTTCTCGACCGACCACAAGATGATCGGGCGCCAGTTCCTCTTCCTCGGACTCATGATGATGATCCTCGGCGGCGCGCTGGCGCTGGTCATCCGGTGGCAGCTCGCCTGGCCCGAGACGCCCGTCCCCGGGCTCGGCCTGATCTTGAGGGAGACCGGCGGCATCCTCGAGCCGTCCACCTACAACATGGCGTTCACCATGCACGCCACGATCATGATCTTCTTCGTCGTGATGCCGATCCTCGCGGGCGGCTTCGGCAATTTCCTGATCCCGCTGATGATCGGCGCGCGCGACATGGCGTTCCCCGTGCTGAACATGCTGTCGTTCTGGGCGGCGTTCGTGGCCGGGATCCTCATGCTCGCCGGCTTCTTCGTGCCGGGCGGGCACGCGGCCGCGGGCTGGACCTCGTACGCGCCGCTCGCCTCGGTCGTCGAGTACACCGGGGTGAACTGGGGCCAGAACCTGTGGCTCATCAGCCTGTTCGTCCTCGGCATCTCGTCGATGATGGGCTCGATCAACTACATCACGACGGTCATCAACATGCGCGCGCCGGGCATGTCCATGTTCCGCATGCCGCTGGTGATCTGGTCCCTGTTCATCACCGCGATCCTGCTCCTGCTGGCCCTGCCGGTCCTCACCTCGGCCGCGGCCATGATGCTCTTCGACCGGGTCCTGGGCACCAGCTGGTTCAGGCCCTCGGGCGGCGGCGAGCCGCTGCTCTGGCAGCACCTGTTCTGGTACTTCGGCCACCCGGAGGTCTACATCCTGATCCTGCCGGCGATGGGCATCGCCTCCGAGATCCTGCCGGTCTTCGCGCGGAAGCCGATCTTCGGGTACCACGCGATGGCATTCTCGATGATCGCGATCGCGTTCCTGTCCTGGGTCGTCTACGGCCACCATATGTTCGTGAGCGGGATGAACCCGGCGCTCGGCATGGCGTTCACGGTCTCGACGATGATCATCGCGGTGCCGTCGGCCATCAAGACGTTCAACTGGCTCGGCACGCTCTGGGGCGGGCGGATCCGGCTCACGGTCCCGATGCTCAACGCGCTCGCGTTCGTCTCGATGTTCGTGATCGGCGGGCTCTCCGGCATCTTCATGGCCTCGACGCCGGTCGACATCTACATCCAGGACACGTACTACATCGTCGCGCACATCCACTACGTGGTGTTCGGCGGCTCCATCTTCGGGGCGTTCGCCGCGATCTACTACTGGTTCCCGAAGATGTTCGGCCGGATGACGAACCGCGCGCTCGGCCACCTCCACTTCTGGCCGACGTTCGTCTTCTTCAACATGACGTTCTTCCCGATGCACATCCTCGGCATCGGCGGCCACATGCGCCGGATCTACAACCCGCTGCAGTACGAGTTCCTCCAGCCCCTGCAGTGGTGGAACGTGCTGATCACGATCGGCGCCATCGGCCTCGGCCTCGCGCAGCTCCCGTTCGTGATCAACTTCTTCTGGTCGCTCTTCGCGGGGCCGAGGGCGCCGCTGAACCCGTGGAACGCGACCACGCTCGAGTGGACCGCGCCGTCGCCGCCCCCGCACCTGAACTGGGGCGGAGCGCTCCCGACCGTCTACCGCGGTCCGTACGAGTACAGCGTGCCCGAGTGGGCGGAGGACTTCCTGCCGCAGACGGTGCCCGCCGCCCGGGCGGGGGCGCGGCGCCACTGAGCGGGCGGGGGATGGCCGTGACGCACCGTCTGGCGCTCGTCACCGCGGCCGCGACGCTCGTGCTGATCCTCGTCGGGGGGCTCGTCACGAACACCGGCGCCGCGCTCGCCGTCCCGGACTGGCCGAGCACGTTCGGGTACAACATGTTCTTGTTCCCGTGGTCCCGAATGGTGGGCGGCGTGCTCTACGAGCACAGCCACCGGCTGCTCGGCGCGGCGGTCGGGCTCCTCACGCTCGGCCTCGCGGCCGCGCTCTGGCGCCGGGGCGGGCGGCTCCGGACGCTGGGGCTCGTCGCGGCGCTCGCCGTCATCGCGCAGGGCGTGCTCGGCGGCCTGCGCGTCGTCCTCGTCAAGGACGCGCTCGCGATCCTCCACGGCGGCCTCGCGCAGGCCTTCTTCGGGCTGCTCGTCGCGATCGCGCTGCTCGCCTCGCGGGCGCCGGCGCCCGCGCGCGCGATCGAGCCGTCGCTCCGCGCGCTGACCGTGCTCGCCGCCGCGCTGGTCTACGTGCAGATCGTGTTCGGCGCCCTGCTCACGCACGCGGGCCGCCTCGACCTGCACCTGGCGGGCGCCGTGCTGGTCTTCGTGCTCGCGCCGATCGTGGCCGCCCGCGCCCGCCGCGGCGGCGACCCCGTGGCGGCGCCGGCGGCGCGCGCGCTGCTGGCCCTGCTGGGCGTCCAGCTCGTGCTCGGCGTCGGGAGCTACCTCGCGCGGTTCTCGCCGATCTGGATCCCCGGCGAGCAGCTGACGATGCTGCTGCTGCCGGTCGCGCATCGGGTCGTGGGCAGCCTGATCCTCGGCGCGGCCGTGATCCTGGCGCTGCGCGCGATCGCCGCGGAAGCGTCGGCGCCGGTGCCCGTGGTCTGCGACCCGGCGTTCGCCCGCCGCCTCGTGGCGGAGCCGCGGCTGGAGGGCTCGTGACGCCGCCGACGCTCGAGAGCGGGCTCGCCTCCCCGGCCGCGAAGGTCCTCGCCGGCGCGGTCGCGCGCGAGCGCCGGCAGGTGCTCGCCGACCTCGTCGCGCTGGCGAAGCCGCGGGTCGTGCTGATGGTGCTCGTGACGACCGCCGTCGGCTACTACGTGGGGCTCACCGGCGCGCCGGAGTGGAGCCGGCTCGTGCACCTGCTCGTCGGCACGCTGCTGGCGGCGGGCGGCACGCTGGCGCTCAACCAGTACTGGGAGCGCGACGTCGACGCCCGCATGGAGCGGACGCGCGGGCGGCCGCTGCCCGACGGCCGGCTCCAGCCGCTCGAGGCTCTGCTGTTCGGCGCCGCGAGCGCGCTCGCCGGGCTCCTCTACCTCGCCGCGCTCGTGAGCGGGCTCGCCGCCGGCGTGACCGCCGCGACCGCGCTCCTCTACCTCGGCGCGTACACGCCGCTCAAGCTCCGCACGCCCTTCTGCACGATGGTGGGCGCGGTGCCCGGCGCGCTCCCGCCCGTCACCGGCTGGGTCGCGGCGCGGGAGGACCTGGGCGTCGGCGCGTGGGTGCTGTTCGCGATCCTGTTCCTCTGGCAGCTCCCGCACACGCTCGCGATCGCGCGGCTCTACCGGGACGACTACGCGCGGGCCGGGGTGCGCCTGCTCCCCGTCGTCGACGCGGAGGGCACGAGCACCGAGCGCCAGATCGTGACGGGCTGCCTCGCCCTGCTCGCCGTCAGCCTGATGCCGACCCTCATCGGCCTCGCCGGGCCGGTGTACTTCGCGGGCGCGTTCGTGCTGGGTGGCGCGTTCGTCGCCCTGGGCGCCCGGCATGCGCTGGCGCCGTCGCCGGGCGCGGCGCGCCGCGTGCTGTTCGCCTCGCTGCTCTACCTGCCGGCGCTGCTGGCGCTGCTGGCGTTCGACAAGACATGATCGACGCGAGGAACCGCCAGACGGTCCGCGTGCTGCTCGCGATCATCGGCGTGCTCGTCGTCGCGTCGTTCTTCGTGGGGATCCGCTGGTGACGACCGAGATCCTGGAACCCCCCGGCGTCGCGCGGCCGGCGCGCGGGGCGCGGATCCCGCCCCCGCCAGGCGGCGGCGACGGCGACGACCGCGAGCCGGCGCCGCGGCGGCCGTTCCTCGACAACGTCCGGCTGGCGATGATCTTTCTCATCAGCGGCGAGATCATGTTCTTCGGGGGCCTGGTCTCCGCGTTCCTCGTGCTGCGGGTGTCGGCGGCCGTGTGGCCGCCACCGCTCCAGCCGCGGCTGCCGGTCGCCGTCACCGGTCTCAACACGCTCGTGCTGCTCGCCTCGAGCGCGACGATGCTCGCGGCGGGGCGCGCGCTGCGCCGGCGCGACGGCGCCGCGCTGCTGCGCTGGCTCCTCGCGACCGCGGGGCTCGGCGCGCTGTTCCTGCTGGTCCAGGGCTACGAGTGGGCGCGCCTGATCCGCTTCGGCCTGACGCTCTCGTCGGGCGCGTACGGCGCGACCTTCTACACGCTGATCGGCGCCCACGCGGCGCACGTCCTCGGCGCGCTCGTCTGGCTCCTGGTGGTGGCGGTGCTCGCCGCGCGCGCTCCCCTGCTGGAGAGGCGCGCGGGGCCGCTCACGGCCTGCGCGATGTACTGGCACTTCGTGGTGGCGCTGTGGCCGCTCCTCTACGTGGCCGTGTACCTCGCATGATGACATCCCTCGAACGATTCCGGCGCTCGGCTCGCCGCTCGACGCGGCTCACCGCGCAGGGCCTGGGCGCCGCGCTCCTGGGGCAGGCACTCGCGCCCCGGGTCGCGCTCGGCTGCGCGACCTGCATCGCGTCGGGCTACGGCGACCGCACGTTCAACTGGGCCTACGTGGCGCTCATGGGCCTGCCGTTCGCCCTCGTGCTCGCGGTCGGGGGCGCCCTCGCCTGGTGCGCGGGATACCGGCCGCGCGCGGTCGCGCGGGCGCTCGGCGCGCGCCTCGGCCGGAAGGGTCATCCGGACATCCTCAAGGAGACGATATGAGCCAGGCAGCCTCCGCTCACCCGGCCGTCGAACCGGCCGAGACCCCCCTGACGCCCGAGAGCTGGGGCAAGCTCGGGATGTGGATCTTCCTGGCCGGCGACGCCGTCGGCTTCGGCACGCTGCTCGCCGCGTACGGCGGGATGCGCGCGACGAGCGCCGACTGGCCGAACCCGTACGAGGTCCTCGGCATCAACCTGACCGCCGTGATGACGTTCCTGCTGATCTGCTCGAGCGTCACGATGGTCAAGGCGCTGGAGTGGCTGGGCCGCGGCGACCGCGCGCGGTGCCGGCTGTTCCTCTTCCTCACGGCGCTCGGCGGCGCGATCTTCGTGAGCCTACAGGCCTACGAGTGGACGCACCTGATCGGGGCGGGGCTCCACATCGACGGCAACCCGTGGGGCGCGTCGCTCTTCGGCACGTCGTTCTTCATCGTCACCGGCTTCCACGGTCTGCACGTGACGGGCGGCGTGCTCTACCTCCTCGCGATGCTCCGCTACGTCACGAACCGGCCCGACCCCGGGGCGAGCTACAACGCGGTCGAGATCACGGGGCTCTACTGGCACTTCGTCGACCTCGTGTGGATCATGGTCTTCACCTTCATGTACCTCCTGTGAGGGGCCGAGCGATGGCGAGCGGCGAGCACACGCATCCGAACTACATGGCGATCTTCTGGTGCCTGGCGGTCCTGACGGTCGTCGAGATCGCGGTGATCTTCATGCCCCTCGCCAAGCTGACGATCGGCGTCCTCCTGGTCGGGTTCGCCCTCGCCAAGGCGGCGCTCGTGGCGATGTACTTCATGCACCTCAGGTTCGAGACCCGCACGCTCGGCCTGATCGCGCTGACCCCGCTGGCGATCGCGAGCCTCCTGGTGTTCCTCATCCTGCCGGACGGCTTCGCCGTCGCCAAGCGGACCGAGGGCGTGAAGGCCGCCGTCGGCGCGCCGGCGAAGCACTGAGGCAGGCCTGCGCCGTGAGGTGGGCGTGAGCGGGCCCCGTCTCGCCGTCCTCGGCCTGCTCCTGCTCGCGGGCCCCGCCTCCGCCGCGGCCTACGAGGCGGTCGCGCTCGCCGACGGCGGCGTCGTGCAGGGCACGGTGCGGTTCGCCGGCACGCCGCCGCGGCTCGAGCCGATCCCGGTCAACAAGAACCGTGACGTCTGCGGCGAGCGGGTGCCCTCCGAGGCGCTCGTCGTGGGCCCGGACGGCGGGGTGCGGGGCGCCGTCGTCCTGATCGAGCAGGCGACGCGCGGCAAGCCCGGGGGCGCCGACGTGGTCCTCGACAACCAGCGGTGCCTGTTCGCGCCCCACGTGACCGCGGTGGGGCCCGGCGACCGCGTCCGCGTCAGGAACCTGGACACGATCCTCCACAACACTCACGGAGTCCTGAACCGCACGACCGTGTTCAACCTGGCGCTGCCGACCAGGGACCAGGCGATCGACATCACGCGCCGGCTCAGGAAGCCGGGCGTGGTCCGGGTCGTCTGCGACGCCCACCCGCACATGTCGGCGTGGATCGTCGTCCACGACAGTCCGTACGTGGCGGTGACGGACGCGCGGGGCGCCTTCCGGATCGCCGACGTCCCGCCCGGCACGTGGAGGGTCACGATGTGGCACGCGGGCTTCCGCCCGAGGGGGCGGGACAAGGATGGCCGGCCCCTGTACGACGAGCCGAGGACGGTCACGAAGGCGGTCACGCTCGCGGCGCGCGCCACGGCGAGCGTCGACTTCGAGCTGCGATAAGCGGCAGTGACATGAATCGACAGGGAGGCGGCATGTTCAAGCACATCTACGTTCCCGTGGACAACTCGGAGCTCTCGAACCGGGCGGTCGACCTCGCCGTCGAGCTGGGCCGGGCGTCCGGAGCGAGGCTGACCGGCATCCACGTGTACGCCGCGCGGCTGCACGACTACCGGTTCAAGCAGATGGAGTACACGCTGCCGGAGGAGTACCGGGACGAGGCCGAGCTCGAGCGCCAGCGGAAGATCCACGACTCCCTGATCGCGATGGGGCTCCAGCTGATCTCCGAGTCGTACCTGGACGTGATGGCCCGTCGCGCCGAGGAGGCGGGCCTCGCCTGCGAGCGGAAGATGATCGACGGCAAGCACTACAAGGTGCTCGTCGAGGACTGCGTCGCGAACGACTGCGACCTGGTCGTCATGGGCGCCCTCGGCATGGGCGCGGTGAAGGACAGCCAGCTCGGCTCGGTCACCGAGCGGTTCGTCCGCAAGGTGGCGCGCGACACGCTCGTCGTCAGGAACGCGGATCCCCTGAAGGACCAGCAGGGGGCGATCGTCGTCTGCCTCGACGGCTCGCCGCAGTCGTTCAACGGCCTCCGGCTCGGGATCGGGCTCTCGAAGGCGCTCCACCGACCGCTCCACGCGGTCGCGGTGTACGACCCGTACCTGCACTACGCGATGTTCAACGGGATCGTGGGCGTCCTCTCCGAGAAGGCCTCGAAGATCTTCCGCTTCAAGGAGCAGGAGCAGCTCCACGAGGAGATCATCGACACCGGCCTCGCCAAGATCTACCAGTCGCACCTGGAGATCGGCCGGAAGCTCGCCGCGGCGGAGGGCGTGGACCTCGCGATCACGCTGCTGGACGGGAAGTGCTTCGAGAAGATCCTGACCTTCGCCCGCAAGGAGCAGCCCTGGCTGCTCGTCCTCGGGCGCGTCGGCGTGCACTCGGACGAGGGCGAGACGGACCTGGGCTCCAACACCGAGAACCTCCTGCGCCTCGCGCCGTGCAACGTGCTCCTGACGGGCGGGAAGTTCTACCCGCCGCTCGACGTGCGGGCCGAGGAGATCATCGCGTGGACCGAGGAGGCGGAGGCGCGGATGGAGCGCGTGCCGCCGCAGGTGAAGGGTGTCGCCCGCACGGCGCTCCTGCGCTACGCGATCGAGCAGGGGCACACGGTCATCACGAACAAGGTCATCGACGAGGCGATGGCGATCTTCAT
>MGBU01000149.1:11967-13009 GCA_001790205.1 Candidatus Rokubacteria bacterium GWA2_73_35 | reverse complement strand
ACGACGCGCTTCGAGCGCCCGGGCGAGGGCTGGGACCGCCTGCTCGGCGAGTACGCCGCGGGGGAGCGGAGCCGGCCCGCGTGGGCCCTCGGGGAGGCGGGCTTCCACGGGTTCTCGGCCGGGCAGCGCCTGGGCGCGATCCAGACCGTCTTCCTCGTCGAGGAGCGCTCGGCGGCCGGCCTCCTCGGCGCGCTCGCGCGCGGGCGCATGTACGCGCTCCAGCGCGTCCCGGCGGCGGGCCTGGTACTGGGCGAGTTCACGGTGCGCGCCGGCGCCGCCGCCGCGACGTCCGGCGAGACCCTGCGCGCGGCCGCCGGGACGCCGCTCGAGGTGGGCGTGACGCTCGAGGCCGAGGGCGCCGGGCCGGGCGAGATCCGCGCGACGCTGGTCCGGAGCGGTGCGGTCGTCGGCGCGTGGGCCGGCCCGCCGCCGCTCCGGGTGGTCCACCGCGAGGTGTTCGACGGCCGGCCCGCCTACTTCCGCCTCGACGCGCGCGGCCCGGCGCCGCACCGGCTGCTCACCAACCCCGTGTTCGTGCGGCCGCCGTGAAGGTCGCGATCCACCAGCCCCACTACCTGCCGTGGCTCGGCTACCTCGCCAAGTGGGCCGCCGCCGACCTCCTCGTCTTCCTCGACACGGTGCAGTACGAGAAGAACGGCTGGCAGAACCGGAACCGCATCAAGACCGCGCACGGCGCGCGGTGGCTCACGGTCCCGGTGCACGCGCGCCTGGGGACCACGATCCGCGACGTGACGATCGACACCGCGCAGCCGTGGCGGGCGCGGCACCTGCGCACGATCGAGGAGGCGTACGCGGCGGCGCCCTACCTCGGCCGCCATCGCGGGGCGCTCGGCGCGCTCTACGGGACCGCGTGGGACCGGCTGGCCCCGCTCGCCGTCGCGAGCGCGCGCCTGCTCGCGGACGCCTGCGGGATCCGGGTGCCGGCGCGGCTCGCGTCCGAGCTCGGCGTGGACGCGGCCGACCCGAGCGCGCGCCTCGTCGAGCTGTGCCGCGCCGTCGGCGCCGACACCTACCTCGCCGG
>MGBU01000149.1:6845-11933 GCA_001790205.1 Candidatus Rokubacteria bacterium GWA2_73_35 | reverse complement strand
TTCAGGGCCGCCGGCATCACCGTCCTCGCCCAGGAGTACGCGCACCCCGTCTACGCGCAGGCGCACGGGGAATTCGCTCCGTTTCTCTCGGCGCTTGACTTATTATTGACGCACGGCGATGAGGCCCTCTCCATCCTGTGTGGGGGAAACTCGTGGGCCCGGCTCCTGCCCTGAGTGGGCCTGAATGAACGTTCTCGCGATCGGCGCGCACCCCGACGACATCGAGTACGGCTGCGGCGGCATGCTGGCCAAGTACGCCCGCAAGGGACACGACGTCTACCTGTTCGTCGCCTCGGACGGCGCGCTCGGCGGGGAGGCGGCGGTGCGCCGCCGCGAGCAGGAGGACGCGGCGCGGATCCTCGGCGCGCGGGACGTGTTCTGGGGCGGCTACCTCGACACGGAGGTGCCGCTGAGCCGCGAGCTGATCGTGCGGCTCGAGACGGCCCTCCGGCAGGTCGAGCCGCGCATGATCTTCGTCAACTCGCCGGACGACACGCATCAGGACCACCGGCACCTCGCGCAGTGCGCGTCGTCGGCGACGCGCTACGTCCCGAACTTCCTCTTCTACGAGGTGCCGTCCACGCTGCACTTCGCGCCGAACTGCTACACGGACATCGCCGACGTGCTCGACACCAAGCTCGCGGGCCTCGAGGCGCACCGCTCCCAGGTGACGAAGACGAGCATCGAGGACCTGACGATCCTGGAGCTGGCGCGCTCGTGCGCGAACTTCCGGGGGATCCAGGCGCGCGTCAAGTACGCGGAAGCGTTCCAGTCGGTCCGGCTGCTCCTGAATCTTTGATCGCCCACTCCCGGCCCACCCTGGACGAGGACGACGCGCGCGCGGTGGCGGGTGTCGTGCGCGGCGGCCAGCTCGCGCAGGGGCCGGAGGTGGAGGCCTTCGAGCGCGAGCTGGCGCCGCGGTTCGGCGCGCCCGCCGCCGCGGCCGTGAGCTCGGGCAGCGCCGCGCTCGAGCTCGCCCTGCGCGCGCTCGACGTCGGGCCGGGACACGAGGTGATCGTGCCGACGTTCGCGTGCGACGCGCTCTGGCACGCGGTTGTCCGGTGCGGTGCCCAGCCCGTGCTGGCCGACGCCGACCCCGAGACGCTGTCGCTCGCGCCCGCCGACGCCGCGCGCCGGCGCACGCCGCGCACGCGCGGCGTCGTCGTGGTCCACGCCTTCGGTCTCGCCGCGGACGTCGACGCTTTCCTCGCGCTCGGCGTGCCCGTCGTCGAGGACTGCGCCCAGGCGCTGGGCGCGGAGGCGGGCGGCCGGCCGGTGGGCGCGCGCGGCGCGGCCGCCGTCGGCTCCTTCTACGCGACGAAGCTCCTCACGACCGGCGAGGGGGGCGCGGTCGCGGGCCCGGCCGGGCGCGTGGCCCGCGCGCGCGACGCGCGCGACTACGACGAGCGCGAGGACCTCCGGCCCCGCTTCAACTACAAGATGACCGACCTGCAGGCGGCGCTCGGGCGCGCCCAGCTCCGGCGGCTCGACGCGTTCCTGGCCCGCCGGCGGGCCATCGCGGCCCGCTACCGGGCCGCGCTCGGCAGCCTCCGCGGCGTCGCCGTCCCGGCCGACGCGGGCGCGCGCCACGTCTACCACCGGTTCGTCGTCGCGCTGGACCGCCCGCTCGCGCCGGTGCTCGATCGGCTCGAGCGGCGGGGCGTCGCCGCGCGGCGGCCGGTGTTCCGGCCGATCCACCGGGCGCTCGGCCTCGACGGGTACCCCGAGGCCGAGCGGCTCTGGGCGCGCTGCCTGTCGCTGCCGTGCTACCCGCGGCTCAGCGACGCCGAGGTGGACGCGGTGGCGGCGGCGCTCGCCGAGGCGCTCGGCGCGTGACCGCGACGCTCGCGCGCCTGGCCCTCGTCGTCGTGCTCCTGCTCACGCCCGTCTGGCGCGCCTTCCGCGAGGTGCGCGCCGAGTGGCTCTACCTGGTCGCGCTGGCGTTCGCGGTCGGGCTCTTCGCGGCGCCGCTCGTCCGAGCCGTGGCGCTCCGCTTCCGCGTGCTCGACCTGCCGGCCGAGCGCAAGGTGCACGAGGTCGCGACGCCGCTGCTCGGCGGCGCGGCCGTGTACGGCGCCTTCGCGGCCACGGTGCTGCTGAACTTCGACTTCTCGCTGGGCCTCAAGGGCGTGGCGGTCGGCGCGACGATCGTGGTCGCGGTGGGGATCCTCGACGACGTCACCGACCTGCCGGCGCGGCTCAAGCTGCTCGGGCAGGTGGGCGCGGCCGGCGCGGCGATCGCGTACGGGGTCGTGCTCAACATCGTGCCGGACTGGGTCCCGGGCTTCGTCTGGCTCAACGTGGCCCTCACGGTCCTCTGGTTCCTCACGGTGACCAACGCGATCCAGTTCCTCGACGGCATGGACGGGCTCGCCGCGGGCCTCGGGGTCGTCGCCGGCATCTTCTTCAGCATCACCGCGCTCCAGACGGGCCAGCGCTACCTCATGTTCCTGTCGGCGGCGCTCGTCGGCGCGTGCCTGGGCTTCCTCCCGTACAACTTCCGGCGGGGGCGCGCGCAGGTCTTCCTCGGCGACGGGGGCGCGTCGTTCATCGGCTTCACGCTCGCGGGCCTCGCGGTCATGGGCGAGTGGGCCGCGAAGAACCCGGTCATCGCGCTCTTCACGCCCACGCTCATCCTGGGCGTGCCCCTGTTCGACATCGCCTTCGTCGGCGCGGTGCGGGTGGCGACGGGGCGGGTGCACACCGTCTCGGAGTGGCTCGCGTACACGGGCAAGGACCACATCCACCACCGGTTCGAGGCCCTCGGCCTCAGCCAGAAGCAGAGCGTGCTCCTGATCTTCTTCATCGCGTCGACGCTCGGGCTCTCGGCGATCATGCTGAAGGACGCCACGCCGCGCGAGGCCGTGATCGCGCTCGTGCAGGCGGCGTGCGTGCTCGCGATCGTCGCGGTGCTGGAGGGCGTGGGGCGCGCGCGGCCCCGCCGGTGAGACCGTCGCTGCGCGCGCTGGTCCGCCTCGACGACCCGCCGTGGCGCCTCGCGCTGGCGCTGGCGACGGGCGTCTTCATCAGCTGCACGCCGTTCTGGGGGCTGCAGACCCTGCTGGCGCTCGCGGCGGCGAGCGCGTTCCGGCTCAACCGGACCGCGACGGTGGCCGGCTGCTGGCTCAACCTGCCGTGGTTCGCGCCCGTCGTGTACGGCGCGGCGCTGTGGGTCGGCGGCGCGCTCGTGCCCGGCGACCAGGGCCGGGCGGCGCTCGAGGTGGCCGCCCTCCTCGCCGCCTCGCGCCGCGTCTCGTGGGCGGAGACCCTCGCGCTGCTCCGCGGGGTGTCGGTGGTGCTCGTCGTCGGCACGACGGTTGTCGGCGCGCTCGCCGCGGCGACGACCTGGGTGGTCGCGTTCGGGCTGATCCGCCGCTGGCGCGGCCGGGGTATGATGGGCCCATGAGTGTGCGCAAGGCGGTGTTCCCGGCCGCGGGCCTCGGCGTCCGCTTCTTGCCCGCGACGAAGGCGCAGCCCAAGGAGATGCTGCCGCTTGTCGACAAGCCGATGATCCAGTACGTCGTCGAGGAGGCGGTCGCGTCGGGGCTCAGCGAGATCATCATCGTCACCGGCCGCGGCAAGCGCGCGATCGAGGACCACTTCGACGGCTCCTTCGAGCTCGAGTACTACCTGAACGACCGCGGCAAGGCGGACGAGCTGGCCCAGATCAAGACGATCTCCGAGCTGGCCTCGGTCTCCTACGTCCGGCAGAAGGAGCCGCTCGGCCTCGGCCACGCGATCCTCTGCGCGCGCCCGCTCGTGGGCGCCGAGCCGTTCGCCGTGTTCCTCGGTGACGACATCATCGGCGGGACCTCGACGCCGTGCATGCGCCAGCTCCTCGACGTGTTCGCCCGCTACGGCGGGCCCGTGCTCGCTGTCGAGCGCGTGCCGCGTGAGCGGCTCGCGCAGTACGGCGTCGTCGCCACCCGGCCGCTCGGCGGCGGCGTCCACGAGGTCCTCGACCTCGTCGAGAAGCCGCGCCCGGAGGACGCGCCCTCGGACCTCGCGATCATCGGCCGGTACGTCCTCACGCCCCCCGTCTTCGAGATCCTGGCGGGGACGGCGGCGGATGCGCGCGGCGAGATCCAGCTCACCGACGCGCTCCGGAGCCTGCGCGCGCGCCAGCCGATGTACGCGCTCGAGTTCGAGGGCCGGCGCTACGACACGGGCGACAAGCTCGGGTTCCTCAAGGCCACCGTCGAGTTCGCACTCGCCCGCCCCGACCTGGCCGACGAGTTCCGCGCCTACCTGCAATCGCTGCGCCTGTAGCCGGCGTGAGCCCCCCTGGGGGGTGGGGGGCCGCCCCGCGTGGCCGCGTGGTGGTCGCGTTGACTTGTCCCGGAGGTTCTGCCAGAATTTCTGCCACTTTGGGCCGGCTCTGCAGGCCCGAAACACCATGGCGAACACCCCACGGCGCCCGTTCCACACCGCCTCCGACGCCGACATCAAGAGCGGCGACGTCTCCGACGTCTACTTCTCGCGCACCGTCCAAATCCTGAAATATCGCGGCGACACCCAGCGCGTCCAGGCCGAGGTCTACCTGAAATCCCTGCCCGACGACTGGCCGTGGGGTGTCCTGGCGGGCGTCGAGGAGGCGGCGGGCCTGCTCGAGGGGGTGCCCGTGGACGTGTGGGCGATGGACGAGGGCACGCTCTTCGCGCCCTACCAGCCCGTGCTGCGCCTCGAGGGCACGTACGTGGAGTGGGCGCAGCACGAGACCGCGCTGCTCGGCCTGCTCTGCCAGGCCTCGGGGATCGCGACGAAGGCGGCGCGCTGCAGGAAGGCGGCGGGCGAGCGCCAGGTGATCTCGTTCGGCGCCCGCCGGATGCATCCGGCGCTCGCGCCGATGATCGAGCGCAACGCGTTCGTCGGGGGCTGCGACGGCGTGGCGGTGATGAAGTCGGCCGAGCTGATCGACGCCGATCCGATGGGCACGATCCCGCACGCGCTCGTGCTGATGGTCGGCGACACGGTCGAGGCGCTCCGCGCCTTCCACGAGGTCGTGGACCCGAAGGTGCGCCGGGTCGCGCTGATCGACACCCTCCAGGACGAGAAGTTCGAGGCGATCCGCGTCGCCGAGGCGCTCGG
>MGBU01000149.1:1090-6831 GCA_001790205.1 Candidatus Rokubacteria bacterium GWA2_73_35 | reverse complement strand
CCGCGACCTCTACGCCGTGCGCCTGGACACGCCGTCGTCCCGCCGCGGCGACTTCTACCGGATCCTCGAGGAGGTCCGCTGGGAGCTCGACCTTCGCGGCTTCACCCACGTGAGGATCCTGGCCTCGGGCGGGGTGGACGAGTACGAGATCCAGGCGCTCAACCCGCTCGTCGACGGCTACGGCGTCGGGACCGCGATCGCCAACGCGCCGGTGCTGAACTTCGCGCTCGACATCACGGAGATCGAGGGGCGTCCGGTGGCCAAGCGCGGCAAGTGGTCGGGCGCCAAGGAGGTCTGGCGCCGGCGCGGCGCGCCGCGGGAGACCGTGGTCGTGCCGGCCGGCACGCCGCCGCCCGCCGACGGCGGCGCCTGGGAGGCGCTCCTCAGGCCCTTGCTGAACCGCGGGCGGATCGTGCGCGACCTGCCGCCGCCCCGCACCCTGCGCGAGTTCGTGCTCGACCAGCTCGCGCGCGTGCCGCTCGAGACGCTGCGCCGGCGGGGGCTGCGCGGCGACTTCTAGCCGGCGCATGAGCATCCTCGACGACATCGTCCGCGACACGCGTGCAGAGCTCACGCGCCGCCGCGCCGCCCGGCCGCCGGCCGAGCTCGAGCGCGCGTGCCGGGGCCTCGCGGCGCCCCGCGACCTCGAGGGCGCGCTCCGGCCCGCCCCGGACGAGGTCGCGCTGATCGCCGAGGTGAAGCGGGCCTCGCCCTCCCGCGGCGTGCTCGCGGCCGACATCGACCCGGCCGCTCTCGCGCGGCGGTACGCGGCCGCGGGCGCGGCGGCGATCTCGGTGCTCACCGACGCGAAGTACTTCCGGGGAAGCCTCGAGGACCTCGTCCAGGTCCGCGCCGCGGTCGGGGTGCCGGTGCTCCGCAAGGACTTCACGCTCGACGAGTACCAGCTCTGGGAGTCGCGCGCCGCCGGCGCCGACGCGGTGCTGCTGATCGTCGCGATCCTGCCGCCGCCGCTCCTGGGCGACCTGCTCGCGGCGGCCAAGGGGCTCGGGCTCGCGGCCCTGGTCGAGTGCCACACGGCGGCCGAGCTCGACGGGGCGCTCGCCGCGGGCAGCCGCGTCGTGGGCATCAACAACCGCGACCTCGGGACCTTCGAGACGCGCCTCGAGACCACGCTCGAGCTCGCGCCGCTGATCCCGCCCGGACCGATCGTCGTCAGCGAGAGCGGGTTCTTCACCGCCGCCGACGTACGGCGCGTCGCCGCCGCGGGCGTCCGCGCGGTCCTGGTCGGCGAGGGCCTGGTGCGGGCGCCCGACGTCGCCGCCAAGGTCCGGGAGCTCACGCTGCGATCATGACCCGCGTGAAGATCTGCGGGATCACGACGCTCGCCGACGCCCTCACGGCGGTCGAGGCGGGCGCCGACGCCCTCGGCTTCATCTTCGTCGAGGGCACGCCGCGCTTCGTCACGCCGGAGCAGGTGGCGCCGATCGTCCGCGCGCTGCCGCCGTTCGTGACGCCGGTCGGCGTCTTCTGGGACCATCCGGCGGGCCACGTCAAGGCCGTTGCCGAGGCGTGCGGGCTCCGGGCGCTCCAGTTCCACGGCGACGAGCCGCCGGAGACGCTGGCCGAGCACGCGCTGCCGGTGATCAAGACCATCAAGCTCCCGCCGGCCTCCACGATCGAGGGGCTGCCCGAGTACCGGATCGGCGACTGGCTCGGCGCGCTGCGCTACCGCTCGGTGGTCCGGGCGTTCCTCTTCGACAGCACGGCGCGCTGGAGCGAGGGCGAGACGCGCGAGCCCGTCGAGTGGCGCCTGCTCCGCACGTTCGGGGCCATGGCGCCGCCGCGGGCGCGGATCCCGATCATCCTGTCCGGTGGCCTCACGTGCGACAACGTGGCGCGCGCGGTGGCCACCGTCCGGCCCTGGGCCGTGGACGTCAACTCCGGCGTCGAGGCCGCGCCCGGGCGCAAGGACCCGGACAAGGTCTGGCGGTTCGTCGCCGCGGCGAAGGAGGTTCGATGGTAGTGCGAGCCGAGACGGTGCCTCCGGCGAGGCGAGCGGTGAAATGGCTCTGAAATTGCTGCCCGACGCGCGGGGCCACTTCGGCCGCTTCGGCGGGCGCTTCGTGCCCGAGACGCTCATGGCGCCGCTCGTCGAGCTCGAGCGCGCCTACGCGCGCGCGCGGCGCGACCGGCGGTTCCAGGCGCGCCTGGCCGGGCTCCTCCGCGACTACGCGGGGCGGCCGACGCCGCTCTACCTCGCCTCGCGGCTCAGCGAGCACTGCGGCGGCGCCCGCATCTGGCTCAAGCGCGAGGACCTCTGCCATACCGGCGCCCACAAGATCAACAACGTGCTCGGCCAGGCGCTGCTCGCCGAGCGCATGCGGAAGCCCCGCGTGATCGCCGAGACCGGCGCGGGCCAGCACGGCGTGGCGACGGCGACGGCCGCGGCGCTGCTCGGGCTCGAGTGCGAGGTGTACATGGGCGCCGAGGACATCGAGCGCCAGGCGCTCAACGTCTTCCGCATGCGGCTCCTGGGCGCGCGCGTGATCCCGGTGGAGGCGGGCAGCCGGACGCTCAAGGACGCGATCAACGAGGCGCTCCGCGACTGGGTGACGAACGTGCGCACGACCTACTACCTGCTCGGCTCGGCGCTCGGCCCGCACCCGTACCCGATGATGGTGCGCGACTTCCAGGCGGTGATCGGCCGCGAGACGCGGCGCCAGGCCCTCGGCGCGCTCGGGCGCCTGCCCGACGTGCTCGTCGCCTGCGTCGGCGGCGGCTCGAACGCGATCGGGCTCTTCCACCGGTTCATCGGCGACCGGCGCGTGCGCCTCGTCGGCGTCGAGCCCGGCGGCGAGGGGATCGCGACCGGCCGCCACGGCGCGTCCATGACCGCGGGCGCGGTCGGCGTGCTGCACGGGTGCATGTCCTACCTGCTGCAGAACGACGACGGCCAGATCGCGACGGCGCACTCGATCTCCGCCGGGCTCGACTATCCCGGCGTGGGCCCCGAGCACGCCTACTACCGCGACGCGGGCCGGTTCGAGTTCGTGGCCGTCACCGACGACGAGGCGCTCGAGGGGTTCCAAGCGCTCACGCGCCTCGAGGGGATCATGCCGGCGCTCGAGTCGGCGCACGCCGTCGCGTACGCGATGCGGCTCGCGAAGACGCTGCCGCGCTCGCGGGCGATCGTCGTCGGCCTCTCCGGGCGCGGCGACAAGGACGTGCACGTCGTCGCGCGGGCGCTCGGCACGGAGCTCGGATGAGCCGCCTCGACGAGACGTTCGCGGCGCTGCGGCGGCGGGGCGAGCGCGCGCTGCTGGCGTACTTCACCGCGGGCGACCCGTCGCTCGCCGAGACGCGCCGCCTCGTCGCCGCGGCCGCGCGGGGCGGCGCCGACGTGGTCGAGCTGGGCGTGCCGTTCTCCGATCCGCTCGCCGACGGGCCCGTCATCCAGCGGGCCGGCGCGCGCGCCCTCGCCGCGGGGACCACGCTGCCGCGCGTGCTCGAGACCGTCGCGACCCTCCGGGCCGACGTCGGCGTGCCGCTCGCGCTCTTCACCTACTACAACCCCCTCCTCGCGTTCGGCCTGAAGGCGTTCGCGCGCACGGCCGCCGACGCGGGCGTGGACGGCGTGCTCGTCGTCGACCTGCCGCCGGAGGAGGCGGACCCGCTGGCGGCCGAGGCGCGCGCGGCGGGGCTCGACCTGGTGCATCTCGTGGCGCCGACCTCGACGCCCGCGCGCGTCCGGCTCATCGCGCGCCGGAGCCGCGGTTTCATCTACGTGGTCTCGCTCACGGGCGTGACCGGCGAGCGGCACGAGCTGCCGCCGGGCCTCGGGGCCCAGATCCGCACGCTCCGGCTGGTGACGACGAAACCGGTGTGCGTCGGCTTCGGCATCGCGCGACCCGACCAGGTCCGGGCGGTCGGCCGGCTCGCCGACGGCGTCATCGTCGGCTCGGCGCTCGTGCGGCTCGTCGAGGAGCGCGCGGGCTCGCCGACACTCGCCGCCGACGTCGAGCGCTTCGTGGCCGAGCTGAAGGCGCCGCTGCGGGAGCGCCCCGGGGGGTCTGGGGAGGATCGCCCGACGCGGATGCGGCCGGGGGGGTCTGGGGAGGATCGCCCGACGCGGATGCAGCCGGGGGGGTCTGGGGAGGATCGCCCGACGCGGATGCGGCCGGGGGGGTCTGGGGAGGATCGCCCGACGCGGATGCGGCCGGGGGGGTCTGGGGGGGGTCGCCCCACCCAGGACGAATAATTGCCCTGGTTCAAGCGCAAGACCGACGGGTCCGAGGGCAAGGCGAGCACGGTCCAGATCGCCGAGGGCCTGTGGATCAAGTGCGACTCGTGCAAGGAGATCATCTACCGCGCCGAGGTCGAGCGCGCGGGGCGCGTCTGCCCGAAGTGCCACTACTGCTTCCGCATCGGCGCGCGCGAGCGCATCGCGCTGCTCACCGACCCCGGCAGCTTCGAGGAGCGCGACACGCACCTCGAGACCACGGACCCGCTCGGCTTCAAGGACACGAAGCGGTACCGCGACCGCGTGCGCGCCGCCGCCGAGAAGACGCGGACCGACGAGGCGGTCGTGACCGGGCTCGCGCGGATCGGCGGCCTGCCGACCGTGCTCTGCGCGTTCGAGTTCGGCTTCCTCGGCGGCAGCATGGGCTCGGTCGTCGGCGAGAAGCTCGCCCGCGCGATCGAGCTGGCGATCGCCAAGCACCTGCCCGTCGTCATCGTCTCCGCGTCGGGCGGCGCGCGCATGCAGGAGGGGATCCTCTCGCTCATGCAGATGGCGAAGACCGCGGCGGCGCTCGAGCGGCTCGCGGCCGAGCGGCTGGCGTACGTCTCCGTGCTGACCGACCCCACGACGGGAGGCGTGACGGCCAGCTTCGCGATGCTCGGCGACGTGATCCTCGCCGAGCCGCGCGCGCTGATCGGCTTCGCCGGGCCGCGCGTGATCGCCGAGACAATCCGGCAGCCGCTGCCCGAGGGCTTCCAGCGCTCCGAGTTCCTGCTGGCGCACGGCCAGCTCGACGCCATCGTGGAGCGGCGCGAGCTCCGGGAGACGCTCCGGCGGATCCTCGCGTTCTTCGCCGACCCGGCGCCCACGGCGGGCTCGCCGCCCGGATGACCTACGCCGAGGCGGTCGCCCGCCTCCTCGCCCTGCGCGGCGGCGAGCACGCGGGGATGCGCCCCGGCCTCGAGCGGATCGAGACGCTGCTCGCGGCCCTCGGCCATCCCGAGGAGCGCTACCGGATCGTCCAGGTCGGCGGGACCAACGGCAAGGGCTCCGCGGCCGTGATGCTCGCCGCCGCGCTGCGGGCCGCCGGCCGGCGCGTGGGCCTCTACACCTCGCCCCACCTCGTCTCGTTTCGCGAGCGCATCCGGGTGGACGCGGCGCCGATCCCGGAGGACGCCGTCGCCGACGGCGTGGAGGCGCTCGGCACGCTCGTCGCCCGGCTCGACGCGACCATGTTCGAGACGACGACGGCGCTCGCCCTCGACCACTTCGCGCGGGAGGCGGTCGAGGTCGCCGTGCTCGAGGTCGGCCTCGGCGGGCGGCTCGACGCGACGACGGTGGGCGTGCCGGCGGCGACGGTGCTCGCGCGCATCGACCGCGACCACGAGGCGGTGCTGGGCGCGACGCTCGCCGAGATCGCCGAGGAGAAGGCGGCGATCATCCGGGCGGGCGTGGCCGTGGCGGCGGCGCAGGCGCCCGAGGTGACCGCGATCGTCGAGCGCCGGGCGCGCGCGGCCGGCGTGCCGCTCCTCCTCGAGGG
>MGBU01000149.1:0-1043 GCA_001790205.1 Candidatus Rokubacteria bacterium GWA2_73_35 | reverse complement strand
CCGGGACGGCCTCGCGCGCGCGCGCTGGCCGGGGCGCTTCCAGCTCGCGCGCCGGCGCGGGGGCTGGCTCGTCCTCGACGGGGCGCACAACCCGGGCGCGGCGGCGGCGCTCGCGGCGTCGCTGCGCGACGCCTTCGGCGCCGAGCCGGTGACGTTCGTGCTCGCGATCGCGCGCGACAAGGACGCGCGCGCGATCCTCGCCGCCCTGGCCCCGGTGGCCCGGCGGCTGATCCTCACGCGCTCCTCGAGCGCGCGCTCGGCCGACCCCGCGGCGCTCCGCGCGCTGGTCCCGGCGCCGGGCCCGCCGGTCGCGGTGGCGGCGTCCGCGGCCGAGGCCCTAGCGCTGGCCGGCCGTGAGGCGGACACCCCCATCCTTTGTGTCGCCGGCTCCCTGTTCCTCGTCGGCGACGTCCTGCGCGCGGCGCTCCCGGGCGATAAACCTTGCTGCGTCGAAAAGGGGGCTGATAGCATAGAGTTCCTTTTCTGACGAGGACTTTCGTGACAGTCACGGTGCGGCGGTGTGCGGCGATTCTCCTCTTCGCGGGGACCTTTCTCGCGAGCCCGCCCCAGTCCATCGCGCAGGCGCCCGCCCCGGTCACGGTGGGGACGGCGGGGGGCGACGTCACGGTCCTCGCCGACCGCATCGAGCAGGTCGGACCCGACGACCTGACGGTCGCGACCGGCCGCGTCGAGATCACCCGCGGGACGGCGCGGCTCCTCGCCGACCGGGTCGAGATCAACCGCGCGACCGGCGACGCGACCGCGCAGGGCAGCGCGATCTTCTACGACGGCGAGGACCGTCTCGCCGGCGAGCGCATCGACTACAACATCAAGACCGGCACGGGCGTCGTCCATCGCGGCGAGGCCCGCGCGGCGCCGTACTACCGCCTCGGCGGCGAGCGCCTGGAGCGGCTCAGCGAGTCGGTCTACCGCGTGCGCCGCGGCATCTTCACCACCTGCGAGGACGACCCGCCGGCGTGGTCGTTCCGCTTCGGCTCGGCCACCGCGGACCTCGACGACATCATCTACGGCACGAACGCCTC
>MGBU01000148.1 GCA_001790205.1 Candidatus Rokubacteria bacterium GWA2_73_35 | reverse complement strand
CCGCGGCCGCGGGCGCCTCGCCGTCCGGCCGGAGGCCGATCGTCTCCGGCGACTCGCGCACGACCCACAGCACGAGCGGCAGCACCAGGACCACCACGCCCACGCCGAAGACGCCGTAGGTCGCGCGCCAGCCGATCGTGAGGATGAGCCACATCGCGACCGGCACGAGCATGCTCATCCCGGCCATCGAGGCGCCGCCGAGGGTCGAGAGCGCGGTGGCCCGCCGGCGCGTGAACCAGCGCGCGATCACCGCCGAGCCGACCACGTGGCCCGTCGCCGCGAGCCCCGCCGCGGCGAACACGCCGTAGACGAGGTAGAGCTGCCAGAGGCTCGTCACGAGCCCCGTGCCCGCGATCGACGCGCCGAGCACGAGCGTGCCCGTGCCGAGCACGGACCGCGCCCCGAAGCGGTCGACCAGGCGCCCGACGAAGGGCTGGAAGGCGCCGTAGAGGAACAGGCTCAGCGAGATCACGAGCGAGAAGCTCGCGCGGTCGAGTCCGAGCTCGGCAACGACGGGCTTGAGGAAGGGACCGACGGTGAAGCGGATGCCGGTGGAGAGGAACACCATCACCATGAAGGACAGCGTCACCCACCAGCCGTAGAAGATCGGTCGTGTCCGCATCGGGCTCCGCTGCCACTATAGCCGACGCCCGATCGCCTGACAAACGCCCGCGCGGCGCCGCGCGGGCGGCGGACGCGGGCGGGCCGCGTGATACCCTACGCGCGAGCCCATGAAGCTCGCGCGCGCGCTGATCGGCATGGTGCACCTCGGGCCGCTGCCCGGCAGCCCACGCTGGGACGGCTCGATGGAGCGCGTCGTCGAGGCGGCGCTCGCCGACGCGACGGCGCTCGTCGGGGGCGGCATGGACGCGCTGCTCGTCGAGAACTTCGGCGACGCGCCGTTCAGCCCGGGCCGCGTCGAGCCGGCCACGGTCGCGGCGATGACCGCGGTCGCCGCCGAGCTCCGCCGCGCCCTCCCGCAGGCGCCGCTCGGCGTCAACGTGCTGAAGAACGACGCGCGCGCGGCGCTCGCGGTCGCCGCCGCGGTCGGCGCGCGCTTCATCCGGGTCAACGTCCACGCCGGCGCCGTCCTGAGCGACCAGGGCGTGATCCAGAGCGACGCCTACGCGACCCTGCGCGACCGCCGGCTGCTCGGCGCCGACGTCCGCATCTTCGCCGATGCCGGCGGCAAGCACGCGGTGCCGCTCGCGCCCGTGGACCTCGAGCAGACCGCGCGCGACCTCGTCCACCGCGAGCTCGCCGACGCGCTCGTGGTCTCGGGCCCGGCGACGGGCGAGGCGACCCCGCCCGGCGACCTCGAGCGCGTCCGGGGCGCGGTCCCCGGCGTGCCGCTCCTCGTCGGCAGCGGCGTGACCCCGGAGACCGCCGCCCAGCTCCTGTCGCTCGCCGACGGCCTGATCGTGGGCACGTACGTCAAGCGCGACGGCGACGTGCGGAACCCGGTGGATCGGGCCCGGGTGGAGAAGCTCGTTGCGGCGGCGCGCCGCCGCTAGCCTCCTCGCCCTGGCGCTCGCGGCCGGCTGCCGCACGGGCATGGATCCGGCCCGGCTCGCGGCGCTCGACCCGGAGCTCGGCCAGCTCCTGCTGGTCGGCTTCCAGGGCACCGCGCTCGACGCCCCCGTGGACCGGCTCCTCTGCGAGGTGCGCGTCGGCGGCGTCGTGCTCTTCGCGCGCAACATCGTGGATCCCGCGCAGCTC
The DNA here is from genome assembly GCA_001790205.1 of Candidatus Rokubacteria bacterium GWA2_73_35. GTDB lineage: Bacteria > Methylomirabilota > Methylomirabilia > Rokubacteriales > CSP1-6 > GWA2-73-35. The sequence continues at coordinate 16,445 of MGBU01000148.1, read as the reverse complement.
GCCGGCCTGACGCGCGCGCTCCGCGAGCGCGCGGCGGCGTGCACCGGGCGCCGCCTGCTGATCGCCGTGGACGCCGAGGGCGGCCGCGTGATGCGCCTGGCCCCCGACGCCGGCTGGGCCGCGACGCTCTCGGCCCGGGACCTCGGCGACGCAAACGACTTCACGCTGACCGAGCTCGAGGCGCGACGCATCGCCCGCCGCCTGCGGGAGGCCGGCATCAACTGGAATCTCGCCCCGGTCGTGGACGTCGGCTACAACCCGGCCAACCCCGTGATCGTCGGGACAGCCCGGGCGTTCAGCGCAAATCCGTGGCTCGTGGCCGAGCACGCGCGCGCGTTCATCCGCGCGATGCGCGCCGAGGGCGTGCTGACCACGCTCAAGCACTTCCCGGGGCACGGCTCGAGCTGGGGCGACTCGCACGCCGGGTTCGTGGACGTGACCGACACGGCGAGCGCGGAGGTGGAGCTGGCCCCGTACCGTCTGCTGATCGCCGAGCGGCTGGCCGACGCCGTCATGACCGCGCACGTCTGGAACCGTCGGCTGGACCCGGCACACCCGGCGACGCTGTCGCGCGCGACAATCACGGGTCTGCTCCGCGGCGGGCTCGGCTTCGACGGCCCCGTGGTGAGCGACGACCTCCGCATGGGCGCGATCGAGGAGCGCTACGGGCTCGGCGAGGCGGCGGTGCTCGCGCTCGACGCCGGCGTGGACGTGCTGCTCATCGCGGACGACCGCCTGCCCGACGGCCGCTCGGCGCCCGCCGTCGCGCGCGCCGCCGTCCGCCGGGCGCTCGCGCGAGGGCGGCTCGACCCCGGGCGCGTCGCCGCCGCCCTCGCCCGCGTGGACGCGCTCCGGGCGCGCCTGCCACCCTAGCCGGCGCGCCTCGTTCACGCACGGTCGCCGCCCTGCGTGAGCGAGGCGCGCGAGTGCGCGCTAGGGCGCGCGCCAGATCGTCCGGTCGCTCGTGTCCCGGATGTTGAGCGTCGGCGCGCCGTCGGCCGCGAGACCCGCGCCGATCCGGATGTTCTCGTTCTGGTCGCGGAACGTCAGGCTCGGCTGGTCGTTGGCCTCGACCGACAGGAACGCGCGGATCTTCTCGTTCTTGTCGCGCATGGTCAGGATCGGCCGCTGGTTCTCCGTGACCTCGAAGCGGATCCGCAGCTTGTCGTTGTCGTCGTACATCGTGAGGTGCGGGCGGCCCGCCGTGTCCGTGTAGAGCCAGGCGCGGGCCTTCTCCGCGCGGTCGCGCAGGGTCAGCACTGGCGTCTCGTCGCCGGTCAGGTACAGCCACGCGCGGCGCTTGCCCTCCTTGTCCTGGAGCACGACCTGCGGCTGCTCGTTGGTCGCGATGTAGAGGCGCGCGCGCGTCTTGTCGTTGCGGTCGGTGAGCGAGATCTCGGGCCGGCCGTCGTCCCAGACCGTCATCCGGCCGCGCACCTTCTCGTCCTTGTCGCGGAGCGTGAGGTTGGGCGTGCCGTCGCTCTCCACCGAGAGCCAGGCGCGGCGCTTGCCGTCCTTGTCGCGCATCTGCCAGTTGGGCCGGTCCTCGGCCACGAAGAACCAGCTCCGGATCTGCTCCTGCCCGTCGCGGAGGCTCAGCCCCGGCTCGCCGCTCGGGGTGGCGTAGAGCCAGGTGCGGCGCTTGCCGTCGGCGTCGCGGAACACGAGGTTCGCCGAGCCCTGGTCGGACACGTACAGGACGGCGCGGGGCCTGTCGGCCGTGTCCCGCAGCTCGAGCTTCGGGATGCCGTCGTCCCCGACCGTCAGGACGCCGCGGGTCCGGCCGGCCGCGTCCCTGAGCAGGAACTCCTGCGCCTCCAGCGTGCGCCGGGCCTGCGCCTGGCCCATCAGCGCCACCGCGCCCACCGCCAGCAGGGCGACGGCCCCCAGCCGCTTGAGCCGCCGGTTCTCCCGTTCCAGCCGCTCCAGGCGTCCTGCGATCGCTGCGTCGGTCGCTTCGCTCATCGCTCGTCCTCCGCTCTCGGATGATTGAGCAGCCGTTCCACGTCCCCGCGCATCGGCAGCGACGGCTGGGCCCCGCGACGCGTGCACGCGAGCGCCGCGGTCGCGTTCGCGAAGGGAAGCGCCGCGGCGAGCGCCCGCCCCTCGGCGAGCGCCACGGCGAGCGCGCCGTTGAAGGCGTCCCCCGCTGCCGTCGTGTCCACCACCGCTACAGGATACGCCAGGACGCGCGTCTCGCCCTCGGCCGTCGCGGCGAGCGCGCCCGCCTCCCCCAGCGTGACGATCACCGCGCGGGCGCCCCGCGCCCGGAGCGCCCGGGCGGCGCCGGCCGCGTCGCCGGCGGGCACGCCGGCCAGGCGCGCCGCCTCGCCCTCGTTCGGCGTCAGGCAGTCCACGGCGCCGAGGAACTCGATCGGCGCGTCGGGCACGGGCGCCGGGTTCAACAGCGTCGGGACCCCGCGCCGCCGCGCCTCGGCGAGCACCCAGGCGACGGTCTCGAGCGGGGTCTCGAGCTGGCACGCGACCACGTCCGCCCAGGCGAGGTCCTCGCCGCGCGCCTCGACCATGGCGCGCGTCAGGAGGCGGTTGGCGCCGGGCGCGACGGCGATCTGGTTCTCGCCCTCGTCGTCGACCACGATGAGCGCCGTGCCCGTCGCCGCCCCGGCGGCGGCGTGAACGCCCTCGACCCCGATGCCCTCCGCGGCGAGCGCCGCGCGCACCGCGCGCCCGGAGGCGTCGTCGCCCACGCAGGCAAGCAGGCGCACCTCGGCCCCCAGCCGGCGCGCCGCGACGGCCTGGTTCGCGCCCTTGCCCCCGTGGGCGACGAGCAGCGTGCCGCCCGAGACCGTCTCGCCCGGCCGCGGCAGCCGCGCCGCCGCCACGGTGAAGTCCACGTTCGCGGCACCGACGATCAGGACGCGGGGCACAGGCGGTCCAGGAAGAGCCGGAGGAAGCGGTCGGTGTCGACCCCGCGCGCGACGCGGCAGTTCGGCTCGCCGGCGGCCCGCCGCGTCTCGCCGTCCCCGCCGATCGCGAGCCGCACCGGCTCCCACTCCACCAGCGTCGGGTCGAGCGCCGCCGCGAGCGCGAGGGGGTCGTGGAGCATCATCCCCTGCGCGCCGCCCGCGTGGTCGATGCGGAAGCCGCGCTCGCTGAACGCCTGGATCCGCGACGCCAGCGGCCCGGGCGCCCGCGCGAGCGCGGCGCGCATCCCCGCGCGCGGGAGCACGGCCTGCCGGGTCGCGTCGAGCGGCACCAGGTCGAGCGCCAGGCCCGCCGCCAGCACGCGGTGCGCCGCCTCAGGATCCACGTGGAAGTTGAACTCGGCCGCCGGCGTGACGTTCCCGGGCACGTCCACCGCGCCGCCCATCGCGACGACGCGCCCGACGAGCGGCAGCGCGCCGGCGTCGGCCTTGAGCGCGAGGGCGAGGTTCGTCAGTGGGCCGAGCGCGACGAGGGTGAGCAGCCGCTGCAGGCGGCGGGCCGCGTCCACGATCAGCGCGACGGCGTCCGGCAGGACCGACGGCCGCGCGGGCTCGGGCCAGTCCGGGAGGTCGGCGAGGCCGTCCTCGCCGTGGTAGCGGGGGGACGTGACGAGCGCGCGGGCGAGCGGCCCCGAGGCTCCCGCCGCGACCGCGGGCGGCGGGGCGGGCCGGCGCAGCGCGAGCAGGCGGAAGACGTTGGTGGTCGCGACCTCGACGGGCACGTTGCCCGCCACCGTCGTGATCGCCTCGACGCTGAGCTCGCGGGAGCCCCACGCGAGCAACAGGGCGAGCGCGTCGTCGATGCCCGGGTCCGTGTCGATCAGGACGGGGATCAAGGAATCTCCTGGCGCCGCGCGGGCATCATACTAGAATGAAACATCCTTCGGGAAGGAGGAGGGCGCGATGGACGTCGAGATCCTGTACTGCGGCGAGTGAAACTACCTGCCCCAGGCCTCCAGTCTGCAGGCCGCCATCAAGGACGCGTACGGCATCACCGCCCGCCTGAGCGAGGGCGCGGGCGGCATCTTCGAGGTCTCGATCGACGGCAAGGTCGTCTACTCCAACCAGACCACGTACCGCTTCCCCACGAACGAGGAGATCTTCGAGAAGATCGACGCCCTCAGGACGTGACACCGCGCGCCAGCTCCTCCTGAAACCGCGGATCGGCCACCCCGAGCAGCGCCTGCGCCCGTCCCCGCTCCCCCTGTCCCCGGAGGTGGGCCGCGCCGTGCTCCGTGACGACCCAGTCCGCGAGCACGCGCGGGCTCGTCACGTTCGCGCCGTGCGCGAGCCGCGGGACGATCCGCGACACCGTGCCGTCCCGGCCGGTCGCGGGTAGCGCGATGATCGACGCCCCGCCGTGGGAGCGCGAGGCGCCGAGCACGAAGTCGAATTGCCCGCCGATGCCCGCCACCTGGCGGGGCCCGAGGCTCTCGGCGGTCACCTGCCCGGTCAGATCCACCTCGAGCGCGGAGTTGATCGCGACGAACCGGGGGAACCGTGCGACCGTGTCGGGGTCGTGGACGAAGCCCGACGGCTCCATGTTCACCCGCGGGTTCTCGTGCAGGAAGTCGAAGAGCCTGCGGGTCCCCATCGCCTCGGCGATGTCCATGCGCCCCCGGTGCACGGGCTTCGCGGCGCACGTCACGACCCCGCGCTCGACCAGCCCGACCGACGAGTCCACGAGGAGCGAGTGGAGGGCGAGGTCCCGGTGATCCCCGAGAGCTTCAAGCACTGCCTGAGGGATCGCACCGACGCCGACCTGGACCGTGGCGCCGTCGGGCACGAGCGCTGCGACGTGCGCGCCGATCCGGCGCTCGATCTCGCCGACGACCGTGGGCGGATAGGGCGTGAGGGGCTCGTCCACGTCGACCCAGGCGTCGACCTGGCTCGCGTGGAGGAACGCGTTGCCGAGCGTGCGGGGCATCTCCGGGTTCACCTGCGCGATCACGAGCGGGGCCCGGCGCGCCGCGGGCAGCGTCACGCCCACGGCGACGCCGAGGCTCAGCCAGCCGCGCGCGTCCGGCGGCGCCGCGTGCACGAGCACGCAGTCGGGCGCCCAGGCGCCGCCGGCGGCGAACTCGCTGACGAGATCGAAGTAGCGCATCGGGACGAACTCGGCGCGGCCGCGCCGGCGCGCGTCCTCGAGCCGGGACGACATGTGCCACGTCGCCAGGCGCAGGCTCGCGTGCTCGGGCCGCGCGAAGGGATAGTCGCCGAGGTGGATGCCTCCGAGCAGCGTCAGGTCGGAGAGCCGCTCGGACTGCCGGCAGATCTCGCCGACGAGCGCCGCGGGCTCGCCGCACCCCGGCGGCAGCAGCACGCGCATGCCCGGCCGGAGACGGCCGACCGCGTCGGTGAGCGTGAGCTTCGCGTAGGCGCGCGGCATGAATCGCGAGCCATATATACACCCGGGCGCGCTAGAATGACCGCATGAATCGGCGCCGGCTCGGGCTGGCGTGGCTCCTGCTCCCGCTGCTCCTGGCCGCCTGCGCCGGCACCGAGCCCGCGCCGACGGCCGCCGGCCCGCCGCGCGTCCGGTGCCTCAGCGAGGGCGCGCGGGACGCCGCGTCGGGGACCCGCCCGCTCTTCTTCCTGTTCTGCGTCGAGAGCCCGTGATGGCGGCGCCCGCGCGTCGGGTGGCGCTCGTCACCGGCGGCGGCCGCGGCATCGGCCGCGAGATCGCGCTGGCGCTCGCGCGCGACGGCCTGGACGTCGCGGTCGGCGCGCGCACGCGCGAGCAGGTCGAGGACGTCGCGGCGGCCGCGCGCGTGCTCGGCGGGCGCGCCCTCGCGCTCGAGCTGGACGTCACCGACCTCGAAGGGATCCGGCGCGCTGTCGCCAGGACCGAAACCGCCCTCGGGCCGGTGGACGTGCTCGTGAACAACGCCGGCATCGCCGAGGCGGCGCCCTTCCTCAAGACCGATCCCGACCTCTGGGACCGTCACCTGCGCGTCAACGCGACGGGCCCGTTCCTCCTCACCCGCGCGGTGCTCGCCGGCATGCTCGAGCGGCGCTGGGGGCGCGTGATCAACATCGCCTCGCTCGTCGGGCTCTACGGCGCGCCGTACGTGACCGCGTACACCGCGTCGAAGCACGCGCTCGTCGGGCTCACGCGCGCGCTCGCGCTGGAGGTGGCGGCGCGCGGCGTGACGGTGAACGCGATCTGCCCCGGCTACGTCGCGACCGACCTCGTCTGGAGCGCGGCGCGCAACATCGAGGCGAAGACCGGCCGCTCGTTCGACGAGGCGGTCGCGTCGCTGGCGCGGATCAACCCCGGGGGGCGCCTGATCGAGCCGGCCGAGGTCGCCGCCGTCGCGCTGAAGCTCGTCTGGGACGACGCGACCAACGGCGAGGCGATCGTGCTCGACGGCTCCGCCCCCGCCTAGGAGGCTCGCATGGCACGAGAGATCCGGCTCCACAACCCGCCCACGCTGATGAAGGCGGTCGGCTACACCCACGGCGTCGAGACGCGCGGCGGGCGCCTGCTGTTCTTCGCCGGGCAGGTCGCCAAGGACGCGGACGGCCGCACCGTTGGCACGGGCGACCTCGTCGCCCAGTTCCGTCAGGTGTGCGAGAACCTCCGCACGGTGGTCACGGCCGCCGGCGGCCAGCTCGGCGACGTCGTCAAGCTCACGATCTACGTGCTCGACGCCGACGAGTACAAGCGGCAGGGCAAGGCGATCGGCGCCGTGTACCGCGAGTACTTCGGCCGGCACTTCCCGGCGATGACGCTCGTCGGCGCGCGCGACCTCTACGACGCGGCCGACGGGTGCCTGCTCGAGATCGACGGCTTCGCCTGCCTGCCATGATCCCGGGCGTCGCCGAGTCGCTGCCGGCGCCCGAGCTCATGCCGGACCGCGTCTACACGCTGCCCGAGCTGCGCTACCCGCCCCGGCTCAACGTCGGCGCGGAGCTGCTGGACGGCAACGCGGAGGGCGGCAGGGCCGGCCGCGCCGCGATCCACGCGGGCCCGCGCACGCTCACGTACGGCGCGCTGGCCAAGCAGGTCAACCAGCTCTGCCACGGCCTCCGCTCGATGGGGCTCGACCGCGGCGACCGCGTGCTCCTCCGGATGCCGAACGTGCCCGAGTTCATCGTCGCCTGGCTCGCCTGCCAGAAGCTCGGCATCGTGACCGTCGGGACGATGCCGATGCTGCGCGCGCGCGAGCTCGCGTACATCGCGACGGACGCCGGGACCCGGACGGCGATCGTGTGGGGCGCGCTGCGCGAGGAGCTCGAGCGGGCCCAGGCGCAGGCGCCGGTGCTGCGGAAGCTCGTCGTCGCCGGCGAGGCGCGCGCGAGCGACACGACGCTCGCCTCCCTCATGGCGGGCGAGTCGGAGCGTTTCACGGCCGTGGACACCGACCGCGACGAGCCCGCGATGATCGCCTACACCTCGGGCTCGACGGGCGTGCCCAAGGGCTGCGTGCACGTCCACCGCGACATCCTCGCCTCCGCGGACGCGTACGCCCGCCACGTGCTCGCGCCCTCGGAGGACGACCGCTTCGGCGGCCACCCGACGCTCGCGTTCACGTTCGGCACGGGCGGGCTCCTCGTCTTCCCCTTCCGCTTCGGCGCCTCGACGGTCCTGAGCGGCCCCTTCGCGCCGGAGGCGATGCTCGAGACGTTCGCGACCCGGCGCGTGACGATCGCCTTCTGCGCGCCGACCTCCTACCGGCTCATGCTCGGCGTCCCCGAGCTCCGGCGGCGCTTCGACCTCGGCAGCCTCCGCCTCGGCGTCTCCGCGGCCGAGCCGCTGCCGGCGGCGACGTGGGAGGCGTGGAAGAAGACGACGGGCGTGGAGCTGCTCGACGGGATCGGCTCGACCGAGATGTTCCACATCTTCGTCTCCTCCCTCCCCGGCCGCGTGCGGCCGGGCGCGACGGGCCTCCCGGTGACCGGCTACGACTGTCGCGTCGTCGACGAGGCGGGGCGCGAGGTCGCGGCGGGGCAGCCCGGCCTCATCGCGATCAAGGGCCCCACGGGCTGCAAGTACTGGCGGAAGCCCGACCGGCAGGCCGAGTACGTCCGCTTCGGGGGCTGGAACGTGACCGGCGACGTCTACGTGCGCGACCCCGACGGCTACCTCTTCTACCAGTGCCGCTCCGACGACATGATCGTCTCCGGCGGCTACAAGATCCCCGGCCCCGAGATCGAGCACGTGCTCGACGAGCACCCGGCGGTCGCGGAGTCGGCCGTCGTCGCCGCGCCGGACGCGACGCGCGGCTTCGTCGTGAAGGCCTTCGTCGTGCTCCGGGCCGGGCGCGCCCCGTCCCCCGAGCTCGTCGCCGAGCTTCAAGACCACGTCAAGCGCGAGCTGGCGCCGTACAAGTACCCGCGCGCGGTCGAGTTCGTCCCGAAGCTCCCGCGGACCGAGACGGGCAAGATCCAGCGCTACGTGCTCCGCCACGCGGACGTGATCCCCTGGGACCCGACGAAGCGCGCGTGACCGGGGGCGCGGACGCGCGCCCGCGCGTCCGCCACCCGCTGCCCCCGGCCCGCTGGCCGACGCGCGAGGAGGCGGCGCGGGCGCGCCTCTTCTCGCCGCTCGCGCTCGGCCCGCTCCACGTCCACGAGCGCACGTGGGTCCCGGCGATGGTCCCCTGGCGGGCGACCGACGAGGGATTCGTGACGCCCGACGTGCTGGACTGGTACGCCCGGTTTGCGGAAGGTCAGCCAGGTGTCCTCGTGGTGGAAGCGACGGGCATCCGCGATATACCAAGCGGCCCGCTCCTCCGGATCGGCGACGACCGCTTCGTGCCGGGCCTGCGCGAGCTGGTGGAGGTCGTTCGCGAGCGGAGCCGGGGGCGCACGCGGCTCTTCATCCAGGTCATCGACTTCCTGACCGTCCGCCGCCGGCCCGAGCCCGCGACGTTCTTCGACCGCCACCTCGCGGTCACCGACGCGCTGCGCGGCCAGCTCGCGCTCTGGCTCGACGACCGGCGCTGGCGCGAGGCGCCCGAGCGCGAGGTCCGCGCCTGCCTGAGCGCCGCCGAGCGCGTGACGCTCGAGACGGTGCTGACCGACCGCGAGCTCGAGGCGCTCGACTACGGCTACCGCGAGCGCGTCTGGGACACCCACCTGCCGTGGATCCGCGAGCTGCCGCGCGTGCTCCCGGGCCTCTTCGCGGAGGCCGCGCGCCGCGCGCGCGAGGCGGGGTTCGACGGCGTCGAGCTGCACTACGCGCACGCCTACACGATGGCCTCCTTCCTGTCGCGGCTGAACACGCGCGCCGACGGCTACGGTGGCTCGCTCGCCGGCCGCGCGCGCCTGCCGCTCGAGGTCCTCGCCGCGGTCCGCGCGCGCGTCGGCCGCGACTGGGTCGTCGGCATCCGCTACCTGGGCGACGAGGTCGTCGCGGGCGGCAGCCGGCTCGAGGACGCGGTGTGGTTCGGCGTGCGCTTCGCTGAGGCCGGCGTGGACTACCTCTCCGTCTCCAAGGGTGGGCGCTTCGAGGACGCGCGGCAGCCGAAGGTCGGCGAGGCCGTCTACCCGTACACGGGCGAGTCGGGCTGGGAGTGCATGCCGACCGTGTGGGCCGACGCGCGCGGGCCCTTCGCGCGCAACGCGCCGCTCGCCGCGGCGATCCGCGCCGCGGTCCGCGCGGCGGGCCTGACGACCCCGGTCGTCGCGAGCGGCGGCATCGGGAGCTTCGCGCTGGCGGAGGGCCTCCTCGAGCGCGGCGACGCCGACTGCGTGGCGGCCGCGCGCCAGACGCTCGCCGACCCCGACTGGTTCCGCAAGGTCCGGCTCGGCCTCGGGCACCTCGTGCGCCGCTGCGAGTACACGAACTACTGCGAGGGGCTCGACCAGCGCCACAAGCAGGTGACCTGCAAGCTCTGGGACCGCGACCTCGGGCCGGGGGACCCGGCGGTCACGCTCGCGCGCGACGGCCGGCGCCGCCTGGTCCCGCCCGCCTGGCGGCCCCCGGCGGACCTCTAGCCCGCACGACTCGCGAACGACGATGGCGCGACCGGGCGGGTGGCGCAGGGTGCGGTTCCCGCGGGCCGTGCGCTGTGGGTGACGGCGCCCGGCCGGCGGGGGCCGCACCCCGCGCCAGGCCCTGCCCGCCTGGCGCGATGACCGTTCGCGAATCGTGCGGGCTCGCGCGGCGCCTTGCCCAGGCCCCGCGCCCCGTGCTAGGTTCTGGCCCACTCGCCGGGCACCCGGCGCGGGAGGCCGCCATGCCATTCGTCAACATCCGCCTGTACGCGGGCCACGGCACGGAGCGCAAGGACGAGATCGCCCGGCGCGTGACCGACACGATCGCGGAGGTGTGCAAACTGCCGCGCGAGGCCGTGTGGGTCGTCTTCGAGGACGTGCCGCCCCCGGATTGGTACGTGGCCGGCAAGCCCGGACAGCCGCCCAAGAAGTGAACCGCACGTTCGAGAAGCTGGGCACCGGGTTCCTCTTCACCGAGGGGCCGGTGTGGCATCCGACGGGCAAGTTCCTGCTCTTCAGCGACATGCCCGGCGACCACATGCGCCGCTGGTCGGCGACGGACGGCGTCACGACGTTCCGCAAGCCCTGCAGCATGTCGAACGGGCTCACGTACGACCGGCAGGGTCGGCTCGTCGCCTGCGAGCACGCGACGAGCCAGGTCACGCGGACGGAGGCGGACGGGCGGATCGTGCCGATCGCGACGCACTACCGGGGCAAGCAGCTCAACAGCCCGAACGACATCGTCTGCCGGAGCGACGGGGGGATCTACTTCACGGATCCGCCCTACGGGCGCGTCAGGTTCTACGGCGTCGAGCGGCCCCGGGAGCTCGACGTCCAGGGGGTCTACCGGGTCGGGCCCGACCCGGGCTCGCCCGAGCTGCTCGTGGACGACTTTGACCGCCCGAACGGCCTCTGCTTCTCCCTCGACGACCGCCGGCTGTTCGTCAACGACACGGCGCGCCAGCACATCCGGGTCTTCGACGTCGCGCCGGGCGGCGCGCTCGTGAGGGGCCGTCTCTGGGCCGAGACCAAGGGCGACGCGCCCGGCGCGCCCGACGGCATGAAGCTCGACGCCGCGGGCCGGATCTACTGCTGCGGCCCCGGCGGCATCCACGTGTTCGACCCGGACGCGAACCTGCTCGAGGTCCTCGAGGTCCCCGAGCGCACCGCCAACTTCGCCTGGGGCGACGACGACTACCGGTCGCTGTTCATCACGGCCTCGGCGTCGCTCTACCGGCTCCGGACGACCGTACCGGGCCTGCCGGTGTTCTGAGGCACGACCGCACACCCCCAAGGAGGTCCCCATGCAGCGGCGCATGTTCCTCATCCTGCTCCCGCTCCTCGCGCTGGCCCTCGCCGGTCCCCCCGCGGCCCTGGCGCAGAAGCCGATCCGGGTCGGCTTCCCGATGCCGCTGTCCGGGCCCGCCGCGCTCTACGGCGATCCCGCGCTCAAGGGCGCCCAGCTCTTCGTCGAGGAGCTGAACGCCAAGGGCGGCGTGCTCGGCCGCAAGCTCGAGCTGCTCCCGCGCGACAGCAAGGCGAACCCCGACGAGGCCGTGCGGGTGTCGCGCGAGCTGATCCTCAAGGAGAACGTGGACTTCCTCGTCGGCACGCTCACCTCCGCCGAAGGGCCCGCGGTCTCGGTCGTCGCGAAGGAGAACAAGGTCGTCTTCATCGCGCCGATCCCGAAGACCGACCAGCTCACCGCCAAGGACAAGCTGCACCCGTACGTCTTCCGCGTGGCGGCGACCACGACGATGGAGGGCCGCAGCATCGCCGAGATCGTCGCGAAGTGGGGCGTCAAGCGCATCGCCACGATCAGCTTCGACTACGCGTACGGCCAGGACGTGACCCGCGCCTTCGTCGAGCACATCAAGAAGATCAAGCCGGGCGTCGAGATCGTGGACCAGCAGTGGCCGAAGCTCGGCGAGGCGGACTACCGACCCTTCATCAACGCGCAGATGGCGAAGAAGCCCGACGCGGTGTTCTCGTCGATCTGGGGCGGCCACTTCGTGACGTTCGCCAAGCAGGCCAAGCCGCTCGGGTACTTCGACGCCATCAAGTACAACTTCATCGGCGCCGGCGAGATCGCCGCGCCCGAGACCACCAAGGCCATGGGCGCCGAGTACCCCGTGGGCATCTGGGGCAACACCTACGACGCCTTCTACTGGGACGCCGCGCCGGCCGCGCACCACGACTACACGGCGCGCCTGGCCCGGTTCCTCAAGGACGACGCGCCCTCGTCCTGGTCGATCCAGACGTACATCGCGATGCAGTTCCTCACCGCGGCCATCACGAAGGCGGGCGGCACCGACGGGGACAAGGTCGCGAAGGCGCTCCTCGGCCTCAGCATCGACACGCCCCACGGGAAGATGACGATCCGGGCGAAGGACCACCAGGCCGACCGCGGCCAGCTCTACGGCAAGACCGTCAAGGACCCGAAGTACCCGTTCGCGATCATGAAGCCGCTCACGTACGTGGACCCCGCGAAGTTCATGGACTAGCCCGGTCGGCGGGCGCGGGGGCGCCGACGGCCCCCGCGCCGGCCTTCTCGCGCCGTGCCCGATCCCACGTTCCTCTTCGCGCAGTCGCTCAGCGGGCTCACCGCGGCGATGTTCCTCTTCCTCATCGCCTCGGGCCTCTCGCTCATCTTCGGCGTCCTCGGCGTGCTCAACTTCGCGCACGGCTCGTTCTACATGCTCGGGGCGTACGTCGCCTACCAGCTCGTGCAGGTCCTCGGACGCGACCCGGCCGCCTTCTGGTGGGCCGCGCTCGGCGCCGCCTGCGCGATCGCGGTCCTGGGCGGGCTCGTCGAGCGCCTGCTCCTCCGCCACCTCTACGCCAAGGACGTGCTCTACCAGCTCCTCTTCACCTACGCGCTCATCCTCGTCCTCTCCGACGCGGCCAAGGTCGTCTGGGGCACGGGGCAGCTCTCCATCGCGCGGCCGCCCGAGCTGGCCGGCGCCACGCGGGTGCTGGGCACGCTCGTGCCCCACTACGAGCTCTTCGTCCTGCTCCTCGGGCCGGCCATCGCGCTCGGTTTCTGGCTGCTCCTCCACCGCACGCGGGCCGGGCGCTTCGTCCGCGCGGCCGCGCTCGACCGCGAGATGCTCGGCGCCCTCGGGGTCAACGTGAGCCGCCTCTACACCAGCGTCTTCGTGCTCGGTTCGTTCCTCGCGGGCCTCGGCGGCGCGCTCATCGCCCCCGCCAAGGCGATCGTGCCCGGCATGGACGTCGAGATCATCGTGGAGGCCTTCATCGTGGTCGTCATCGGCGGCCTCGGCTCCTTCTGGGGGACGTTCCTCGGCGCGGTGATCTACGGCCAGGTGCTCTCGTTCGGCATCCTGATCTTCCCCCGCTTCTCGATCTTCTCCGTCTTCGCCCTGATGGCCGTCGTCCTGATCCTCCGGCCGTGGGGCCTCCTCGGCCGCCCCCTCAAGACATGAGCGCGCGCGCCCGGGTGCCGTGGGGGCTGCTGGGCGTGCTGGCCGCGCTCTCGGTGCCCTTCCTCGGCTCGCGCTACTACACCTTCGTCGCGACCGACGTCGCGATCCTGGCGCTGTTCGCCGTCAGCCTGAACCTGCTCCTCGGCTACACCGGGCTCGTCTCGTTCGGCCACGCCGCCTACTTCGGCGTCGGCGCCTACACCACCGGCCTCCTCATGAAGAAGGCGGGCGTGCCGTTCGTGCTGGCGTTCCCGGCGGCGGGCGTGCTGGCCGGCCTCCTCGCGCTCGTGTTCGGCTTCTTCTGCGTGCGCCTGACGAAGATCTACTTCGCGATGCTCACGCTCGCCTTCGCCCAGATCGTCTGGGCCATCTGCTTCAAGTGGAACGACCTCACCGGCGGCGAGCAGGGCATGCCGGAGATCCCCTACCCCGACCTCGCGTGGCTGGAGCGCCTCCCGCTCGTCGGCGAGCTGCGCACCAGCGATCACTTCTACCTGCTCACGGTCGTGCTCGTGGCCCTGTGCTTCTGGCTGCTCCGGCGCGTCGTCGGCTCGCCGTTCGGCCGCATCCTCACGACGATCCGCGAGAACCCCGAGCGCGCCGAGTTCATCGGCGTCCACGTCCGGCGCTGGGAGCTGCTCGCCTTCGTGCTCGCCGGCGCCTTCGCGGGCCTCGCGGGCGGGCTCTTCGGCATCTTCAACCGCGGCGTGTTCCCCGACTTCATCTACTGGACGAAGTCCTCCGAGGTCCTCATCATGGCGATCCTCGGCGGCATGGGCTACTTCTACGGGCCCGCCGTCGGCGCGCTCGTGCTGCTCGTGCTGAACCAGCAGATCACGTCCTACACCGAGTACTGGCCGTTCGTGCTCGGCTCGATCCTGATCGTGCTGCTGTTCGCGTTCCCCGGCGGGCTCGTCGGCGCGCTCGACGCCGGGCGCCGGCGCCTCCTGAGGCTCGGGCGTGCTTGAGGTCCGCGACGTCCACAAGGCGTTCGACGGCTTCCAGGCGGTCGCGGGGGTGAGCCTCGCCCTCGCGCGCGGCGAGATCGCCGCGATCATCGGGCCGAACGGCGCCGGCAAGACCACGCTCTTCAACCTCGTCACGGGCCACCTCCGCCCCGACGCGGGCGCGGTGTTCCTCGCGGGCCGCGAGATCACGGGCCTGCCGCCCCACCGGGTCTGCCGTCTCGGCCTGGGACGCTCCTTCCAGCGCACCAACATCTTCCCGCGGCTCACCGTGTTCCAGAACGTGCAGGCCGCGTTCCTCTCGCACCGCGGCCGCGGCCTCGACCTGCTGAGCCACGTCGAGCATCTCTACCGCGACGAGACCGAGGCCCTGCTGGCCTCGCTGGGCCTGCTGGAGCGGGCCGGCGAGCTGGGCGCGTTCCTCTCGCACGGCGCCCAGAAGCAGCTCGAGCTCGGGATCGCGCTCGCGAGCGAGCCGAAGCTCTTGCTCCTCGACGAGCCGACGGCCGGCATGTCGGCCACGGAGACCCACGAGACGATCCGCCTCATCAGCCGGATCGCGCGGGAGCGCGGCCTGACCCTGCTCTTCACCGAGCACGACATGGACGTGGTCTTCTCGATCGCGCAGCGGATCACGGTGCTCCACCAGGGCCGCGTGATCGCCGAGGGCGTCCCCGCGGCGGTCCGCGGCGACCCCGAGGTGCGCCGGGTCTACCTGGGGGAGCGGCGGTGAGCGCCGCCGGGCCCGTGCTCGAGGTCCGGGACGTCCACACGGCGTACGGCCTCTCGCGCGTCCTCTTCGGCGTGTCCCTCGAGGTCCGCGCCGGCGAGTGCGTCTGCCTGCTCGGCCGCAACGGCGTCGGCAAGACGACGACGATCCGCTCGATCATGGGCCTGACGCCGCCGAGCGCCGGCCGCGTCGTCTGGAAGGGCACCGACATCACCGGCTGGCCCCCGCACCGCGTCGCGCGCGCCGGCATCGGCTTCGTGCCCGAGGACCGGCGCATCTTCGCCGACCTCACCGTGTGGGAGAACCTCGACGTCGCGGTGCGTGCCGCCCGGGCCGGGGGGGGCGGCTTCAGCATCGAGCGCGTGTTCGACCTGTTCCCGAAGCTCGCCGAGCTGACGGCGCGCCAGGGCGGGTTCCTCTCGGGCGGCGAGCAGCAGATGCTCACGATCGCCCGCACGCTCATGGGGAACCCCGAGCTGCTGCTGCTCGACGAGCCGTCGGAGGGGCTCGCGCCTCTCGTGGTCGACCACCTCCGCGAGCAAGTCGCGCGCCTCAGGCGCGAGGGCCTCACGATCCTGCTCGCCGAGCAGAACGTGGAGTTCTCGCTCGAGCTGGCCGACCGGGTCTACGTCCTCGAGAAGGGGGCGATCCGCTTCAGCGGCCCAGCGGGCCGTCTGCGCGACGACGAGGCGCTGCGGCACGAGCTGCTCGCGCTCTGATCAGCCGCGCCCGGCGACCAGCCGCCGGATCGCCTCCGGGATCTCCTCCACGCCCGTGGTGGGGCCGAACGCGGCCGCCACGCCCCGGGCGGCCAGCGCGCGCGCGTCCGCCGCCGTGATCACGGAGCCCCCGAGCACGATCGGGATGTCGAGCCCCCGCGCGCGCAGGAGTCCGGTCAGCTCGTCGAGGTAGTAGAGGTACTCCCACGAGTGGCAGGAGAGCCCGATCACGTCGACCGCCTCGTCCACCGCCGCCTTGACGATCGCGGGCGGCAGGTTGAAGCGGCCGAGGTAGACCACCTCCATGCCGGCGTCGCGGAGCTGGCGGACGACCGCGATGGCGCCGACCTCGTGCTGGTCGAGGCCGAGCGTTCCGATGAGGATGCGGAGCGGCCTCACGCCGGCGCCTCCAGGTGCCCGAGCGGGTCGTACGGGACGCCGTAGCCCATGCGCATGACGCCCGTGATCTCGCCCATCGTGGCGCCCGCCGCGAACGCGGCCACCAGCGGCGCCATCAGGCTGCCGGTCTTCGCCGCGGCCACGCGCCGCACCTCGACGAGCGCCGCCCGCACCCGCGCCGCGTCACGCGCGCGCCGCATCGCGCCCAGCTCCTCCACGCGCTCGCGGCACGGCTCGAACTTCCGCTCGGCGACCCCGCGCAGCAGCGTGTCGTCTTCCTCGGCCATGCGGTGGAC
>MGBU01000147.1:1490-6679 GCA_001790205.1 Candidatus Rokubacteria bacterium GWA2_73_35 | reverse complement strand
CCCCGCCGGGGATCGGCTGCATCATCGGCGTCTCGACCTCGAGGAAGCCGCGCGCGTCGAGGAAGGCGCGGAGCGCGCTCACGATGCGCGACCGCAGCCGGAAGATCTCGCGGGTCTCGGGGTTCACGACGAGGTCCACATACCGCTGGCGGTAGCGCGTCTCCACGTCCTTGAGGCCGTGCCACTTCTCGGGCAGCGGGCGGAGCGACTTGGCGAGGAACGTGAACGCCTCGACCGCGACGGTCAGCTCGCCGGTCCGTGTCCGGAACAGCTCGCCCGTGACGCCCACGAAGTCGCCCAGGTCGAGGTCGGTGAAGCGCGCGTACTCGTCGCCGAGCCGGTCGGCGCGCGCATAGAGCTGGACACGCCCCGTGTAGTCCATCAGGTGCGCGAAGCAGGACTTCCCGTGGTGGCGGAGCGCGACGATGCGGCCGGCGACGCTCACGGGCCCGGCGTCCTTCAGCTCCTCCTCGCCCGCGCTCCCGAACCGCGTGGCGAGCGGCCCCGCCCAGTGGGTCACCGGGTAGCGGCCCCCGAACGGGTCCACCCCCTGGCGGCGCAGCGCGGCCAGCTTCTCGTGCCGCTGGCGCACGAGGTCGCCCGTGTCGCCCGCCGTCACGGCGCCTCGCGCCCCCGCGCCCACAGGAGGTACGCCTTGATCAGCGCGTCGAGGTCGCCGTCCATCACCGCCTCGACGTTGCCGATCTCGAGGCCGGTGCGGTGGTCCTTGATGAGCTGGTAGGGATGGAACGTGTAGGAGCGGATCTGGCTGCCGAAGGCGAT
Organism: Candidatus Rokubacteria bacterium GWA2_73_35; assembly: GCA_001790205.1. GTDB lineage: Bacteria > Methylomirabilota > Methylomirabilia > Rokubacteriales > CSP1-6 > GWA2-73-35. The sequence continues at coordinate 5,896 of MGBU01000147.1, read as the reverse complement.
CTCCTTCTTCTGCCCGGTCAGCTCGGCGAGCTCCTCCCGCTGCCTCGCCGCGGCGATCTCGTACAGGCGCGCCTTGAGGATGCGCATGGCCGTGTCGCGGTTCCGGAGCTGGGAGCGCTCGTTCTGGCACTGGACGGCGATGCCCGTGGGCACGTGCGTGATCCGGACCGCCGAGTCGGCGGTGTTCACGCCCTGCCCGCCCGGGCCCGACGAGCGGAACACGTCCACCCGGAGCTCCTCCTCCCGGACGCTCACCTCGACGTCGTCCACCTCCGGCACGACCGCGACCGAGGCGAAGCTCGTCTGGCGCCGACGCGAGGCGTCGAACGGCGAGATGCGCACCAGCCGGTGCACCCCGGTCTCCCCGCGCAGGAAGCCGTACGCGTACTCGCCCGTCACCTCGACGGTCGCCGACTTGATGCCGGCCTCGTCACCGGGCAGCAGGTCCACCACCTCCGCCTTGAAGCCCGCGCGCTCGCACCAGCGCAGGTACATGCGGAGCAGCATCTGCGCCCAGTCCTGCGACTCGGTGCCGCCGGCGCCCGGATGGATGGACAGGATCGCGGCCTTGGCGTCGTGCGAGCCGGCGAGCATCACCTTCAGCTCGAACTCGTCGAGCTCGCGCCCGAGCCGGGTGACCCCCTCGGCGATCTCCCGGTCGAGGCTCCCGTCGTCGCCCGCCTCGGCGGCGAGCTCGAGCAGCACCCCGAGGTCCTCCGCCGCGCGCGTGAGCTCCCGGACCCGGGTCACGCTGCGGGTGAGCTCCGCCCGCTCGCGGATGACCTCCTGGGCCCGGCGGTTGTCCTCCCAGAAGGTCGGCGAGGCCATCTCCGCGTCGATCGCCGCGAGCCGAAGCTCCTTGCCGGGCAGGTCAAAGGTGCCCCCGGAGCTCGTCGACCCTGCTCGCGAGGTCGGCGACGTCGCGCTTGAAGTCGCCGAGCACTACGCCCTCCCCCCGCGCGTGGCGAGGCCGAGCGCCGCCGCCGCGACGCCGAGCGCGAGCCAGCCGAGCCAGTCGCCGAAGCGCGTGTAGATCGTCTCGCGCGTCCTGAGCGGCAGGCGGTCGACGAGGACGGCGCGGCTGCCGAGGTCCAGGCGCCGGAGCACCTGGCCCGTCGGGGCGATGAAGGCCGACACGCCCGTGTTGGCCGCGCGCACGATCGCGGTGCGGTTCTCCACGGCGCGGAACGCGTACATGCCGAGGTGCTGCCACGGCCCGCTCGTGCGGCCGAACCACGCGTCGTTCGTCATGTTCACCATCAGGCGCGCCCCACCCCTCACGAACTCGCGGACGAGCTCGGGGAAGATTCCCTCGTAACAGATTACGACACCGAACGGGGTTGGCGGACCCGGGAACACCACGGCACGGGAGCCCGGCTCGAGCTCGGAGATGAACTCGGCCCAGCCCCGGACGAATCCGATCACACCCGACAGCGGCACGAACTCCCCGAACGGAACCAGGTGCATCTTATCATACCGCCCCACAATCCCGCGTTCTGTCAGGAGAAACACGCTGTTCCTCACGGCGGGCCGCGGCCCCGCCTCGACGTCGAGGGAGCCCACGAGCAGGCCCCCGCCCGTGGCGCGCGCGAGTCCCGCGAGCGTCCGGACGAGCCCCGGATCCCGGCGCAGCGGCCCGGGCGTCGAGGTCTCGGGCCAGACGATCAGCGCCGGCCGGTCGGCGGCCGCCAGACGCGTGAGCGAGAGGGAGATGCCGAGCGTCACCTCGGCGTACGCCGGGTCGAACTTGAGGGGCTGCTCGATCGAGGGCTGCACGATCGCGACCTCGACGACCCCCGGCGACGGCGGCTCGCCGAGCCGCGCGTAGCCGAAGCCGAGGGTGCCGCCGAGCAGCGCGGCCCCGAGCGCCGCGCCGGCGAGCGCGCGGCGCCACGTGAGGAGCAGGCAGCCGGCCACGGCGGCGTTCACGGCGAGCACGACCAGGGAGACCGCCTGGACGCCGCCGAGCTCGGCGATCTGGATCACGGGCAGGCGCAGGTGCTGCGAGTAGCCGAGCGTGCCCCAGGGGAACCCGCCGAGCAGCCGGCCACGCACCCACTCGGCCGCCACCCAGAGGAACGGCGCGGCGAGCAGCGCGAGGCCGGGCGACCGCCGGCGCGCGATCCACGCGAGCGCTGCCGCGACAGCACCGGTGTACAGCCCGAGGTACGCGGCCAGCGCGAGGATCGGCAGCCACGTCGCGGGCCACGGGATCGCGCTGTAGGTCTGGAACGTGTGGTCGAGCCACCGCAGCAGGACGAGGAAGAACAGGGTGCCGTGCAGCCAGCCCCAGCCGAGGGCCGCGCGCGGCGCGCGCGTGAGCGCCACGACCAGCAGCGGCGTCAGCACGATCCACGGCGTCGCGTACCAGTCCGTCCGCGGGAACGCGAGCGCGAGCCCGAGGGCGCTCGCCGAGAGGAGGGCCGCCAGGCCCGCGGCCTCGCGCAGGATCAGGCCCCCCACGCCAGGCGGTCGGCGAGATAGTGCGGCAGCCCGGCCGCCACGATCTTGCGCCGCGCCGTCAGGACGTCGTACGCCACGCGGCGGATCGCGAGCGTCCCGCGCTCGGCGTCCCACAGCGCGTAGGCGGCACGCGGATCGCGGTCGCGCGGCTGGCCGACGCTCCCCACGTTCACGAGATACCGCCGGCCGGCGAGGAGCGGGAGCTCCCCGGGGCCGGCCGCGAACTCGGGCCCTGAGGAGCCGACCGACCACGCCGCCGGCAGGTGCGAGTGGCCGACGAAGCAGAGGCGCGTCGCGAACGCGGGAAGGGCGGCGAAGCCGTCCGCGGCCGACACCAGGTAGTCCCACTCCTCCGGGCGATCGGGCGAGGCGTGGACGAGCGTGGCATCGCCGATCTCGACCACGAGCGGCAGCGCGCCGAGCCACGCGCGGTGGTCGTCGTCGAGCCGCTCGCGCGTCCACTCGGCCGCGGCGCGCGCGTAGCGGTTGAACCAGTCGAGGTCGAGCAGGCCCGCGACGCCGTGCTCGTGGTTGCCCGCCGTGATCGCCTGCGCGCGCTCGGCGACCCGCTCGATGCACGCCGCCGGGTCGGCACCGTAGCCCACGATGTCGCCGAGGCAGAGCACGGCGTCGGCGCGCGGCGCGGCGTCGCCGAGCACCGCCTCGAGGGCCTCCAGGTTGCCGTGGATGTCGGACAGGACCGCGTACCGCACGGGTCGCTCAGGACGCCGGGCGCGCCTCTTTGTGGATCCGGTCGAGCACGCCGTTGATGAACCGGCTCGAGTCCTTGGTGCCGAACTTCTTGGCCATCTCGATCGCCTCATTGATCGCGACCTTCGGCGGGACCTCGCCGTCCCAGAGCAGCTCGTAGACCCCGATTCTCAGAATATTGCGGTCCACGACGGCCATGCGCTCGAGCTCCCAGTGCTCCGCGTACTTCACGAGGAGCCGGTCGATCTCGGCGCGGTTGGCCTGCGTGCCGCGCACGAGCGCGTCGGCGAATGCGCGGCCGGCCTCGTCCACGGGATGGCGCGCCCAGAACTCCCGGGCGTGCGCCGCGGGGTCGTCGTCGCCGACGAGGTCGAGCTGGTACAGGAACTGGAGCGCGAGCTCCCGGGCCTTCCTGCGTCGGGTCATGTTATCGGGTACCTCGAGGCCGGGACCGCCGAGGGTGGCCTGCCGCAGGCGCGGGTGGCTCCGCACGCCCGGACCCCCGGGGGCGCGCCAGGCCGGGTGGCTCCGCACGCCCGCGCCTCACGCCGCGGATGAACTCGGCCATCTCGAGCGCGGCCCCCGCGGCCTCCTCGCCGCGGTTGCCCACCTCGCCGCCCGCGCGGTCCCACGCCTGCTCCTCGCTGAGCGCGGTGATCACGCCGAAGGTCGTCGGCACGCCCGTGGCGAGCGCCACCTCGCGGATCCCCGCGGCCGCCTCGCGCGCGACGTGCTCGAAGTGCGGCGTCTGGCCGCGGATCACGACGCCGAGGCACACGATGCCCGCGTAGCGGCCCGTCGCCGCCAGGTGGGCCGCCGCCTGCGGCAGCTCGAACGAGCCCGGCACCCAGTGCACTTCGACGGCCACGGCCGGCACCCGCGCGGCCTCGAACGCCCGGCGCGCGCCGTCGACGAGCCGCCGGGTGATCCGCTCGTTGAACCGGGCCGCGACGACGGCGAACCGGAGCGACGGCCCGGTCCGGCCGGCCAGCCGGACCCGCGGGGCGCGCCCGGCCATCTCAGCACATGGGGGGCTCCGGGCGCCCCCCAAGCCCCCCGAGCCTCGCGGCGCCCCGGCGCAGCCGTGACGCCCCTCGACAGTGCGATGTATTCACGGCCACTCAGTCGGGCAGCGACGACAGCAGGTGCCCGAGCTTGTCGCGCTTGGTCGACAGGTACTTCCGGTTGGACTCGTTGGCGGGGATCTCGATCGGCACGCGCTCGGTGATCGT
>MGBU01000147.1:0-1396 GCA_001790205.1 Candidatus Rokubacteria bacterium GWA2_73_35 | reverse complement strand
CGCGCTTGGTCGACAGGTACTTCCGGTTGGACTCGTTGGCGGGGATCTCGATCGGCACGCGCTCGGTGATCGTGAGGCCGTAGCCCTCGAGCCCGACGATCTTCTTCGGGTTGTTCGTCAGCAGCCGGAGGTGGCGCACGCCGAGGTCCACGAGGATCTGGGCGCCGATGCCGTAGTCGCGCAGGTCGGCCTTGAAGCCGAGCTCCGTGTTCGCCTCGACGGTGTCCCGCCCCTGGTCCTGGAGCTCGTAGGCGCGCATCTTGTTGAGCAGGCCGATGCCACGCCCCTCCTGGCGCATGTACACGAACACGCCGCGCCCCTCCGACTGGATGATCGTCAGCGCCTTCTCGAGCTGCAGCCCGCAGTCGCACCGGCGCGAGTGGAACACGTCGCCGGTGAGGCACTCGGAGTGCACGCGCACCAGCACCGGCGCCTCGCCGGCCACCTGGCCCATCACGAGGGCGAGCGGCACGCGGCTGTCCACCGTCGTGTCGTACGCGATCGCGGTGAACTCGCCGAGCTCCGTGGGCAGCTTCGTCGTCGCGATGCGCCGGACGAGCTTCTCCTTGCGGATCCGGTACTCGATCAGGTCCTTGATCGTGATCATCTTGAGCCCGTGGGCCCGCGCGAGCTCCACGAGCTGCGGCACCCGCGCCATGCCGCCGTCGTCGTCCAGCACCTCGCAGATGACGCCCGCGGGCGTGCAGCCCGCGAGGCGCGCCAGGTCCACCGCGGCTTCGGTGTGACCGGCACGCCGGAGCACGCCGCCGGGCATCGCGCGCAGCGGCAGGATGTGGCCCGGCCGCGTGAGGTCCTCGGGGCCCATCTTGGCGTCGACGAGCGTGCGGACCGTCACCGCGCGGTCGTACGCCGAGGTGCCCGTCGTCACGCCGCGCCGCGCGTCCACGGTGACGGTGAACGCGGTCCCCATCGGCGCCGTGTTGTCCTGGACCATCATCGAGATCTTCAGCTCGTCGAGGCGCTCGGCGGTCAGCGGCACGCAGATCAGGCCGCGGCCGTGCCTGGCCATGAAGTTGACGGCCTCGGGCGTGACCCGGTCGGCCGCCATCACGAGGTCGCCCTCGTTCTCGCGGTCCTCGTCATCGACCACCAGCAGGATCCGGCCGGCGCGGATCTCCTCGATGGCCTCCTCGACGGTCGCAAACGGCGTCATGTCATCCCCCTGAGGGCGAGCGATCGCACCAGGTACTTGCCGATCACGTCGGCCTCGATGTTCACCGCCTGCCCCACGCGCAGGGCGCCCAGCGTCGTCACCGCCAGCGTGTGCGGGATCAGCATCACCTCGAAGCTCCCCGCGCCGAGCGCGGCCACCGTGAGGCTCACGCCGTCCACGGCCACCGAGCCCTGCGGGATCAGGAGCGGCTCGAGGTCCGGG
>MGBU01000146.1:14864-15018 GCA_001790205.1 Candidatus Rokubacteria bacterium GWA2_73_35 | reverse complement strand
CGGCGCGCTCCGGGTGGTATTCCGCCTTGCAGTCCACGCAGATGCGCTTGACGAGCCGCTGCGCGAGCACGCCGAGCAGCGCGTCCGCGAAGTTGAAGGGGTCGAGGCCCATGTCGAGCAGCCGGACGACGGTCTCGACCGCGCTGTTCGTGTG
>MGBU01000146.1:14455-14617 GCA_001790205.1 Candidatus Rokubacteria bacterium GWA2_73_35 | reverse complement strand
GAGTGGAGCGTGGTCGTCTTGCCGGAGCCCGTCGGGCCCACGCACAGGATGAGGCCGTAGGGCTTGTCGACGATCTTCTTGATCTCGGTCAGGTTGCGCGGCGTCATCCCGAGCTTGTCGAGCACGATCGGCTCGCTCGCCGAGAGGATGCGCATCACCACG
>MGBU01000146.1:9191-14312 GCA_001790205.1 Candidatus Rokubacteria bacterium GWA2_73_35 | reverse complement strand
CGGCTCGCTCGCCGAGAGGATGCGCATCACCACGTCCTCGTTCTGGTTGGCGGTGGGGACCGTGGCGACGCGGAGCTCGATCTCCCGCCCGTCCGGCACCCGGAACTTGATCTTGCCGTCCTGGGGCTTGCGGCGCTCGGCGATGTCGAGCTGCGACATGATCTTGATGCGCGTGACGATGGCGCGCCGGTAGGCGCCGGGGATCTTCTGGTACTCGAGGCACGCGCCGTCCACCCGGTAGCGGATCACCGTGTCCCGCTGCGCGCCGTACGGCTCGATGTGGATGTCCGACGCCCGGGACTTGTAGGCGTCCACGATGATCTGGTTCGCGAGCCGGATCACCGCGCTGTCGTTCTCGTCCAACTCGCCCGCGCTGGCCTCGAGCGAGTCGTAGCCGCCCTCGTCCTTTAGCTCGCCCAGAATGTTGCCGATCGAGTCCTTCGACGCGTACTCGCCGCTCGCGGCGCCAAGGTACAGGAGGATGTCCTTGCGCAGGCCGACGGCGAGCTTGATCTTCCGGTTCTTCAGCGCCTGGCTGATGCTGTCCACGCGCTGCAGATCCTGGGGGTTGTCGATCAGGACCAGGATCCCGTCGTCTTCGCGCCGGATCGGCAGCCAGTAGTTGCGCTTGAGGAACTCGTGCTTCAGGTCCTTCATGAGGTCCGGCGGGGGCAGGATCCGCTCGTCGTACTCCATGAACGGGCACCGGTAGAACTGCGAGAGCGAGATGCCGAGCTCGGACTTGGGCACCTTGTACTGCTCGAGCAGGATCGACTCGACGTCGACCTGCCGCCGGCGCGACTCGGCGATGGCGGAGCTCAACTCGTCCTGCGTGATCCGGTGCTGCGCGAGCAGGTAGTCGAACTTGCCCTTCGGCCGGTTCTGGCCCTGGCTGATCTGGTTCTGGTTGTAGAAGGCGATGCCGAGCGTCTTCGCGATCCGCGCGACGCTCGCCTCGTCCTCCTTGGTGAACCGCAGCCCGTGCTTCTTGTTGAGGAGCTGGATGACCCCGGTGGCGCGCCCGTCGTGGAGGATCGGCATCGCGAGGATCTGCTGGGTGCGGAAGCCGGTCTTCTTGTCCCACGAGCTGTCGAAGCTGAGCGTCGGCGAGATCCTCGCGATCTCGGTCTTGTCGTACGCGTCGGCGATGTTGACCACGCGGCCGGAGGCGGCCACGTACCCGGCGATGCTCTTCTCGGCGATCGGCAGCCGGATCTCCTTGATCGTGTCGATCGCGAGGAACTTCGAGTAGAGCTCGCGCCGGTCGGCGTCGACCGCGTAGAGGGTCATCCGGTCGGCGTCGAGGAGCCCGAGGATCTCGCCCTGGAGCTCGATGAAGATCGAGTCGAGGCCGCGGGCAGAGTGAATGCGGTCCACGAGCTGCACGAGCCGCTGCTCGTAGGCCAGGCGTTCCTGCAGGACCAGGACCGATTCTTGCTGGGCCACGACACCCCCGGCGTCCGCTGAAGCCAGGGCCAGTGTAGCAGATTCGGGGACGTCCGGGGCAACGAGGGCCGAACTCCGGGCGGCCCCCGGCGTCCGGAAACCGGTCAGCGGCCCAGCGCGGCCAGCATCTCCTCGACGCGGGTGAACTTCACGCGGGGGCGCCCCTGCGCCCGGCCGCGCGCCACCTCGAGCTCGTTCAGCCTGAGCCAGTCGGGGTACGAGACGTAGCTGGGCCGACGCTGGCGCACGAGCGCCTCGGCGGCCGCGGCGGTCGGGTGCGCGGGCGCCCGCAGCCCGCCCTGCGCGAGGTCCTCGAGCATGCACTCGACGGTCTCCGCGGCGTCGGGCTTGTTGGTGCCGATGACCCCGCTGGGGCCGCGCTTGATCCAGCCCGCCGCGTACTCGCCGACGACGGGCTGCTTGGTCTCGGGGTCGAGCACGCGGCCCTTCTCGTTGAGGATGACGCCCCACTTCTCGTTGAACGGCACGCCCGGCAGCGACACGCCCCGGTAGCCGACGGAGCGGAACACGAGCCCCACGGCGAGCTCCTCGAAGCGGTCCGTCGCGCGCGCCTGCAACGTGCCCGTCGGGGTGGCGTACAGCTCGTTCCGCACCAGACGCATCCCGGCGACGCGCCCGCCCGCGTCGCCGAGCAGCTCGACGGGCGAGACCAGGAACCGGAGCACGAGCCGGCGCGCCTTGCCGGCGGGCGGGCGCTGCGCGTACGCCTGCAAGATCTCCACCTTCTTGCCGGCCGCGCGGTCCTGGCTCTTCGCGATGGACTCGCGGCTCGCCGCGTCGAGCTCGACCTCCGCGGGCACGACGGCGAGGTCGGCGTCGGCGAGCTCGCCGAGCTCCTTGATCTCCGGATTGCTGAACGCCGCCTGCGCGGGCCCGCGCCGCCCGAGGAGGTAGACCTCCTTGATGCGGCTCCGCGTGAGCGCCTCGAGCGCGTAGTCGGCGATGTCGGTCCTGGCGAGCTCCTGGGGCGAACGGCAGAGGATGCGCGCGACGTCCACGGCGACGTTGCCGACGCCGACGACGGCGGCGCGCTCGACCGACAGGTCGAACCGGTAGTCGCAGTAGTCGGGATGGCCGTTGTACCACGCGACGAACTCGGTCGCCGGGTGGCTGCCCTCGAGGTCCTCGCCCGGGATGCCCATGCGCCGGTCGGTCTGGGCGCCCGTGCAGTAGAGGATCTGGTGGTAGTGGGCGCGCAGGTCGGCGAGCGTCACGTCCTTGCCGAACTCGACCCCGCCGAAGAAGCGGAAGCGCGGGTGCGCGGCCACCTTGTCGAACGCCGCAGTGACCGACTTGATCTTCTGGTGGTCCGGCGCGACGCCCAGGCGCACGAGCCCGTACGGCGTCGGCAGCCGGTCGTAGAGGTCCACCTCGACGACGGCGCCCTCCTGGCGCAGGAGCTGGTCGGTGGCGTAGTAGCCCGTCGGGCCCGCGCCGATGATGGCGACGCGCAGCGGCTGCTCGGCCGTTCCCGGTCGCGCCATCAGTGGCTCCGGCCGGACTGGTCCTCGAGAAGCTGCGCCTGCAGGGTGTCGACCTCGCCCTGGAACTGGTCGCGCTGCGCCTTGACGACGTCGCCGATCGAGACGACGCCGATGAGCCGGCCCTGGTCCACCACGGGGAGGTGGCGGATCCGCTTCTCGGTCATCGTGTGCGCGACCGACATCAGGTCGTCCTGCGGTTGGCCCGTGATGACGTCGCGGGTCATGATCTCGGCGACCTTGCGGGCGAAGACGCTCTCGCGGCGCGCCGCCTCGCGCACGATGTCGCGCTCCGAGAGAATCCCGACGGGCCGGTCGGCGCCCTCCACCACGATCAGCGCGCCGATGTTGTGCCGCGCCAGCAGCGCGAGGGCCTCGCGGACGGACTGCTCGGGACGCACGGTGACCGCCTGGGCGCCCTTGCGGGCGAGGATGCTTGCGATGTTCATCGGCCGCCTCCTTTTCCCTGACCCGGACATCTTACGTCACCCGGGCGCCGGCGCGGCGGCGGAGGCGGCGGCTGGTGCAGACAGCCTAGGCGGGGGCCGCCTCCGCGGCGCGGGGCGGCGGGCGGCGGGCCCGCGGCCCGGCCAGGCCGAGGTCGCGGCAGCGCTTGCGCAGCGTGTTGCGGTTCAGGCCGAGCAGGCGCGCCGCGCGGAGCTGGTTACCGCCTGTGAGCGCCAGCGCGTGCGCGAGGAGCGGCCGCTCCAGCAGCGCGAGCGCCTCGCGGTGCACGCGCCCCGGGCCCGCCGCCACGAGCCGCTCGACGAGCGCGGGCACCGCGGCGGCGAACAGCCGCGCGGGATCATCAGAAGAAGGCGTAGTGGAGGGCAACGGTGACGGTGTCCTGGCTCGTGGAGGTCGGCACCAGCCCCGGGGCGCGCACCTTGAAGACCTTCTCGTCGGCGTCGTCGTGCCGGTACTCGAGCCGGCCGACGAGCCCCCGCCAGATCCGGTACTGGACCGTCGCCGTCGCCGACCAGAGCGAGACCTTGCCGCCGGCGCCCGCCGCGGTCGCGAGCGTGCGCACGCCCTCCGGGTCCTGGAAGGACTCGGCGCGCACCGCCGTGCGCAGCTTCTCGGTCCAGTCGTACGCCGCGTAGAGGGCCCAGCCCCACCAGGTCGCGTCCGCGTTGCGCCGCGTCCCGGCGGCGAGCAGCGAGGCCTCCTCCTCCTCCCGGCCGTAGTCGACGTTGAGCCCGAGCGTCAGGCTCTTCACGCCCGTGTACGTCGCGGTCAGGTCGAGCACCGTGCGGCGCTCACCCTGGCCGGCCTGCTCGGGCCCGGTGATCCAGTTCAGGTTGACCGAGAGGTCCTTGAGCGGCGTCGTGGCGACCTGGCCGGTCCACGAGAGCTTGTCGTTGTTGTCGTCGGCGACGTCCCAGCCGACGACGGGGCCCGCCGTGACCGCGAGCCAGTCGGTGAGCGCGTAGGAGGCGAGCGCGCCGACGTGGGTCAGCGGGATCGCGAAGCTGTAGAGGAACGAGCGCGAGAAGTTCAGGTTGCTCGGCGACTCGATGACCTCGTATCCGAGCAGCGTGACGAACTTGCCCGCCTTGAGCGTGAGGCCGCTGCCGAGCGGGATCTTGTACGACCCGTACGCCTCCTGCAGGTCGTACTTGCGGGTGTTGCGGAACGGGAACTGGTCGTCGCCGTCGCGGAAGATGCCGAGCGCGTGGTTCTTCTGCGCGTCGAGGCCCGCCGTGACCACGAGCCCGAACCCGAACGGGTACTTCTCCGACGGCTCCTTCTTGACGCTCACCTCGGCCATATTGAAGCTCCAGCCCGCGTCGAAGTCGTAGAGGCGCAGCTCGTTGACGTCGTCGCGGCCGGTGTGGCCGAGGTTCCACACGTAGCTGTTCTCGACGTACGCGGCGAGCGCGATCTCCTCCCACAGCGTCTTCGGCTTCTCCTCCGGCTTCGCCTGCGCGAGCACCGTCCCCGCCGTGGCCGTGACCGCCAGCGCGAGGACGATCGCGCCGAATCCTCTCCTCATGGGACTCTCTCCTTGTCGGGCTCCTGTCAGAGCGCGCTCTCGCCCCGCTCGCCGGTCCGGATGCGGATCGCCTCCTGCAGGGGCGTGACGAACACCTTGCCGTCGCCGATGGCGCCCGTCTTCGCCGCGGCCGCGATGAGCGCCAGGACCTTCTCGCCGAGTTCGTCCGGCACGACC
>MGBU01000146.1:0-9174 GCA_001790205.1 Candidatus Rokubacteria bacterium GWA2_73_35 | reverse complement strand
CCGGCACGACCACCTCGACCTTCAGCTTGGGCAGGAAGTCCACCGTGTACTCGCCGCCGCGGTACATCTCGGTGTGCCCCTTCTGGCGGCCGAAGCCCCGCACCTCGCTCACGGTCATCCCCGCGATGCCGGCGCCCGTGAGCGCCTCCTTCACGTCGTCGAGCTTGAAGGGCTTGATGACGGCCTCGATCTTCTTCACGGCCGCCCCCTCAGCGCCCGCGCTCGACGGCCGGCGTGCCGACCCGCGCCGGGCCCGGCGCGACCGCCGGGGCGGCGACGCCCGTCCCCCACGCGGGCGCCGCGTGGAACTCCGGGTACGCGCTGATCCCGTGCTCGCCGAGGTCGAGGCCCTCCAGCTCCTCCTCGGCGGGGACCCGGATGCCCATGACCGCGCTGAGGATACTCCAGAACAGGCCGGCCGCGACGGCGACGAAGAGGCCGACCGCGACGACGCCCGTGAGCTGGGCGCGCAGGAGCTGCGTACCGCCGCCGAACAGGAGACCGTTGCCGGTCGTGCCGGGCGAGAACTGGTCCTGGGCGAACAGGCCCAGCGCGAGGGTGCCGAAGGCGCCGCAGACCAGGTGGACGGAGACCGCGCCGACCGGGTCGTCCACGTGGACGCGCTCGAAGAAGAGGACCGAGAGCACGACCAGGGCGCCCGCGGCGAACCCAATCACCAGCGAGCTCGGCACGCTCACGAAGGCGCAGGGCGCCGTGATCGCGACCAGGCCCGCGAGCGCGCCGTTGAGGATCATCGTGAGATCCGGCTTGCCGAGGAGCAGCCAGGCTACGACGGAGGCGGCGACGGCGCCGCCGGCGGCGGCCGTGTTGGTCGTCACCGCGATGCGCGCGATCGCGCCGGGGTCGGCGGCCATCGTGCTGCCCGGGTTGAAGCCGAACCAGCCGAACCAGAGCACGAACACGCCGAGCGTGCCGAGCGCGATGCTGTGCCCCGGGATCGGGTTGACGCGCCCGTCCTTGCCGTACTTGCCGAGCCGCGGCCCGAGCATCACGGCACCGATCAGCGCCGCCCAACCGCCGACCGAGTGGACGACCGTGGAGCCCGCGAAGTCCCAGAAGCCGAGCTTCGCCAGCCAGCCGCCGCCCCAGATCCAGTGGCCGACGACCGGGTAGATGAGCCCGACCATGGCGAAGCTGAAGAGGTAGAAGGCGCCGAACTTCACCCGCTCGGCCACCGCCCCGGAGACGATGGTAGCCGCCGTCCCGGCGAAGACGAGCTGGAAGAAGAACTTCGCCCAGAGCGGCACGCCCGTCCAGTTGAGCGCGGAGTACACGCCCTTGTACGCCTCGCCCGTCGCCGGGCTGCCGTCGGCGCCGCCCAGGAACCAGAGCCCCTGCGCGCCGAACAGCGGCGTGCCGTCGCCGAACATGATGCCGAAGCCGACTGCCAGGAAGGCGATCGACGAGACCGCGAACACGACGAAGTTCTTCGCGAGGATCGTGACCGTGTTCTTGGCGCGGCAGAAGCCCGACTCCACCGAGGCGAAGCCGAGGTTCATGAAGAACACGAGGAACGCGGTCGCGAGCACCCACACGGTGTCGACGGCCACCTTGAGGTCCGTCGCCTTCGCCTCGAGCGTCTTGAGCGGGTCCGCGGGCGACGCCGCGGCGACCGCCGGCGCGGCCGCGGCCGGGGCGGCCGCCGGCGCCTCCGCCGGCTTGTCCTGCGCGAGCGCCGCGCCGCCCGCCGTCAGCATTACCCCCACGAGCAGGGCCGCGACGGCCCCGCCCCACCACCCCCGCCCGCTATCCGCCACGCGTCGTCTCGTCATGTCCAGCACTCCTTGTCGTCCCGCCGTGGAAAAGACAAATGGCGCCCACTCGGGCGCCATTGGCCGAAGGGCGCGACCGCGCCGTCGCGCGCGCTCCACGGACGAGCAAGCCGCGTGCCGCCGCCCGGCACACGGGCGCGCTCAACGGCGGTGGGCACTTACGGATGTGGCGGCGCCGGCGGGACAGGCGGGCGGCTGCCCGGCGCGTGAGCAGCCCCTCGGCGCGTGCTCGCTGAGCGGGCACGCGCGCCCGCCCCGGCGTCAGGCGGGGGAAGCCGTGGCTGGCGGGTGATCGAGGAGCGCCACGGGTTCCCCGGGGCGCTCCGAGCGTTGGGGGGGTGTGGGGGGCCATGTCGGGGCCCCCCACGTTCATAGGGAGCGGAGCCTGGGGGGCCATCTCGGGGCCCCCCACGTAACTAGAAACGCCACTCGCTGAAGAGCTTGCGCTGGAAGGCCGCCAGCTCGCCGACCGGCGCCGGGCAGTCCTTGCCGGCCGTCAGCTCGAGCACCTTCTCGTCGAGCCGCGCGACGCGCCCGGCGAGCACCTCGGCGATCGTCGCCAGAAGCTTGTAGGCCGCCAGGCTCTCACCCGCGATGAGCCGCGCGAACTGCGCACGGGTGAGGAGCGCGAAGTCGCAGTCGGTGAGGGCCGTGATCGTCGCCGAGTGCGGGCGCTCGGTGACCAGGCTCATCTCGCCGAGCACCGTCGGCGCGCCGATCGTCCCGAGCGACTGCGCCCGGCCGTCCGGTCCGCGCTTCTTGATCTCGACCTCCCCCCGCAGCAGCAGGTGAAGGCCGCTCGGGGGATCGCCCTCGTTGAGCACCGCGCGGCCGGCGGCGACCCGGACCGGCACGGTCGCCTTGACGAGCTGGTCGGCCTGCGCCACGGACAGCCCCTTGCAGAGCACCGAGCGCACGATGTCGCGCACGTCCGTGTCCCGCATCACACCCCCCGGAGGACGGTCGCCCGGCCGACGCGGCCGATGGCGACGATGAACGCGGCGGTGCGGAAGGAGACCTTGTGCTCCCGGGCCACGCGCGCGAGCGTGGCGTACGCCTCGCGCATGTGGCGGCGCAGCTCCGCGGTGACCCGGTCCTCGTCCCACGTGAACTGCTGGATGTTCTGCGCCCACTCGAAGTAGGACACCGTGACGCCGCCGGCGTTGACCCAGATGTCGGGCAGGACCGTGACGCCGCGCGCGGCCAGCAGCTCGTCGGCCGCCGGCGTCGTCGGCGCGTTCGCGGCCTCGAGCACGACGCGCGCACGGACGTCCCGGGCGTTGGCCTCGGTGAGCACCCCGCCGAGCGCCGCGGGCACGAGCACGTCCACGTCGAGCAGGAGCAGCTCCTCGTTGGCGATCGCGTCCGAGCCCGCGAAGCCCGCGACCGTGCCCGCCCGGCGCGCGTGCGCGACGAGCGCCGGCACGTCGAGCCCCTCGGGGTCGCGCACGCCGCCGCGCCAGTCGGCGACCGCGACGACCCTGCCGCCCCGCTCGTGGAGGAAGCGGCACGCCCAGGAGCCGACGTTGCCGAAGCCCTGGACCGCGAAGGTCTTGCCACGCACCTCGCCGGCGCCCGCGTCGGCCAGGTACTCCTCGAGCGCGAACACGACGCCGCGGCCGGTCGCCTCCTCGCGCCCCTTCGAGCCGAAGAGATCCACTGGCTTGCCCGTGACGACCGCGGGCGAGAAGCCGTGGAACTTCGAGTACTCGTCCATGATCCACGCCATCACCTGCGCGTTCGTGTTCACGTCGGGCGCCGGGATGTCGGTATGCGGGCCGATGATGTCGTGGATCTGCTCGACGAAGCGGCGCGTGACCCGCTCGAGCTCGCGGGGCGAGAGCCGCGAGGGGTCCACGGCGATCCCGCCCTTGGCGCCGCCGTAGGGCAGGTTCACGACGGCGGTCTTCCAGGTCATGAGCGACGCCAGGCCGAGCGCCTCGTCCAGGTCCACCGTCGGGTGGTAGCGGAGGCCGCCCTTCATCGGGCCCCGGCTCCGGTCGTGCTGGACGCGGTAGCCGATGAACGTGCCGAGCTCGCCGTTGTCGAGGGTCACGGACACGTCCACCTTGACCTCGCGGTAGGGCGTGATGAGCATCCGCTCGACGTTCGCCGAGAGGTCCATCACCCGCGCGGCCTTGCGGAAGTAGTAGTTGACGTCCTCGAACCCGGACATGGTCCGCGCCGATTGTACGCCACGCGAGCCGCGCGGCGCCCTAGCCCGGATGGCTCATCGGGAGGCCTTGCCTCGACCACGACGGCGCGCAACCCGCGACGTCGGTGAGAGCACGCGACCCACGACGTGCGCTGACTACACGGGTCTCGGAAGGCCCCCCGGCCCCGCCAGGGGCCACGCCGCCGCCGCCCGCCCGCGGCACGCTCGTCGCTCATCAACAATCCAGGCTAGGGCGCGGCGCGGCCGCCGAGGCGGCAGGAGATCCGCATGCGGTTCCGCGCGACCCAGCCGTAGACCCGCCGGGCGAGCGGGCGCATGCCGGGGAGCGCGAACACGGCGGCCACCCAGCCGAGGCCGCGCACCCGCCGCAGCAGCTCGGGCACGGCGTCGGCGCCCGCGAGCACGCGCCCGTCGGGCAGCACGAGCTGCATCGCCGCCAGACACGCGACCTCAGGCACCTGGGGGAAGCGGGCGCGCCGCGCCTCGGCGCGACACGGCAGGATCTCGAGCGCGCCGCCCGCGAGCGCCAGGCGCATGAGCCAGAGCGCGCTCGCGCGGCACATCGCGCACTCGTCGTCGTAGATCAGGACGGCGGGCGCCGTCCCCGCTAGCGCCGGTCCCACCGCCGCTTGAGCGTCCGGTAGTAGACGGCGAAGCCCGCGGCGACCGCGGCGGAGACGAGCGCCTGCGCGAGCGCCGCGGCGCCGCCGCCGGCCGTCCAGAGCCGCCCCTGCCAGGCCGCGTAGAAGACGAAGAACGCGATGCCCGCGGCGATCAGGATGCGGTGGGCGGTGATGAGCCTCACGCGCCGAGCACGGCCTTGAGCGCGTCGCGGGTGATCGCCACGATCCGGTCCACCTCGGCCTCGCTCACGATCAGCGGCGGCGCGAAGAACACGCTGTCGCCCGGCGCCGGGTGCGGCCCGACGACGGGGCGCGTGCGCGTGACCATCCCGCGCTTGACCATCTCGGCCTGCAGGCGCGCGGCGAGCTTCCGGTCGGCCGGGAAGTTCGCCTTCGTGCCGCGGTCCTCCACCAGCTCGACGGCCGCGAGCAGGCCCTTGCCGCCCCGGATGTCGCCGACGTGCGGGTGGTCGCCGAGCGCGGCCCGGAGGCCCGCGTGGAGCCGCTCCCCGAGCTTCGCGGCGCGCTCCCAGAGCCGCTCGCGCTCCATGATGTCGAGGTTCGCCAGCGCGACCGCGCAGCAGGCCGGATGGCCCGAGTACGTGTAGGCGTGCATCCAGCGGTCCTCGGGCTTGACCGTGTCCATCGCGTCCTTGACCGCCTTCGACACCATGATGCCGCCGAGCGGCAGGTAGCCCGACGTCACGCCCTTGGCGAAGGCGCGGATGTCGGGGCGGACGTTCCAGTGGTGCATGGCGAACCAACGCCCGGTGCGGCAGAAGCCCGTGATGACCTCGTCGGCGATCAGGAGCACGTCGTGCCGGGTGCACACCTCGCGCACGCGCGGCCAGTAGTCGTCGGTCGGGTAGATCACGCCGCCGCCGCCGTGGATCGGCTCGCCGATGAAGGCGGCGACCGTGTCGGGCCCCTCGCGCAGGATCGCCTCCTCGATCTCGCGCGCCGCCGCCTGCCCAGCGCTCTCGCCCGGCCGGACCCCCTGCTGGCGGTACGGGTAGCAGGTCGGCACGTGCACGAAGCCGGGCACCCGCGGCTCGAACATCTTCCAGTAGGCGCCCATGCCGGTGGCGCTCATCGCCTGGAGCGTGACGCCGTGGTAGCCGTGCTGGCGCGCGATGATCTTGAACTTGTCGGGCTTGCCCCGGGCCTTCCAGTAGAAGCGCGCGGTCTTGAACGCCGACTCGTTGGCCTCTGCGCCGCCGCAGGCGAGGAACACGGCCTGCATGCCGTCGCCGGCCAGCGCGACGAGGCGGCTCGCGAGCGTGATCGCCGGCACGCTCGACGAGCCGACGTAGCCCGAGAAGTACGCCAGCTCCTTCATCTGCGCCGCGGCGGCGTCCGCCAGCTCGGCGCGGCCGTGGCCGACGTTGACGTTCCAGAGCCCGGAGAGGCCGTCGAGGTAGTCGTGCCCGCCGATGTCGGTGACCGTCGCGCCGCGGCCGCGCACGTAGATCGTCGGCTCGGCGTTGTCGGTCGGATGGTGGAGGGGGTGGATCAGGTGCTCCTGGTCGGCCTTGACGAGCTCGGCGGCGGTCAGCGCCATCGCGTCCTCCCGGCTTCAGTGGCTCGCCGGGCGGGCCCGGCGATAGTCCCCGTGCGGGACGGGGACCGCGCGCTCGCGCGGCCCGCGGTAGTCGTAGATCCACGCACGCGCGCGGCGCCCGTCGGCGAGCGTGACCAGGGCGCGACGCCGGACGAAATTGTACCCCTCCTCGCGGTCGAGGACGGGGAGAAGTTGGGGATCGTCGAGCCGGTAGACCTCGCCGCGCACGCGGCCCGGGCCCGCGACGCGCCCGGGGTAGCGGCCGAGGTCGAGGAGCCGCCCCGCCGCGCGCGCCTCGCCGAGGAACGCCGCGCGGCGGGCAAGCACGCGGTGCAGCGGGTAGCCGCGCATCAGCGTGCCGTACGTGAACAGCAGCTCGCTCAGGCCGCCTCCACCGCCCTGAGCACGGCGCCGAGGAAGTCGGCCTCGGGCACGGCGCCCTCGAACTGGACGCGGTCGTTGATGACCACCTTCGGCACGCCCATCACCCGGTAGGCGCGCGCGAGGTCGGGGAACTCCGTGGCCTCGATCACGATCGAGCGGACCCGCTCGGAGGCGACCGACATGTGCTGCGCCAGGCGCACGGCCCGGGGGCAGTGCGGTCAGGTCGGCGTCGAGAAGACCTTGATCTCGACGTCGGCGGCGAGCGCCTGGAGCGAGGCCTTCGTCGCCTCGTCGAGCGCGGGCTCGCCCGTGGAGGCGACGACGACCGCGTCGATCAGGTTGCTGAACTCGTAGCCGAGCGGGATCCCGTAGAAGCGGATCCCCCAGTCGCGGGCGCCCTCGACGACGATCGCCGGCACCTGGTCCACGCCGTAGGCGGCCGCGCGCTCGCGGTCGATCGCGGGGTTGAGGACCTCGACGCTGATCCGGTCGTCGAGCTCCGCCACCTCCCGCGCGAGCGCCTCGTTCTGGCGGCAGAGGTCGCCGGCGACGAGCTCCTGCGAGAAGACGACGAGCTTGACCGGGCCCGCCAGCTTCGCGAGCTCCGTGCGGACGGCTGCGCGGTCGCGCTCGGTGAGGATCGACATGCCCGCATTATACTCACGCGAACACGCCGAGCACCGCGGGCCCGCGCACCCCGAGCGCGCGGGAGAGCGCCTGGGCGACGGCGGGCTCGCTGTCGGCGGCGTACGCCGCGACGCCGAAGCCCTGGGCGAGCCGGACCGCGTCGGCGCCGCCGAAGACGATCAGCACGATCGGCGCCGCGAGCCGCTTCGCGGTCTCGAGCTCCGGCGCCGCCGCGAGCAGGCCCGCCGCGTCCGTGAAGGCCACGACCCGCCGCGCCGGCCGCTCGAGGTGGGCGGCAATCGCCGCCGGCAGCGCGAAGCCCCGCGTCGCGCCGTTCGGCGCCAGGAACTCGCCCGGGGTCACCGCCTGCCAGGCGCCCATCACCGCGTCCCAGTGCGCGCCCGCGTCCACCGCCGCGAGCGTGCCCGCCTCCGTGGCCTCGCGCGCGAGCCGGACGACCCGCTCGGGCGCGAGCCCCGCCGGCGCGGCCGTGAGGGGCCGCGCGCGCTTGAGCCGGTCCAGCTCGGCCACGTCCCAGTCAGCGCGCGGCCGGCCGGCGAGTCGGAGCGCGAGCTCCTCGAGCGCGAGCCCGATGGCGCCGACCACCTCGCAGAAGGGCGGCGGCGCGTCGCCGGCGGGCGCCGGGCCGACCGCGAGGACGGGCACGCGCGTCCACCACGCGCGCGGCACCGGCTCGGCCGCGTCGAGGCCGATCGCGACGATCAGGTCGGCGCGGGCGAGCACCCGGTCGTCCGGCGCCTCGCCGCCGAGGACGCCGAGCACGAGCGGGTGCGGGTCGGGGAGCGCACCCTTGGCCTTGGCGGTCACGAGCGCCGGCGCCGGCAGCGCCTCGGCGAGCGCGCGGAGCCACGGCGCGTCGGCGGCCGCCCGGCAGTGCTGGCCGAGGACGAGCAGCGGCCGCGCCGCGCGCGCGAGCAGGCGGCCCGCCTCGTCGAGCGCGCCCGGATCGGGCGCGGGCGGCGCGTCCGCCCGGCACGACGCCGTGCCGCGCTCCGCCGGCCGGCCGGCGACGGCCTCCGGCACCTCGACGTGCACGGGGCCGCGCGGCGCGGCGAGCGCGACGCCGATCGCCTCCGCGACCCGCTCCGCCGCGGACGCCGCCTCGACCACCACGCTCGCCTTGCACCCCAGCACCTCGCGCGGGTGGCGGTCGGTCAGGAGGACGAGCGGTGAGCGGTCGAGGAGCGCGTGCGCAATGCCCGCGGCGGCGGCGACGACGCCCGCGCTGGCGCCGACGCTCGCGACGCCGGGCGCGCCGCCGAGCTCGGCGGTGACGGCGGCCATCACGCACGCCGCCGACTCGCCGTAGGCGAGCACGACCGGGACCCCCGCGGCGCGGGCCGCGTCGAGCAGTGCGAGCGGCGCCCCTGTGCCGGGCACGCCGAAGATGCGCGGCACCCCCGCGCGCGCGAGGGTATCGACGACGACGTCGGAGACGGTGGCCCGGCTCACCGGGCCCGGAACGGGAGGCCGACCGCCGCGCGCCCCGGCATCTACCGCGGCACGAGGCGCTCGAAGATGGGCCGCATCCGCTCGAGCGCCAACTGCAAGTTCTGCTCCGAGGCCGCGTAGGAGAAGCGCAGGTAGCCCTCGCCGTGGGCGCCGAACGCGGTGCCGGAGAGCGCGGCGACGCCCGCCTCGGCGAGCAGCCGCTCGGCGACCTCGGCCGAGGGCCGCCCGGTGCCCGTGATGCTGGGGAACACGTAGAACGCCCCGCGCGGCCGCGCGCACCGCACCCCGGGCAGCCGGTTGAGCCCGTCCACGAGCAGGTCCCGCCGCCGCTTGAACTCGGCGACCATGCGCGCGACCGGGGTCTGGTCGCCCTGGAGCGCGGCGAGCCCCGCGAGCTGCACGAACGACGCCGTGCACGAGGCCGAGTTCACCATGAGGCGCGTCACCTGCTCCGCGAGCGGCACCGGCATCACGCCGTAGCCCAGGCGCCAGCCGGTCATCGCGTACGACTTCGAGAAGCCGTCGAGCAGGATCGTG
>MGBU01000145.1 GCA_001790205.1 Candidatus Rokubacteria bacterium GWA2_73_35 | reverse complement strand
CCCAGGCGCTCGTGAGCGACCCGGAGGTGCTGATCCTCGACGAGCCCACGATCGGGCTCGACCCGCGCCAGATCACCGAGATCCGGTCGCTCATCAAGGCGCTCGCGGGCCGCCACACCGTGATCCTCTCGACGCACATCCTGCCCGAGGTCTCCATGGTGTGCGGCGGCGGCGTCGTGATCATCAACCAGGGCGCGATCGTCGCCCAGGGCTCCGTCGACACGCTCGTCGAGCAGTTCTTCCCGACGGCGCGGGTGGAGGTCGAGGTCGTCGGCCCGCCACCGGTGGTGCGCGACATGATGCGGGCGATCCCCGGCGTGGTGTCGGTGCACGACGAGGCGGTCACGGACGGCGCCGGCCGGTACGTCGTCGAGTCCGCCCGCGGGCGCGACATCCGCGGGGAGATCTCGCGCCTCGCCGCCCAGCAGCACTGGAGCCTGCTCGAGCTCAAGCGGGTCGGGACGACGCTCGAGGAGGTCTTCATCCGGATCGTCGCGGGCGAGGAGACGGCGGCCGAGGCGGGCGAGGAGGCGGCGCCGTGAGGGTCTGGCCGATCTTCAAGAAGGAGCTGCGGCTCTACTTCACCTCGCCGGTCGCGTACGTGGTGATCACGATCTTCCTGCTCATCGCCGGCTACTTCTTCTACAACATCTTCGCGTTCTTCACGCTCGCGTCGATGCGCTCGGCGATGAACCCGGCCATGGCCCGCGACCTGAACGTGACCGACGGCGTGATCCGGCCGCTGTTCTCGAACGTCAGCGTGATCCTGCTGCTCCTGATGCCGCTGCTCACGATGCGGCTGTTCGCCGAGGAGCGCCGCTCGGGCACGATCGAGCTCCTGCTGACCTACCCGGTGCGGGACGGCGCGGTGCTGCTCGGGAAGTACCTGGCGGCGCTCGCGCTCTACGCGCTCATGCTCGCCCTCACGCTCCTGTACCCCGGGGTCGTGGCCTACTTCGTGCGGCTCGAGGCCGGGCCCCTGCTGACCGGCTACCTCGGCCTCCTCCTCATGGGCGCGACGTTCATCGCCGTCGGCGTGTTCGCGTCCTCGCTGACCGAGAACCAGATCGTCGCGTCGATCACGACGTTCGGCATCTTGTTGATCTTCTGGATCCTCGGCTGGAGCGCCGACTACGCGGGCGGAACCACGGGAAAGGTGCTGCAACACCTGTCGATCCTCGAGCACAACGAGAGCTTCGCCAAGGGCGTGCTCGACACGAAGGACATCGTCTACTACGTGGACTTCACGATCGTGGCGTTGTTCCTGACCCTGCGCTCGCTGGAGGCGCGGCGGTGGAAGGGATGATCCGGAGGGTTCTCGACTGGGGCGGGTACGTCGGACTCGCCGTGCTGGCGGCGGCGGCGCTCCTGCCGTTCGCACGCCCGGGGTGGGCGCAGCAGCGCGGCTGGCTGCTGCTCGTCGGGCTCGTCCTCGTCGCGGTCTCGCTGATCGCGCGCGTGGGCGAGCTGCGCGGCGCGGTGGGCGGGCGCACGCTCCGCTACGGGATCAACACCGCGGTCATGATCGTCCTGCTCCTCGGCGTCATCGGCTTCGTCGAGGCGCTCTCGTACCGGAACAACTGGCGCTGGGACCTCACGGAGGGCAAGCGGCACAGCCTCTCGCCGCAGACGATCCGGCTCCTCGAGGGCCTCACGACGGACGTGAACGCGATCGCCTTCTTCCGGAGCGACCAGCCGGGCAAGCGCGTCGCGGAGGACCTGTTCAAGCAGTACGCGCGGTTCGCCAGGGGCCGCTTCGCGTGGCGAAGCGTGGACCCCGACCGCGAGCCGGGGCTCGCGCGGCGCTACGGCGTCGAGGCGTACGGCACGGTCATCTTGGAGACGAAGGCGAAGTCCGAGAAGGTCCTCGACGCCGAGGAGGAGAAGGTCACCAACGCGCTCGTGAAGGTCACCCGCGAGGGCAAGCGCGTCGTCTACGTGATCCAGGGGCACGGCGAGCGCGAGCTCACCAACACCGAGCGGCCGGGCTTCAGCGAGGCGAAGGCCGCGATGGAGAAGGCGAACTACGAGGTCAAACCCCTCGTCCTGGCGCGCGCGGGCGCGGTGCCCGCCGACGCGGCGATCGTGCTCGTGCCGGGGCCGCGCACCGACCCGTTCGCGCCCGAGCTCGGCGCGCTCGACGCCTACATCCGCGGGGGCGGCAAGCTCCTCGTCATGGCCGATCCGTTCCAGGCCGAGGGCCTCCGGAAGTACCTCACGAAGTACGGCGTCGAGCTGGGGCAGGACCTCGTCGTCGAGGAGAACCCGATCGGACGCCTCTTCGGGATCGGCCCGGAGGTCCCGATCGTCCAGCAGTACGAGGCGCACCCGATTACGCGCGAGATGGGCGGGGTGAGCACGCTCTTCCCGCTGACGCGCTCGCTCGGCGCCGCGAAGACGCCGCCGAAGGGCGTCACGGTCGTGCCGCTCGCGCGGACGAGCCCGCAGAGCTGGGGCGAGACGGACCGGGCCGGCCTCGAGCGGGGCACCGCGAAGCCCGACCCCCAGGACGCGAAGGGCCCGCTCACGGTGGCGATGGTCTCGACCGTGGACAAGGCGCGGATCGTCGTGTACGGGACGTCCAGCCTCGCCGCCAACCAGTTCCTCAACCTCCAGGGCAATCGCGACTTCTTCCTCAACAGCGTGAGCTGGCTCGCGGAGGAAGAGGACCAGATCTCGATCCGCCCCCGGTCCGCGGCGCCGACGCCCGTGTTCATGAACTCCCAGCAGGCCCAGGCCGTGTTCCTGCTGCCGGTGGTGATCCTGCCGGGGCTCGCGCTCGTCGGCGGGATCGCCGCCGTCCTCCGCCGCCGCGCCGCGAAGTAGGCTGGATCGGGGCAGACGCGGTGGGCCACGCCCCCTCCGACTGAGATGCGCTGGCAGACGACCGCGCTCCTGGCCGCCATCCTGATCGCGCTCGGCGCCTTCTACTACGTCTACGAGGTGCGGTTCGGCCCCGAGCGCGAGCAGGCCGCGGCGCGCCGGGGGCGTGTGTTCACGGCGGAGCCGGCCGACGTCGTCGAGCTCGAGCTCAAGCGCGCCGCCGACACCGTGCGGGTGCGGCGCGAGGGGGGCGGCTGGCAGATGCTGGCGCCGGTCGCGGCGCGCGGCGACCGCGGCAGGATCGAGGAGACGCTCACCACGTTCGTGACCGCCCGCAGCGACCGCGAGATCGCCGCGGCGCCGGCCGCCGTCGCCGAGTTCGGCCTCGACAAGCCCGCCGTCGAGGCGACGCTCCGTCTCAAGGACGGCCGGCAGCTCGGCCTCGTGCTCGGCGCCAAGAACCCGACCGGCGCGTGGGTCTACGCGCGCGAGCCGGGCAAGCCGGCCGTGTTCCTCGTCTCCGACAACGTCCTGCGCGACGCGACGCGTCCCCTCGTCGAGCTGCGGGACAAGACCGTGCTCGCGTTCGATCAGGGCGCCGTCACGGGCTTCGAGATCGCCCTGCCCGAGGACACGCTCGCGGTCGAGAAGGTCGACGCCGGCTGGAAGCTCGTGCGGCCGCGCGCGCTGCCCGCCGACAGCGACACCGTGCGCGAGTTCCTCGACAAGCTCGACGGCGCCCGCGTGACCGACTTCGTCGCCGAGCGGCCGAAGGTGCTCGCGGCGTTCGGGCTTGACCGGCCCGTTCGGCTCGCGGTCCACACCGGCCGCGACAAGGAGCGCGCGAGCAAGACCCTGCTCCTCGGGCGCGTCGACCCTGCGAAGAAGGGCGTCTACGCGATGCGGCCGGGCGAGTCCTCGGTGCTGCTCCTGCCCGAGGCGGTCTGGGCCGCCCTGCCGAAGAACGTGGCGGTGCTGCGCGACCGGGTCGTGGTCGCGTTCGAGCGCGACCGGATCACGGGGCTCGACCTCGAGAGCCCCAGGGGCCGCGTCACGCTCGTGCGCGAGAAGGACCGCTGGCGCATCACGGCGCCGGAGGCGCTGCCCGCGGACCAGGTGGAGGTCGGCGCCGTGCTCTTCAGGCTCCGTGAGCTCCGGGCGCAGGGGTTCCTCACCGACGACGCCTCGGGCATCCCGCGCTACCTCGCCAGGCCCGGCGTGCGGCTCACGCTGAGCGAGACGGGCGGGCGGGCGCAGACCCTCCTGCTCGCGCCCTCGCCGGAGCGGCGCGGCGGCGCCCCGAGCGCCTACGCGGCGCTCGCCGGGCGCGGCCCCGTCGTGCTCGTGCCCGCCACGGCGCTCGAGGAGCTCGGCCGCTCGCTCACCGAGCTGCGGGACCGCACGCTGTTCCCGGCGCTCGAGCCGAAGGACGTCAAGCGCCTGCGGCTCCGCGCGGGGGGCACGACCGTCGTTCTCGAGCGCAGCGGCGACGCGGCGTGGCGGTTCGTCGAGGGCGCCCGGGGCGCGGCGAAGTCGACGGGCGTCGAGAACCTCCTGTTCATGCTCCGCGCGCTCAAGTGGAAGGAGATCGCCGCGCCGAAGGGCGAGGAGCCCGCGCGGTACGGCCTGGACGCGCCGACGTTCGAGGCGGCGCTGCTCCGGGCCGACGGCTCGGAGGCGGCGACGCTCAGGATCGGCAAGCGGGACGACGGGCGGGCGTGGGTCCGGGCGGCGGGCCCGGCGATCTACGCCGTGGACGCCGCGCAGCTCGGCGACCTGCCCAGGCTCCCGGACGACCTCAAGGGCTGAGCCGCGCGCGCATCCGCTGCCGCACCCGCTCGAGCAGCGGCTGCACGCGCGTTTCGAGGAACGCCGGCGCGAACCCCGGCCCGAGGAACGCCGCGTGGCTGTCGGCCGTACAGCGCGGGCAGACCTCGAGCACCCGCGCGCGCCCGAGCCGGAGCACCGTCACGTCCGCCGTGCGGCCCCGGCGCGCGATCCGCCGCTCGAAGTCGTCCCAGTCCGCGAGGTCGTAGTAGGAGTCGCCCTCGTAGAGGAAGATCAGCGTCGGGACGCGCAGCCGCTCCGCGAGCTGCGCGATCTCGCCCCAGCGGCGCTGCTGCAGGGGCGTCCCGTGGGGAAGCTTGCCGTGGCACGTGGGGGCGAACGCGACCACGCCGCCGAGGCCGGGGTACGTGAACGCCGCCGCCTGGAGCGCGCCCCAGCCGCCGCAGCTCTGGCCGGCCAGGACGATGTTGCCGAGCGGCACGCCACGCTCCCGGTTGAAGTGGGCGATCGCCGCCTCGATGTAGCTCGAGTGATCGTCCGAATCCAGGCGCGCGGTGTTGCGGACCTGGGCGAACACGACGACGTCGGGATTGCGGTCGGCGGCCTGCCGGACGATCGGCGGCGGCGTCGGGCGGTACGTGCCCGCGGTCGCGCTCGAGAAGCCGTGGTTGTAGAGGAGGACGATGGTCCGCGCCGGGTCGGCGCCGGCGAGGGTGCGCCCCGCGAACGCGCCCTCGACCGGCAGCGCGCAACCCGTGAGCAGCAGCGCGAGCGGCGCCAGCAGCGTGCGGCGCACGGTCAGGCGACGAGACCGATCTCGCGGTCGCGGGGCTGGAGGCGCGTCGTCATGCGCTCACCTCGAGGGGGATCGAGTTCCGGAGCCCCGATTCTAGCGCACTCGCCGGCGGGTAGGGTACGATGGAGCCCGTGAGCGCGGACGCGATCTACGTGCGGCAGCTCGAGCTGGGGCCGATGCAGAACTTCGTCTACCTCGTCGGTGACCCGGAGACACGCCAGTGCGTCGTCGTCGACCCGGCCTGGGAGATCGACACGATCGTCGAGACGGCGCAGGCCGACGACATGGCCATCGTCGGCGCGCTCGTCACCCACACGCACCAGGACCACGTGGGTGGGACGCTCGAGGACTGGGGCATGACCGGCCGGATCCCCGGCGTCGAGGAGCTGCTCGCGCGCGTGTCCGCGAAGGTCTACGTCCACAAGGCCGAGGGCGAGTTCCTCCGCGGCTTCGGCTCCGACCTCGTGAGGGTGGACAACCACGACACGCTCCCGGTCGGCCGGCTCACGCTCACGTTCCTCCACACGCCGGGCCACACCCCCGGCTCCCAGTGCTTCCTCGTCGACGGCCGGCTGATCTCGGGCGACACGCTCTTCATCGGCGCGTGCGGCCGCACCGACCTGCCGGGCAGCGACCCGATGGAGATGTACTACTCGCTCACGCAGCGGCTCGGCGCGCTCCCCGAGGACACCATCCTCTTCCCGGGTCACAACTACGGCGGCGCCTCGTCCACGATCGGGCAGGAGAAGCGCCAGAACCCGTTCCTGCGCTTCGCGTCGCTCGGCGACTTCCTCCAGGCGATGGGCGGCGGCCGCATCCGCTTACCGTAGCCCGCACTATTCGGGAACGACGAATTCGAGGGACGGTCGGGGGACGGCGGGCCCCGGGGGCGCCCGAGAGACGGCACCGGGGAGGGGGCGACGAGACCGTTCCCTCCACGCGCCTCTGCGGGCCTCGCGCGTCCCGATGGAGCCCAGCCGCGAAACGGGATGCGGGCGCGTGCCGCGTGGGCGAGCGGCCCCTCCCCGGTGCCGTCTCTCGGGCGAGCGCGCCGACAGGTGTCGCGACCTCGCGGGCCTATCGTTCGTGAGTACTCCGGGCTGACCCCTCAGGGGCGGAGCCAGGCGAGGCCGTACATCAGCCGGTAGAGGTCCACGGTCGCCTCGGCGGCGATCCGCACGCCCCACGCGCGCCAGAACTCCCGGAGCCCGGCCTCCGCGCCCGCGTCGGCCAGCTCGCACAGGGCGACGAACGGGGTGCCGCCGAGCACCTCGCCCCCGAAGAGCCGGCGCTCCTCCGTCACCACCGACGTGCCGCCCGTCTCCTGCTCGAGCAGCGCGCACGCGGTCACGCCGGGGAGTCCGGTGAGGGCGCGCACGGCGTCGCCGGCGAGCCAGGCGCGCACCGCGGGCCCGCGGCCCGCAGCGGGCTCGAGGCGCGCGGTCAGGAGGTGGCGCTCGGCGCTGTCGCGCGGGCTTGCGGCAACCCGCCGGGTGCCGTTGCGCACGGCGCGGCGGATCACGGGCAGCACGCGCCGGGTCCAGCCGGTCGGATCGTTGAGCCGCTCGAGGTACGGCGCGCTCGTCAGCACGCCCGGGTCGGCCAGCTCGTAGAGCGTGAAGTAGGGCGGCGCCGCGCCCACGGCCTCGTAGCGCCGCCCGCGGAGGAACCCCGGCACGGCCAGGCGCTCGGGCAGGTGCTGCCGCGGGTACCAGGCGTTGAAGTCCTGCTCGCCGGCCGGGTCGAGCTCCATCCAGATCGCCAGCGCGCTCTCTCCGATCATCGGGCCTCGCCTCCGTCCACGTTGAGGATCTGTCCGGTGATGTACCGCGGGCACGTCGCGAAGAACAGGACCGCAGCCGCCACGTCCGCGGGGCTGCCCGCGCGGCCGCGCGTGAGCCTCCGCCAGCGCGCCCGCGGGAAGCCCCGGGGCCGGAGCACCGGGCCGGGCGCGACGCAGTTCACGGCGATGCCCTCCCCGCGCAGGGCCGCCGCCAGGCCGCGCGTCAGGGTCGCGACCCCGGCCTTGGACAGCGCGTAGGGGATGTGGGCCGGCCGGGCGCCGTCGGCGTCGGCGTCGCCGAGGTTCACGATGCGCCCCCCCCGGCCCGCCATGACGCGCGCCGCCGCCTGGGCGCAGAAGAAGGCGCCGCGCAGGTTCAGGTCGAGCAGCCGGGCGTAGCGCGCCGGTGTCGTGGCGGCGAGCGGCGTGCGCTCGAAGCGCGCGGCGCTGTTGACCAGCACGTCGAGCCCGCCGAGGGCGCGGGCGGCGCGGCGCACCAGCCGCCGCGCGGCCCCGGGGTCGGCGAGGTCCGCGGCGAGCGCCACCCCGCGCGCCCCCGCGCGCTCGAGGTCGCGGACGGTGCGCCGGGCCTCCCGGGCGGAGCGGTGGTAACCGATCGCGACGTCCATCCCGCTCCGGCCGAGCGCCAGGGCGATCGCGCGGCCCAGGCGGACGGCGCCGCCGGTGACGAGCGCCCGCGGCCGTGGTCTGGGGCTCCGCCTTGTGTTCGGTGCTATGCTCGATAGCAGCATGTCCGGTGGCCTGCGCAACTGGCTCAAGGTCCGCTTCATCGCTGGCTTCTTTTTCACGGTCCCCGTCTTCCTGACGGCCTGGCTCCTCTGGATCTTCTGGAGCCGTATCGACGACGTGTTCGCCCCGCTCTACGTGCGCGTCTTCGGCCAGCCCGTCCCCGGGCTGGGCTTCCTGACCGCGATCGGCATCATCCTCTTCATGGGCACCATCGCACGGAACGTCGTCGGCCGCCGCGTGCTCGCGCTCGGCGACCGGATCCTCCTCAAGGTGCCCATCTACCGGCGGCTCTACCCGTCGATCAAGATGCTGATCGACTCCTTCTCGCCCGAGCGCCGCTCGGGGTTCCGCGCGGTGGTGCTCGTCGAGCACCCGCGCGCGGGCGCGTACGCGTTCGGCTTCGTGACGAGCCACGTCGTCGTGGAGACGCCGCACGGCAAGCGCGAGATGGTCACCGTGTTCGTCCCGACGAACAACCTCTACCTCGGCGATGTCGTCGTCGTGCCGCGCGACGACATGATCGCCACGGGGCTGTCCGTCGAGGAGGGGGTCCGCATCATCCTGTCCGCGGGCAACGCCACGCCGGCCCGGCTCCCGCCCGACTAGGCCGCCCCGGGCGCGAGCCGGCGCGCCCACGCGCCGATCGCCTCGCCGAGGGGAAAGAGCCCGCCGAGGAAGAAATGGTCCGCGCCCTCGACGATCCGCACCTCCGCCCCCGGCAGCGTCGCGCGCAGCCGCTCGAGGTCCGCCCGTGGGCAGTACGGGTCGGCGTCCCCCGCGACGACGAGCACGGGGGCCCCGGCGCGGGAGAGCGCCCGTAGCACGCCCCCTTCGGCCAGCGCCGGCCCCCCGGCGGCCCCGGCGATCGGCGGGGCGACGAGCGCGAGCCCCGCCACCTCGGGGCGCCGGGCCGCCACCGCGCCGGCGACCGCGGCGCCGAACGAGTAGCCGGCGAGCGCCACCCGCTCGGCGTGCTGCGTCATGCGGGCCATCGCCGCCTCCACATCGCGCTCCTCCGCCGGCCCGCCGCCGTGGCTGCCCGTCGACCCGCCCACGCCCCGGAAGTTGAACCTGAGCGTCGCCAGGCCGGCGGCCCCGCAGACCTCGGCGGCACGGACGACGACCGGGTTGTCCATGTCACCGCCGTAGAGCGGATGCGGGTGGCAGATCACGACGCCGGCGCGGGGCGAGGGCGGCAGGGCCAGCCGGGCCTCGAGCGTGACGCCGTCCCCGACGGCCAGGGCGACCGCCTGCTCGGGTATCATCGCCGCATGAGAATACGGCCCGGAGCCCGGTCCGTCCAACCGGCGTGCTGACCTGCCTGCTCGCCCGGCGCCGGATCGGGCCCTACCTCGACGGGGCCCTCGACGGGGCGGCCGCCGCCTCCACGGCAAGCCATCTGAGCGCCTGCGCCGGCTGCCGGGAGCGCGCCGAGGCGCTGCGCCGCCTGCGCCTCCTCCTCCAGCGGGCGCTCGTGCCCGCCGCCCACGCGGAGCCCGAGTGGACGGGCTTCTGGCCGGGGGTCGTCCGGGGCATCGAGGGCGGCCGGGCCGCGCAGCCCCTCGCGAGGGTGGGGCCCCGGTGGCGGCCGAAGTGGGCGATCGGCGGCGCGCTGGCCGCCGCCCTCCTGGCCTCCGCCACGCTCTGGCAGTTCGGCTCGACCACCGTCCAGGGCGAGCCGTCGATCGTCGTGAACTCGGCCGACACGGAATACCCGCAGGGCACCGTCATGGTCTACTCGCCGCACGAGCAGAACCTGGCGGTGGTGTGGGTGCTCGGGATCGACGACTAGCCCGGACGCCGGGCTCGCTCAGCCGCTCGTCAGTGACGCGAGCCGCTCCCTGGCGAGCGGCGTCTCCTCCGCCTGCGGGAAGTTCTCGATGAGGTACCTGAGACGCGCCTGGGCCTGCTGCGGCTGCTTGAGGTCGATCAGCGCCAGCGCTTCCTTGTAGAGCGCGGTCGGTACCTTGTCGCTGCGCGGGTGGTTCGCGAGCACCTTCTTGAACTCGAGCACCGCCTGCGCGAGCGCTTCCTCCGCCTTGTCCGCCTGGTCCGTGTTCGTGTAGCCGCGCGCGAGGCTCAGGTACGACTCGCCGATCCAGTACTGCCCGCTGCCCGCCAGCTCGTGCTCGGGGAAGCGTCGGAGGAACTCGCGGAAGCCCGCGATCGCGAGCGAGTAGCTGCCCTTGCTGAAGTCGATGTAGGCCGCCTGGTAGATGTCCTGGGGCTTGAGCGCGCCGGTGGTCGGCCTGAGCGGCGGCGACGGCACGACCGCGATGGGGGCGGGCGGGGGGGCGCCCGGCACCCGGGGCGTGGGGCCCGCCGGCGCCCCGGCAGGCGCGGGGGCCGCAGCCGGGCGCCCTGTCGTCGGGTCCACCGTCGCCGGCGCGGCGGGCGCCGGGGTCCGGGGCGCCGGGACCGGGGGCACGGGTGCGGGAGCCGCCGGGGCCGGACGCGCCACAGGCGCGGGCACCGGGGCCGCGGGCGCCGCGGTCGGGGGCGCGGGGCGCGCGGGCGCGGGGGCGCGCGGCGCGGCGGCGCGGAGCTGCCGGGCGAGCGCGTCCAGGCGGGCGCCGACGTCGTCGACCCGCGCGGCGAGCCTGGCAAGCGTCGCCGCGAGCGCGTCGAGCCGCTCGGTGAGCGCGGCGGCGCGCCGCTCGCTCTCCCGGGCCTGCTCGCTGGCGCGGCGGTCGATCTCTCCGGCGAGCCGGTTGACGTCGATCTTCGCGCGCTGGGCGGCCTGCTGCGCCGTGGCGATCTCAGAGCGGAGCTGGAAGACATCGTCCTGGGTGGCGGTGCCGGTGACCTCGGCCACGCCCGCGCACCCGCCGAGGGCCAGGACGGACGCGAGGAGGAGGGCGGCCGCCCTCCTCCTCGCGGGGAGCCGAGCCGGGCCTATCGAGGCTTGACCAGGAAGTGGGCGCGCCGGTTCTTGCTCCAGCACCCTTCGTTCTTCTCGGTGCACTGGGGACGCTCCTCACCGTAGCTGATGATCGTGATGCGGCTCGCCTGCACGCCCTGCGAGACGAGGTAGTTCATCGCGGACTTCGCGCGCCGCTCACCGAGCGCCAGGTTGTACTCGTTCGTCCCGCGCTCGTCGGCGTGCCCCTCGATCAGCGCGAGGTAGTCGGCGTGCGACTTGAACCAGGCCGCGTTGGCGTCGAGGGTCTTCGCGTCGCCCGGGCGGATGTCGTACTTGTCGAAGTCGAAGTAGATGTCCTTCAGGTCGGCGATCGCGACGAACTCCTTCGGCGAGGGACGCGCGGGCGTCGGTCGCGGCGCCGCCGGCGTCGGCGCGGGCGTCGGAGCCGCCATGCTCGGCGCCGACGGGGCTGTCGGCCGCGGCGCGGGCGGCGTGGAGACGGCCGGAGGCGGCGCAGTCGGTGCTGGCGCTGACGCCTGGGTCGTCGCGGGGCGCTTGGCGCAGCCAGCGAGAACCACGCCGAACAAGAGCAGCGACATCACCACGATGTGTGCAGCACGAGTTGCCATGACGCCTCCTTTGGCCTCCGCTGGTGAGCTTGTGAGCCGCAGCACGATCCTATCACGGGAGCCGCGGCGACCAAGAAGGACTTGTCGCCTCCCCCCCGCCGGACGTGACCTGCGTCGGCGGCGTGCCGTCCAGTAGCATGGCGAAGATCTGCGACCGGCCCAGCCGATTCGACTGGAACGCCAGGTGCCGCCCGTCGGGCGCCCACGACGCGCTCTGCGCGCTCCCCGGGCCGAAGGTGAGCTGGCGGGGGCTGGAGCCGTCGGGATTCACGGCCCAGAGCTGGTGGCCGGCCTGCCGCTGCGTGTACACAATCGTGTCGCCCTTCGGCGACCAGCGCGCCTGCGTCTGGAAGCCCCCCGCGGTGAGCTGCCGCACGTTGGCGCCGTCGGTGTCCATGACGAAGACGTGCGGCGCGCCCGTGCGGTCGGAGACGAACGCGATCTGCCGCCCGGTGGGCGACCAGGTCGGGTCGGTGTCGATGCCCGCGTGGCGCGTCAGGCGGCGCAGCGCCCCCGTCGCGACGTTGAGCACGTAGATCTCCGGGTTGCCGTCCTTCGAGAGCGTCATTGCGAGCGAGCGGCCGTCGGGGCTCCACGCGGGCGCCGAGTTGATGCCGGCGAACGCGGCCAGCGTCTGGAGGGGCCGCCGCTCGAAGGGGAACACCCGGTAGAGGTCCGGGTACCCCTGCACGAACGAGGTGAACGCGAGCGAACGGGCGTCGGGGCTCCACACCGGCGAGAGGTTGATCGAGCCGTTGCGCGTCACGGGCGCCGCGCCGGCGCCGTCGTAGTCGGCGACGTAGAGCTCCTTCGCGCCCCTCGGCCCGAGGACGTAGGCGATCTTCGTGTCCGCCACGCCGGGCTCGCCCGTGAACTGCAGCACGATCTCGTCGGCGATCCGGTGGGCGACGCGGCGGGCCTGCGCGAGCGTGCCCCGGAACTTCCTGGCGGCGATCAGGCGGTGCTCGGGGCTCGTGAGGTCGTAGAGCCGCATCTCGACCTCGAGCTGCTCGCCCCGGAGCGCGAGGAGGCCGTGGACGCCGGCGTGCGCCCCCGCGGCGGCAAACGCGGCCCACGCCTCCTTGAGCGCGGCGGCGTCGTTCGGCGGGATCGAGCCCGTCGCGGCGACGACGCTGAACAGGCCCGAGAACGTGAGGTCCTTCCCGGCGACGGAGGCCAGGAGCTTCGCCGTGCCCTGGGAGTCCGTGCCGCCGAGGAGCGCGAACTCGGGGATCGCGATGTTGAGCTTCTTCGTCCCGCCGCCGGTGACGTTGAGGAAGACCTCGACGCCCTGCGCGCGCGGCGCCGGGGGCGGGCTCCACGGCGCGAGCCACGCGAGCACGAGCACGAGCGCGAGCAGGGGGAGCATCCAGCGTCGGATCACGCTCGGCTACCCTCGATCCGTGGCGAAGTTGAACCCGAGGTGGACGCGGAGCGTCGTCCCCGGGAAGTCCGTGGGCAGGGGCGGGAAGGGGTTGGCCTCCGTGATCGCGCGCAGCGCCGCCTGGTCGTAGTAGGTGTTGCCCGAGGACCGCGAGATCGCGAGCCCGCTCATCTGGCCGTCGCGCCCGATGTCGAAGACGGCGACCGGCTGCTGGCCCGGCAGCGCGCGGCCGGCCCAGCGCTCGGTGATCTTCGCCTGCACCCGGCTCAGGTACCACGCGAACGGGAAGTCGGACACGTTGAGCGTGACGGCGCCGGCGCCGGCCGCGGAGCCGGTGCGCTGGCCGAGCGCCTGCGGCGCCGGGGGCGGCGGCTCCGGCGGGCGCCCCGCGCTCGGCGCCCGGGTGGGCGCCTTCGTCGGCGCGCTCGCCACGGACGGCAGCTCCTTCTCGCCCGCGCGCGGGAGCGCGGGCGCGCGGGCCGGCAGGCTCCGCTCCGGCAGGCCCGGCGCCTCGCGCGCGCGCTCGCGCGTCGGCAGCTCGCGCGGCGCCTCGCGCCGCGGCAGCTCGGTCGGGGTCGGGGCGGGCGGACGCAGCTCCTCGGGGCGCGGCGGCAGCGCCGCGCGGCCCTGGGGCGAGCCGACGGCGGCGACCGAGGGCACGAGGTTCACGACGTACGTCTTCGGCTGCTGCTGGCGCCAGAGGTGCGCGGCGTAGAACAGCGTGCCGAAGACGAGGACGTGACACGTCGCCGAGAGCAGCACGCTTCGGAGGGGCAGGTGCAGCCGCGCCAGGGCGGGGCCGAGGTGCATGCGGCCGCGCGGGCGGAGCACGGCGCTCGCCGTGGCGATGATCAGCGCTCCCGCGTGGGCTCGGTCACCATGCCGAGGCGCTCGATCCCGGCACGCCGCACCCGGTCCATCGTCTCGATGACCGCGCCGTAGTTGAGGGCCGCGTCCGCCTTGAGGTAGAGCGTCTTGTCCTTGCGCGTCGCGAACGCCTGGCGCAGCGCCGCGTCGAGGCCGCCCGGCGCGACGCGCCGCTCGTTCAG
>MGBU01000144.1 GCA_001790205.1 Candidatus Rokubacteria bacterium GWA2_73_35 | reverse complement strand
GCTCCCGTGCAGGAGGGTCGCGCTCAGCAGGCGCCAGTACTCGCCGGCGGCGACCTGC
Source organism: Candidatus Rokubacteria bacterium GWA2_73_35 (assembly GCA_001790205.1). Lineage (GTDB taxonomy): Bacteria > Methylomirabilota > Methylomirabilia > Rokubacteriales > CSP1-6 > GWA2-73-35. The sequence continues at coordinate 6,789 of MGBU01000144.1, read as the reverse complement.
GCGCGGGCCAGCGCGCCCATGTGGATGATGGCGGGGGCGGACTCGAGGGCGCGGGAGGCCACCTCGACGAGGAACACGACGACGAGCAGCGCGATGATCGCGAGGGTGACCGGCGGGAGGCGCCGCATCCGCCGCTCGAAGTCGACGCGGCGGGAGAGCAGCATGTCGGGCGTGATCCGCAGCGGCCGCTCGGCGGCGCTCCCGGCGGGCTCCGTCACCGGCGTTCCCCCGTGTCGAGCATCACGCCGAGCGCGAGGGCGACCCGCCGGTCGAACCCGCGCTCGCGGTCCAGCGAGAGGTCGAGGACGTAGCGGTCGAGGAGCGTCAACTTGCGGTTGAACTCCCCGAACGCCTCCTCGGTCGGGTACACGAGGACGAAGTTCGTCCGGAGCAGGCCGAAGAACGGCCCGAGCACGCGGCGCAGCAGCGACAGGATCATCGAGTCCTCGATCGCCATCGCGAACGGCCGGCCGCCCGGCGTCTCCACGTACCAGCGCTTTCGGACGATGTTGTGCAGGTACGTCTTGCGCAGCCGCGCGAGCGCCACGCCCGCGGGCGTGAGCACCGTGTACGTCCGGGTGAGGAGGGCGAGGCGCTGGTCCTGCCGGACCCGGAGCAGCGCGTCGCGGCGGGAGTCGTCGCGGTACACGCTCACGTGGCGCAGGGGGCGGAGCGACATGGAGACCACGAGGAACGCGAGCGCGCCGAGCGGGTACACGAGGACGGCCAGCAGCAGGTTCGCGCCCGGGGGCACGACGGCCGCGAGCGCGAGCACTCCGCCCGCGACGACGAGCGTCGCGACCGCCGCGAGCAGGTACGCGAGCGTGGTCCGCAGGAGGTAGGTCGGGCGATGCACGAACAGGATCGGCCGGCCCTCCGCGCTCCAGATCTCGTACTCGGAGGCGATCCGGAAGACGCGCTGGTTGAGGAGGAACACGTCGCGGTCGAACGCCGGGTCGACGTCGGCCGCGAGCGGGCGCGGCGCGGCGCCCGGGGTGGGGCCGGCGCGCAGGTGGCGAGCGCAGACGGGGCACTCGAGCAGCCGGCCCGCGTACTCCGGCTTCAGCTCGTACACCTCCCCGCACGGGCAGGCGACGACGACCCCTTGCGGCGCGGCCGGGGGCTGGCTCACGCGCCCGATTGTAAACCACCGGCTCCGGGAGGACGCGCTACCCCGTGAGGAGCCGGAGCGCGCCGGCGACGGCGAGCGCGAGGAGCGCCGCCTCGAACCAGCGCCGCGGCAGCCAGCGGTTCACGCGCCAGCCGAGCCAGGTGCCGAGCGCCAGCAGGGGCAGTGCCGCCACCGCGGCGAGCAGGATGCGCCCCGTGAGGAAGCCGATCGCCCAGTAGCCGCCGAGCTTGACCAGGTTGGTGACGGCGACGACCGCGTTCGCCGTCGCGACGACCGCCGCGTTCCCGAGCCCGAGGCCGATCAGGTAGGGGCCGAGCACGATGCCGCCGGAGTGCGCGACGCTCGAGGCGACCCCCGCCGTGAGGCCGAACGCCGCGCTCACCGCTGCTCCGGGTGGGCCGGCGAAGAGCGTCCGCGCGCGGGGCCGGAGCGCGAGCTGGGCGCCGACGAACGCGAGCACCGAGACGCCGATCGTCTTCTTCAGCCAGAACTCGGAGAGGAGCGCGAGCAGCCCGATCCCCAGGACCACGCCCGCGAGCACGGTCGGCAGGAGGACGCGGAGCTGGCGCGCGTCCCACTGGCGCCAGTACAGGCCGAGCGTCAGCGGGTCGGAGAGGTTCAGGAGCGGCGCCAGCAGCGCCACGGCGACCGGCACCGGGAGGACCAGGCCGAGCGCGGGCGTGAGGACCAGGCCGATGCCGCCGCCGACCGACGCCTTGAGGACGCCCACGCCGAGCGCCGCGGCGGCTGCGGCGGCGAGGAGGGCGGGAAAGGACGGCTCGCTCACGGGACACTGATGATAGCGTAGGGCGGTGGCAGCCGGCGGCGCGATCGTCCGCCTCCTGGTGGTGGGGGCCCTGCTCGCGGGGGCCGGGCCCGCCGCGGCGCAGGGGGGCGCGCCCGCCGACCCGGGTGGCCACCTGGCGCGCGCCCGCGAGGCGTTCCGCGCCGGCGGCATGCTCGCCGCTCTCGAGGCCTCGCGCGCGGCCGTCGAGGCGGAGCCGGCGTCGGTCCCGGCGCTGCTCGCCTTCGGCGGGATGGCCGAATTCCTCGGCGAGTTCGACGAGGCGCAGGACGCGTACACGAAGGCCGCGGCGCTCGCCCCGGGAAGCCTCGACGTCCTCGCCCGCAGCGCCTCCCTCGCGGTCCGCGTCGGCGAGTACGACGCGGCACTCGGGCTCCTCGACCGGATCGTCGCCGCGCACGCGTGGTGGGTCCGCGGGCTCTTCCGCTGGGGCCCGACGAGCGTCCAGATCGGGCTCACGCGCGCCTATCCCTCCCTCGAGCGGTTCGCCACGAGCGGCCCGCGCTGGCTCGCGTGGGTCGTGGACGTGGTGCCGCGCACGCTCCAGGTGGGCGTGCTCCGCGTCTACCCGCTGCTCGAGCGCATCGTGCAGCTCGACATCGACATCCTGATGGAGAAGGGCGACTTCGACCGGGCGCGGCGGCTCGCGCGGGGGTACGGCGTCGTCGAGGCGGGCCGCAACTACTGCGACGAGGGGCGGACGCGCGGCCCGGACTGGACCGCGGAGCGCATCTACCGCACCTTCCGCCTCGCCGCGCTCGCCCAGCCCGAGCAGGCGGACTGCATCTGGTGGTACGGCCAGTGGCTCACGGACGAGGGCTATATGCGGATGGGCCGGCTCATGGTGCTCGAGGGCACGCGGGTCACGCCGTCGGCGGGCAACAAGGCCTCCGGCGAGAACTACGTGCGGGTGCGCCATTCGGGCGGCCTCGAGGTGGCGAAGCGCGCGGAGCAGCTCGCGCTGATCGCGCGCCAACGCCTCGTCCGCGACCGCGACATCGAGGGCGCCACGCGGCTCCTCGAGCAGGCCATCGCGATCGAGCCGGGCTTCCCGCGACCCTACGCGTACATGGCGCAGGTCGCGTGGGCCCGGGGCGACCGCGACGGCATGGTCGGCTGGCTCGAGCGCGGCGTGCAGGCGGACCCGGACTCGTGGCGCATCCGCCGCACGCTCGCCCGGGCGCTCGTGGCCACGGGCCGCATCCGCGAGGCGGAGCCGCACGCCCGCCGCGCCGTCGAGCTGTTCGGCGACGATGTGGGCGGCCGCCTGCTCCTCGCCCTCGTCCTTTACGCCGAGGGCAAGTACGACGAGTACGCGCAGCACACCGAGTTCGCGCTGCGCTTCGTCGCGCAGTTTCGGCACGACCTGCCGGACGTGCGGAGCTTCCTCCAGAGCCACCGCCGGTTCGGGCCCGGGCGATCGCTGCCACCCGCGCCGGACCCGCGGCTCATCATGGGCTGGAACCAGGACTAGAATGCGGTATGCGCCGCGGCAAGGTCATCCGCCTCCCGGCCGCCCAGCCCGAGCCGTCGGACGAGCGTGATCTCGTGGAGGTCCACCGGTGCGACCGGGCCGAGGCGCTGGTCGTCCGGGCCCTCCTCGAGAGCGAGGGCATCCCGACGCTGCTGCGCGCCCACCTCGCCCACTCGGTCCACCCGTTCACGGTCGGTGACCAGGGCGAGGTCGTGATCCTCGTCCCCGCGCAGGCGGCCGAGCAGAGCCGGAGTCTCCTCGCCTACCTCGCCCCGGACCCGCCGTCGCCCTGACCCCGCCGCCGGCCGGCTCAACGCCCGGCCCACGGGGAGAGGACCAGCCGGACGCGCGGGGCGCTCGGCTCCGCCGTCGCGGCGAGCGCGGCCTGGAGGACGTCCTGGACGAGGGCCGGGCGCTCGAACGGGACGGCGAGCGCGATCTCCCACTCACCCCGCGGCCGGGCACGGGCGCGGCGCGAGCCGGCGGCCCGCGCGGATCAGCAGGAGCCCGAGCGCGACCCGGACCGGGCGGCGCGGGGCGCGATGCGCGGCGGCGAGCGCCTGGCGCGCTGCCCATGCCTCGGCGCTGGCCAGGCGCTCCCGGACAAGGAACTCGAGCACGTACATCGGCGTGTCCATGGCGTTCCCTCCACCCGCTGAGACCCCGGCGGAGGGCGCGCGTGAAACGCGCGGGCCTGTCCGCCTGCGCGAGACCATTCGCCCACCGCGCGCCGGGATCGCGTGCTGGCCCCCGGGCGCGGGCGGCAGGGGGTCCCCGGGACCCGTTCCCGCCGCGTGGGCCGCGGGCCCCGCGCGCCGGGATGGAGCCCAGCCGCGCAGGGGCAAGCGGACGCGTGCCGCGTGGTCCCCGGGGACCCCCTGCCGCCCGCGCCCGGGGGCCAGCACGCGCCGGCGGGCGCGCCGGAAACGGAGGATCAGCGCGCGAGCGGGTGGAGGTCCGGGCGGCAGTCGGTGCACGGCGCGAGGCCGGCGGCCTCGGCGCACGCGCGCGACGCGAAGCGGACGATGCGGTGCGGGTGCTCGACGTGCCCGAGGCACGCGCAGCTCGGCAGGCAGTACTCCGCGCTGCCGGGCGTGCGCGCGTACATGGCGTCGCGCGGGATCCGGTAGTCGTCGCGGCCCCGCACGGCCGGCACGCCCTCGACGGCGAGCAGCCGCTGCTTGAGCGCGATCCGGTCGCCCGCGTAGCCCGTCAGCCCGCCCGAGGCGCCGACGACGCGGTGGCAGGGCACGACGATCGGCAGGGGGTTCCAGCGGAGCGCCTGCGCGACCGCGCGGACCGCCGCGGGCTGGCCGATCTCGCACGCGACGCCGGCGTAGGACATCACGGCGCCGTACGGGATCGCCGCGGTGGCCGCGAGCACCCGGCGGTGGAAGTCGCTCCGCGCCAGGCGCAGGTCGAGCGGCCACTCGAGCCGCGTGCGCTTGTGCCCGAGGTACTCCAGCAGCTCGCGATAGAGGGTCTCGACCTCGGCGCCGTCCTCCATCGCCTCGACGCCCGCCGCGCCGAGGAGCCGCGAGTGCCGCAGGTCGCCTCCGGCCAGGTACTCGACGAGGGACACCCCCTCCTCCGACCGTGCGATGAGGAGGGCGCCGAGGGGCGACGGGAAGATGCGGTACAGGAGCGTCCGCTTTCGGAGATCCGCCAGGCGCGACTCCAGGCGCGCGCGCGCCGCGTCCGGCGGCGGCGAGGGCGCGCGCCACCACGCGGCCACCGCCCGGCCGAGGTCGCGGTAGCGCGCGAACGTCGCGCGGCACGGGGCGCAGGCGGCGCAGTGCGCCTCCACGCGCGCCGCCTCAGCGGCGGCGCCGTCGCCCGTCGCCGTGGCGGCCAGGGCGGGCTCGATCTCGAGGCACGGGCGCGGCGTTCGGCTCATCGCGTCACTCCTGGCGCGGGAATCTCCTGCCCGTCGAGGCCGAGGCGGATCTTGCGCAGGGCCTGGAAGACGTGCGCCCGGGCGCTGTCCGACGAGCAGTCGAGGCTTCGCGCGATCGTGTCGTAGTCGAGGTCGTGGACCCGGCGGAGGAGGAAGGCGAGCCGCTGCTTGAGCGGCAGGCGCGCGACGACCGCCTCGACGCGCGCCCGCGCCTCGCTGGCGAGCGCCGCGTCCTCGGGGCCGTCCGCGACCGCCGCCGCGCGCGTGACCCGCACCTCCGCGAAGGCCCGGCGCCGGCGGCCCTCGGCGCGGAAGTGGTTCCGGGTCAGGTTGGTCGCGATCGTGAAGAGCCAGGCGCGCACGTTGGCGTCGGGGGTGAGCGTCCGGTACGCCCGGTAGGCCCTGAGGAACGTCTCCTGGGCGAGGTCCTCCGCCTCGCTCCCGCGCGCGGTGGTGCGCTGGAGGTAGCGATGGATCTCGCCGTGGTGCGCCGCGACGACCGCGTCGAACGGCGGTTGACCCATGACGCTCATGAGACACCGGACGGGGGCCGGTGTGAAACGGCGGCTCCCCGGAGGGGGCCGCCGCCGGGCTCGGCGCCCACCCGGGCGATGATCGCCTCGAGCGCCCGCCCGGCGGCCGCGAGCGCCGGCGGCTCGAGCGTCTCGGCCCGGTCGCGGGGGGTGTGATAGGTGTGGAACGGCGCCGGGCGCCGGACCAGGAACCGGAGGGCGCTCCGGCGCGGATGGAACACGAAGCGGCGCAGCGCCACCGCGCTCGCGGCCGGCACGAGCGTGAGCCCGTAGGCGGGCACGCCGGCCGCCGCGAATGCGCGGTGGTCGCTCCCGAAGCGCGGGATGCGCCCGACCACGTGGTAGCCCGTGTCGGCCCGGAGGCCGAGGCCCTCGAGCGCGCCGCGCACGCGCCCGAGGAACGGGCTCTCCTCGACCGCGTCCCACACCACCACGCTGTCGCCGATGCCGACGAGCTCGAGCGACAGGACGCCCACGAGGCCGGCCACCCCCCGGTCGCGCACCCAGGCCCGCGCGCCGAGGTAGTCCCGCTCCTCGCACGCCGTGAACAGCAGGCGCACGCGCAGCCCGGACGGGGCCGCGGCGCGGGTGAGGAGGTGGAGGAGAACGCCGACGGCAGCGGCGTTGTCGTTGGCGCCGGGGCTCCCCGGCACCGCGTCGTGGTGGGCGCAGAGGACGAGCACGCGGTCACCCGTGCCGAGCTCGACCGCGAGGTTCTCGCCCGCGCCCTCGGGGAGGCTGAAGCGGTGGCGCGCGACGGGCACGCCGCGGGCCTCGAGCCAGCGCCCGACGGCGGCCTCGCGCTCGGCGTTCGACCGGCCCTCGAGCAGGCGCGCGCACTCGAGGGGCGTCATGCCTAGCAGCCCGTGGTGAAAGTCGATGAAAGATCCATCGGCAGATCCGGCGGTGGCTGCGTAAACTGCGAAGCATGGCGATGGGGAAACGCAC
>MGBU01000143.1 GCA_001790205.1 Candidatus Rokubacteria bacterium GWA2_73_35 | reverse complement strand
GGCCTCCCGCCTCTACGACAGCGAGCCGTGGGAGAGCGAGCCGGGGCGGACGGCGGACGAGCAGCCGCGCTACCTCAACTGCGTCGTCGCCGTGGAGACCACGCGCCGCCCGCGGGAGCTGCTCGCGGCGCTGCACGCGCTCGAGACGGCGCTCGGCCGCACCCGCCCGCCCGGCACGCCCGAGGCGCGCCGGTTCGCGCCGCGCACGCTCGACGTCGACATCCTTTTCTACGGCGACGAGGTCGTGTCGGCGCCGGACGACCTCCAGATCCCGCACCTGCTGCTCGCGGAGCGCGCGTTCGCGCTGCGGCCGCTCGCCGACCTGGCGCCGGACCTCGAGCATCCGGTCCTGTACCGCACGGTCCGCGAGCTCCTGGCGGACCTGGAGGACGACCACGACGTCCGGCCGGGCGACTACCCGCTCCGGTGGTTCGAGGACTGAGGTGGGATCCGGCGACTTCCAGCAGCAGGCCCTCCGGCACCTGGACGCCCTCCACAACTTCGCCGTCTACCTGACCCGGAACCCGCCTGAGGCGGACGACCTGGTGCAGGAGACCTATGTCCGCGCGTTCCGCTTCTCGCACCGCTTCGAGCCGGGAACCCACCTCCGGGCCTGGCTGTTTCAGATTCTGAGGAACACGTTCCTGACCTTCTATCGGCTCCGGGAGCGGGAGTCGGCGCTCGCGGCGAACGGCGTGCCGGACTGGGACGCGCCGATGTTCCACGACGCCCCGGAGGAGTCCGCGAGCGCCGTGGACGCGCACACCGACCTCGAGCGCGCCATGCGCCGCCTGCCCGAGGAGTTCCGGACCGTGCTCCTCCTGGCGGAGGTCGAGGGCATGCCGCTCGAGGAGATCGCCCGCGTCATGGCCTGCCCGGTCGGCACCGTCAAGTCGAGGATCTTCAGGGCGAAGGAGCGGCTGCGGGCGCTCCTGCGCGACTACGAAGGACGATGAGCGAGCGCCTGTCGGATGCGTCGGACGAGGTCCTGGGCCGCCGGCTCGCGGCCGAGCTGCCGCGCCACGCCGCGCCCCCGCGGCTGCGCGCGGCGATTCTCGAGGCCGCCGCGCCGCAGCCACGGCGCACGGCCTGGCTGCCGCCCGTCCTCTCGGCGCTCGCGACCGCGATGGTCCTGGGCCTCGCCTTCGTGCCGACGCTGCCGCGGAGCGTCCCGACCGACCCGACCGGGGAGCTGCTGCGCTCGGTCCTCGCCGAGTACACGCGCGCCGCCCTCTGGGGCGCGCGCCGCGCGGAGGCCCTGCCGGCCGGGCTCCCGTGGCTCGCCCACGAGTCGGGCATCGGCCTCGCGCGGGTCTTCGCCGGCGACGAGCGGCTCGTGCTCGTCGGCGCCGAACCCGTCTACCTCGAGGGCCGGCGCGGCATCGCGCTCTCCTACCGCGACGGCGCCGGCCGGCTCGTGATCTACATGGTCCTGCCCGCGCCCGCGTTCCGCGTGCCCGAGCGCCCCCGGGTGCAGATCGACCGCTGGAAGCCCGCGCTCGTGCAGGAGAGCGGCTTCTCGGCGCTCGTGTGGAAGCAGGGCAACCTCGCGGCCTTCCTCGTTGCCGACCTCGTGTCCCCTCCGGACCTCGAGCAGCTCAAGGACTACTTCGCCCGCGTCCGCGGCGCGACCGAGCCCGTCCCCGCGAACTGACGTCATGGGGGGCTCCGGGCGCCCCCCAAGCCCCCCGCGCTCGGGGCGCCCCGGCCCAGCCGTGGCGCCCCTCGACGACACGATTCGTTTCACGGGCTCTGAGCGGCCGCTGGCTCTCCGGGGCCGTGCCGGAGGGGTCGCGGGACCACGCGGTCCGGGCCGGCGCCGCGTGGTAGAGTCGGCCCCGGTGCTGGATCTCTACGCCGAGCTCCGCCGGGTCGTGGCCGCCCTGGACGCGGCCGGCATCCCGTACGCCCTCGCCGGCGGGCTCGCCGTGTCGATCTACACCACGCCGCGCGCGACGGAGGACATCGACCTGGTGATCGCGCGCGCCGACCGCGAGCGCGCCGTCGAGGCGCTCGGCCCGGCGGGCTTCCGGCCGGCCGGCCGCCCGATGCCGGTGGCCGGAGGCCGGCTGGAGATCCAGCGCCTCACGAAGATCGACGGCGCCGATCTGCTGCCGCTGGACCTGCTGACGCTCACCGATCCCGGGCTCGCCGCGCTCGCGAGCGACCGGGAGAACATGGCCCTGCAGGAGGGTCGCATCTGGGTCGTCGGGCTGCGCGCGCTACGAACGCTCAAGCGGCTCCGGGGATCCGCGCTGGATCGCGCTGACCTCGAAGCGCTGGGGCCGGAGGATCGATGACGGCGCGCGACGTCTCGCCCGCGCTGCGCAAGGTCTCGGCGCTCCGTGCGCTCTGCCGGCAGCTCCCGCACTCGCCGACCCCTGCCGAGGAGGAACGGCTCCGGCGCTTCGAGACGCTCGTCGCCTCGCCCGGGGCGGCGGCCGAGGCCGACGTCGACGCCCTCGCCGTGGGCTGGCGGCGCTGGTGGCTCGCCGGACGGAGCGACCTCCTGCTCGCCATGGCGAACGGCCTGCCCGCCGCGCTCGTTGAGCGGGACCTTCGGCTGGCGGGGTACCTGCAGGCCGCCCGGATGCGGGAGGCCGCAGAGGGCCCCGACACTCCGAAGACCTGTGCGAGAGGGGTCAAGTGACTTCTGTACGCCTGTCTGCGCCCTTCTGGAAGATTCTGTTTGCCAAGTATTCCGCGCTGATGGGCAGCCGGGTGATCGTCACGCCAAGCGCTCGCACGGCGTCGGCGACCGCGTTGGCGATCGCCGCCGGGGCCCCGATCGTCCCGCCCTCCCCCATGCCCTTCACGCCGGCCGGCGTGACGGGCGACGGCGTCTCGAGATGTCCGATCTCGAACGGAGGGACGCCGTCGGCCTTCGGAAGCGCGTAGTCCATGAGTGTCCCCGTGAGGAGCTGCCCGTCCGAGTCGTAGACCACGCCCTCGAGCAGAGCCTCGCCGAGGCCCTGGGCGACGGCGCCGTGGATCTGGCCGTCCACGATCGTGGGGTTGATCACGGGACCGCAGTCCTCCACGAGGGCGTAGCGCCGGACCTCGACGCGCCCCGTCTCACGATCCACCTCGACGAGGGCCAGATGGACCGCGCCGGAAAACGTCGGTCCCGGCGGGTCGAAGTACACCGTCGCCTCCAGCCCGGGTGGAAGGCCGCTGGGCAGGCCGCCGAGAGGCGGCGCCCAGGCCAGGCGCGCGATCTCGGCGAGGCCGATCGCGCGGTCGGGGACGCCGCGGACGTGTGCGCGCCCCGCGTCCAGGACGACATCCGCCGGGCTCGCCTCGAGGAGGTGGGCGGCGAGCGCCTGGAGCTTCGTCCGCACCTGGTCCGCCGCGGCGGCGGCGGTCCCCAGCATGGCCACGGCGCCGCGGCTCCCGAAGGTGCCGCTGCCGCGCGGCGCCGCCCGCGTGTCCACCGGCTCGACGCGGATCCGGTCGAGGGGGACGCCCAGGCGGTCCGCGAGAAGCTGGGCGATCGTGGTCGCGTGCCCCTGCCCCTGCGACGGGAAGCTCGTCAGGCAGCCGACGGTCCCGTCCGGATCCATCGTCACCGTCGCCCCTTCGATCCCGGACACGTCGGCCATGCCGCGGCGGCGGAAGACCTCCGCGCCCATGCCGGTGTACTCCGTGTAGCAGGCGAGGCCGACGCCGACGAGGCGTCCCTCGGCTCGCGCCGCCTGCTGCTGGCACCGCAGCGCCTCATAGCCGGCCGCGGCGAGGACCTGCTCGAGGGCCCCGTGGAAGTCGCCGCTGTCGTAGGTCATGCCGCTCGCCGAGACGAAGGGATAGGCATCGCGTGGAATGAGATTGCGTCTCCGTATCTCGGCCGGGTCGATCCCGAGGCGTGCGGCGAGCGTGTCGAGCAGGCGCTCCATGACGAACGCCCCCATCGTCATCCCGACACCGCGGTAGGCGCCCAGTGGCGGCTTGTTCGTGGCAACCGTCACCGCCTCGTACGCGTACACGGGCGTCCGGTACGGCCCCGGCAGGATGGCCACGCTGCCGAGCGGCTCGAGGGCGCCCGTGAGCGGATAGACGTGATAGGCGCCGCCGTCCGAGATCGCGCGCGCCCGCAGCGCGAGCAGCGTGCCGTCGGCCGCCGCGGCGACCTCGACCTCCATCCGCTGGGCCCGCGCCTGGGACGCCGCGGCGAGGTTCTCGCGCCGCTCCTCCACCCACTTCACCGGCCGGCCGGTGAGCCGCGCGATCGCCGCGACCGCGACGTCCTCCGGGAAGACGTGCATCTTGAGCCCGAAGCCGCCGCCCACGTCCGGCACCTGGACGCGGACGCGCGCCTCCGGGAGATCGAGCGCCCTGGCCAACGCCGCTCGCATGATCGACGGCGTCTGCGTCGACGCCCAGACGCTGAGCGTGTCCCCGTCCCAGTCGGCGACGACGCCGCGCGGCTCGATGGGCGACGGCGCGCATCGCCCGTGCTCGAAGGTCTCCCGGAGGACGATCGCCGCCGTCGCGAAGGCCCCGTCCACATCGCCGCGGCGGTAGTCGCGGCGAAAGAGAATGCGCTCGCCCGCCAGCCCGCCGTCGAGGGACGCGACCGCCGGCCGGGGTTCGTAGTCCACGGCCACCAGCTGGCGGGCGTCGGCGGCGACGTAGGCGCTCTCGGCGACGACGGCAGCGACGGCCTCGCCGCAGAATCGCGCCACGCCATCGGCGAGCGGCGGCCACGGGGTCGGGATGAAGCCGTCGCTCTCGAGCCGCGCGACCAGCGGCCGCGCGACCCGGCCGACCTCCGCCGCGGTGAACACGGCGGCGACGCCGTCGAGCGCCAGCGCCGCCTCCGCAGCGACCGACCGGATGGCAGCGTGGGCGTGGGGGCTCCTCACGAACGCCACCGAGAGCATCCGCGGCAGGGCGATGTCGTCCACGTAGCGGCCGCGGCCCCTGAGCAGGCGCGGGTCCTCGACGCGCTTGACGCGGGCGCCCGTGTAGCGGGGCTGGATCAGCGGCCGCCCCGGACGCGCGGCAAGACCTCGCCCGCGATCAACTCGAGCTGCTCCATTCCCCAGTCGAGCGGGTTCAGGACGATCGTGTCCACACCGCCGTCGAGGGCGTCGATGCGCGCGCTGATGCGCTCGGCCAGCTCCTCCGCCGTCCCCAGGAGGTAGTACGTCCGCCAGTACTCGAGGTCCATGCCGGAGTACACGGAGAAGCGCGGGATCGCCGACTCGGGCTTCTCTCCCTTCTTCAGGACCCAGATGAAGTTCGAGTAGACGCGGCCGATCCGCGCCGGGTCGCGCCCGAATTCCCGGGCGAAGCGCTGGACCTTCGCCCAGTCCCCCTTCACCATCTCCGGTGTCGAGGACGAGTGCGGCACCCAGGTATCGGCGTACTTCGCGATCCGCCGGAGCACGGGATCGATGTTCGTCACGGTCTGGGCGTACACCTTCTCGGAGGGCTGGGTCCCCCCGCCGATCCAGATCGGTGGATGCGGCTTCCGGGCGGGCTTCGGATCGATCGTCAGGTTCTCGAAGCGATAGTACGTGCCCTCGTACGTCACGTCGTCGCCGGTCCACAGGGCCTTCACGACCTCGATCGCCTCGTTCATGCGCGGTCCGCGCTCGCGGTGGGGCACGGCCATGAGCGCGAACTCGCGTTCGTGCCAGCCGACGCCGATACCGAGGATCGACCGTCCGCCCGACAGGAGATCGAACGTCGCCCACTCCTTGGCGAAGGAGACCGGGTTGCGGAGCGGGAGCACCAGCACCATCGTGCCGAGCTTCATGGTGCGCGTCACGCCGGCCAGCGCGGAGAGGAGCGAGATGGGCTCGAGCCACGTGCACGCGTACGCCGGCGGCGTCAGCAGGAGGTGGTCGATCGAGACCGCGCAGTCGAAGCCGAGGTCCTCGGCGCGGCGCAGGTAACGGCCCATCTCGTCGAGCGTGGCGGTTTTCGGGCCCAGCGCGAACGAGGGGAGGCGGAGCCCGTACCTCATCGCAGGCCGTCCTCCTTCTTCGCTTCGTCCTTGGTGAGCCCGCCGACGCGCGGATGCGGGCGACCGCCGTCCGTCACCGCGATCGCCAGCACGATCTCGCCGGCGCGCGGCGCGTCGTTGAGCCGGACCTCCATGGCGTCGTAGTGGGTGCGCACGAACGCCGCGTCCTTGAAGTGGAGCGGCACGTCGATCGTCGTCCCGGGCCCGCCGAGCTTCTTGGCCGAGGGGATGATCGCCTTGCCGCCCCCGACCGCCGCGCGCAGCGGCGCGCCGAGCTTCGGGTGCAGGAGCGCGGCCGCATGCTCGTACTCGCCGCGCTCGCCGACGATGGCCGCCTTCCCGTAGGACTCGGCGGGGGCTCCGAGGGCTTCGGTCGCCTTCCTGGCGAGCAGCGCGCCCAGCTCCTCGCCGGCGTCGATCAGGGGCGCCAGGTCCTCCACGAACCGCCCCGCGAACGGGTTCTCGATGACGGCCACGGCAGCGGCCTTGCGGACCGGACGCTTCGCCGGCCGGCCGCCGTCGGCCAGGATCTCCTCCACGATCGTCACGAGCTTCCGGATGTCGACCATACGCGTCTCTCCTGTCTCCCTCGGATCAGCACACCCGACACGGCACGGCGCGGGCTCGGCGGCACACGCGCCACTATTGACTCCTGCATAAATAATGCAATAATGAGGGGTGCGGTAAAAGTGGAGGGCACCCATCATGCGTCCTCTTGGATCGGCGAAGGTGCTC
>MGBU01000142.1 GCA_001790205.1 Candidatus Rokubacteria bacterium GWA2_73_35 | reverse complement strand
CCGCCGCGGTCGGCTACGCCCTGCCGGACGACCCGGCCAAGCCCGGGGTCATCATGGAGTTCCACGACATCGCCACCCGCGGAGAGGCCGAGCGCGCCATCCGCGCCATGCTCGAGGAGGCCTTCCAGGTCCGGGGCGAGCCGATCCGGGAGCTCGGGGTCTTCGCCGTCGAGCACACGGTCGAGCGGACGGGCTGCGCCCTGGCCGCCGTCACGCTGCTCGCCGAGCGGGACCTGGTCTAGGCGCGGCGACCGCAGTCCCGGGCGCGGCGGCGCGAGTCCCGTGAAGAGCCAGTACGGCGCCCCCCGCCTGTACGAGATCGCCTTCGACATGAACCGGAAGGCGGAGGTGGACTTCCTGGTCCACTGCTTCCGCCGCTACGCCCGCCGCCCCGTCCGCCGGGTCCTCGACATCGCCTGCGGCACCGGCCCGCACCTGATCCGCCTCGCGGAGCGCGGCTACGCGATGGCCGGGCTCGACCTCTCGCCGAGGAACGTCGAGTACGTCCGCGGGCGGCTCGCCGCCCACGGCCACCGGGGCGACCTCGTCGTGGGCGACATGACCGACTTCCGCCTCGCCCGGCCGGTGGACGCCGCCATCTGCATGCAGGACTCCCAGGGCCACCTGCTGACCAACGCCGAGCTGCTGGCCCACCTCCGGGCGGTGGCGCGGGCGCTCCGGCGCGGCGGCCTCTACGTCTTCGACCGCTACATGGCCTCCTCGTGGACCGACCCGGCGCGGCGCTGGTCGTGGTCCCGCCGGCGCGGCCGGCTGATCGTGCGCGCCTCGTTCTCGGCCCTGCACGACGTCAACCCGGTGACCCAGACCTTCCGGGAGCGGATGCTGCTCGAGGCCGTCGAGAACGGGCGGCGCCGGGTCTACCGCCAGACCCACACCTCGCGGATGGTCTTCCCGCAGGAGCTCCGGGCGCTCGTCGAGCTGGCCGGCGGGTTCGAGTTCGTCCAGTGGTTCTTCGGCTTCAAGCCCCACCAGGTGCTCGAGCGCTCGAAGCACCCGCTGCTGATGGTCGTCGTCCTGCGCAAGCGCTGAGGCGCGGCAACCATGGGGCCGGGGGTGCTGAGGCTCAAGCGGGACCGGGAGGCGCGCGCCCGGACCCACCCCTGGATCTTCAAGGGCGACGTCGCCGACGTCACCGACGTGGCGCCGGGCTCGGCCGTCACCGTGGTGGACGCCGCCGGCCGGGTCGTGGGCCGGGGCTTCTACAACCCGCGGCCGGCCCTCTGCTGCCGGCTCCTCACCTGGACCGACGAGCCCCTGGACGAGGCGTTCTTCCGCCGGCGGCTCGGCGAGGCGCTCGCGCTCAGGACGCGGGGGCGCGAGGGCTTGCCGCCGCTCGGCCGGCTCGTCTGGAGCGAGGCCGACGGCCTGCCCGGGCTCGTCGTGGACCGCTACGGCCCGGCGCTCGTCGTCCAGTGCCTGACCCTCGGGATGGCGCGTCACCGGCCGCTCGTGCTCGACGCGCTGGAGGCCCTGACGGGCGGCCTCCCAGCCTTCGACCACGACGAGGCGGCGCCGGCGCGGCTCGAGGGCTTCGAGCCCGCCCACGGCTGGGCCCGGGGGGCCGGGCCCGCGAGCGTGGAGGTCGAGGAGGACGGCGTCCGGTTCGCCGTCACCCTCGGCGCCGGGCAGAAGACCGGTCTCTACCTGGACCAGCGCGAGAACCGCGCCCGCGCCGGGCGCCTCGCCGCCGGCCGCGAGGTGCTCGACGCCTTCTGCTACGCGGGCGGCTTCGGCTGCCACGCCCTCGCGGGCGGCGCCCGCCGCGCGGTCCTCGTCGAGTCCTCGCCCGAGGCGCTGACGGCCGCGCGCCGGAACCTCGCGCTGAACGGCCTCGCCGACCGCGCCGAGATCGTCGCCGCCAACGTCTTCGACGAGCTCAGGCGCCTGGAGCGCGCCGGCGCGCGCTTCGGCCTCTGCGTCCTCGACCCGCCGCCGTTCGCCCGGAGCCGGGGCGCCGTCGACGCCGCCCTCCGGGGCTACAAGGAGATCAACCTCCGGGCGATGCGGCTGCTCGCGCCGGGCGGGCATCTCCTGACCTTCTCCTGCTCCTACCACGTCTCCGAGGCGCTCTTCGAGGAGGTCTGCCGCGCGGCGGCCGCCGACGCCGGCGTGCGCCTGCGGGTGCTGGCGCCGCTCGGCCAGGCGCAGGACCACCCGGTCCTGCTCACCGTGCCCGAGACGCGCTACCTGAAGGGCCAGCTCCTCGAAGCGGTCTGACGCGCCCGGCGGACAAGCCCACGGTTTGCGGCTGCCGGTCGAAAGGCACTACCCTGGCGGTGGAGGTCGTGGGAGGGACGAGCATGTTCGAGCGAATCACGTTCGATCCGAAGATCATGGGAGGGCGGGCGTGCATCCGCGGCATGCGTCTTCCCGTCTCGGTCATCGTGGAGCAGATCGCCCACGGCGCGACCTTCGAGGAGATCCTCGCGGGCTACCCCGACCTCGAACGTGAGGACATCCGGCAGGCGATCGAGTACGCCGCCTGGCTGACGCGCGAAGAAGTCCGCCTGTCCTGAGCGACGCCCCACCTCCGCGAGGAAGGCCTGCACCGGATGCCCGACGACCTGGTCTTCGCGAAGGCCGTCGCCGAGGAACGCATCGTCCTGACGTTCGACCTGGATTTCGGTGACCTCGCCGCGCTCGTGCGCGGCCAGCCCGCGCGCGTGACCCTGTTCCGCCTGCGCAACGCCCGAAGGGCGCACGTCGTCGAGCGACTGTCCGCGGTCCTCAGCGCCTCCGCCGCCGCTCTCGAGCGTCCGGTGGTCGTGATCGTCGAGGACACCCGGCACCGGATCCGGCATCTCCCGATCGGCGGAGGCTGAGCTGGAGTAGATCGGACCCGCTCGTCCTCCGCGCCTACAACGGGATCACCTCCGGGCGATGCGGCTGCTCGCGCTATCTGAGGGGCCTGCTCCTCGAGGCTGTCTGACGCGACCGGCGGGAGAAGCCGTTGCCCGTCCTGCCGGCTCCTGTCCGCCTCCCGGTACCCATGCTGTCTCCCCGTCGGGCTCCTGCTGTCAACGGTCGCGGGGCGACAGGTGCTACCTGATCTTCACCTCACCAGCCCGATCATTAACTGGCGCGCCCAGCAGCTCAGAGCGAACGTCTTTGAAGTTCGCCGGTTGGCGCGGGTCGCGACCTGGTGAGCGGCTTACTTCACGCGCGACGCGCTGCGCCAAGCGGCGCGTCGGGTCAGCGCTCCCGCCGGCTCCCGGTCACGTCACCAGCGCCGGGTCTCGCCGTGCTCGAGGACCCAGAGGCGGTCGGCGCCGAGGCCGAGGCGCGCGGCCTCGGCCGCGAGGCGCTCGGGCGGCTCGGGGATCGGCTCGTCGGCGAGGTCGAAGGTGCCCCAGTGGATCGGCACGAGGCGCCGGCCCCGGACGTCGCCGAGGGCCCGCAGCGCCTCCTCGGGCGAGAGGTGGCTCGGCCGCATGATCTCCGGGGGCAGGTAGGCGCCGATCGGGAGCGCGGCGAGGTCGAAGGGGCCGAGCCGCGCGCCGATCTCGCGCAGTCCGTCCCAGTAGGCGGTGTCGCCCGCGAAATAGAGGCGCTTGGCCCGGCCGGCGAGCGTGAAGCCCGCCCAGAGGCGCCGGTTGCGGTCCCAGGGCGTGCGCCCCGAGAAGTGCTGGGCCGGCACCGCCGTGACGCGGAGCCCGCGCACTTCGCGCTCCTGCCACCAGTCCAGCTCCTCGACCTCCGTGACGCCGAGATCGGCCAGCCAGGCCCGGAGCCCGAGCGGCACCAGGAAGCGCGGACGGTGGGCGGCGGCGAGCCGCCGGAGCGTACCGACGTCGAGGTGGTCGTAATGGTCGTGCGAGATCAGCACGACGTCGATCCGCGGCAGGTCCTCGAACGCGAGCCCCGGCGGCGTCACGCGCCGGGGCCCGGCGAACGACACCGGGCTCGCCCGCTCGCCCCAGTGCGGGTCGGTGAGCACGCTGACGCCGTCGAGCTGGATCAGGAGCGTCGAGTGCCCGACCCACGTCACGGTGTCCGCGCCGGGGTTGCCGGAAAGGGCCGCGAGGTCGCTCGTCGCGCGCGGCAGGTCCGCCGTGCGCGGCGCGAAGGTCGTCGCGAGGACCCGGGCGACGAAGAACCGCAAGCGGACCCAGGCGCCGGCCGGTGCCTGGGCGGGGTTCGGGTTGGCGAAGCCCCGCTCGCGGTGGTGGGCGGGCGCGCCCGGCACGGGGCCGCCGACGCCCGCGCAGCCGCCCGCCGTCAGGGCGAGCAGGAGCAGCGCCGCGGTGCGTGTCAGGCGGCGGCCTCCGCGAGCGGCAGGTCGATGACGAAGGTCGCGCCGCCGCCCTCGGGATGGTTCCCAGCCCGGAGCCGGCCGCCCAGCTCGGTGATGAGGCCGTAGGAGACCGAGAGCCCGAGGCCGCTGCCCTCGCCCGGCGGCTTGGTGGTGAAGAACGGGTCGAAGATCCGCGGCAGCGCCTCCGGCGGGATCCCGGGGCCCGTGTCGCGCACCTCGACGCACCCCCGGCCGTCGGCCGCCCACACGCGCACCGTGAGCACGCGCGGGGGCGTCTGCCGGATCATCGCCTGGTGGGCGTTCTGGACGAGGTTCAGCAGGACCTGCTGGAGCTGGTTGTCGTCGGCCAGGACGGCCGGGCAGTGCGCGAAGTCCGTCACAACCTGGATGCCGTCCTGCTTGAGCTGGTAGTCCTTCAGCTCGAGCACCCGCCGCGCCTGGTCGGCGAGCGAGCACGGCCGCCGCTCGGGCGTGTAGTGGCGCGCGAACAGGAGCAGGTTCTGGACGATGCGCGCCGCGCGCGTGGCCTCGTCCGAGACGATGCCGAGCCGCTCGCGCACGTGCGGCGTCACCTCGGGGTGGCCGAGCAGGAGGTGCGTCTGGCCGAGGATCGTCGTGAGCGGATTGTTGATCTCGTGGGCGACGCCCGAGGCCAGCTCGCCGACGGCGGAGAGCTTCTCGGCGCGGATGAGCTGCTCCTGGGCGCGCTTCAGCTCGTCGAGCTGCCGCCGGGTCTCCGAGTAGAGGCGTGCGTTGTCCAGCGCGATGCCGATCTGGTCGGCCGCCGCCTCCACCAGGGCCACCTCGTCCGCGTCGAAGCGCTCGAGCGTCTTGCGGCCGAGCGAAAGGGTGCCGAGGATCCGCCCCCGGCAGTGGATCGGCACGCAGACGAAGCCGCGGATCTGCTCGCGCCGCACCGTCGCCCGCGCCGCGGGCAGGATGTCGGGGTCCTCGTAGTTCTTCTCGAGCTGGAGCGTCTTGCCGGTGGCGGCGACCCGGCCGATCAGCCCCTGGCCGACGGGCAGCGCCCGATTGACCTCGCGCAGCGGCTCGGACATGCCGCGGTCGCCGCGGAGCTGGAGCATCGTGCCGTCCTCCGAGAGGAGGTGGAGGCTCGCGATCTCGTGGCCGGTGACTTGTGTCAGCGCCTCGACCGCGGTGCGCAGGACGTCGTCCACGTCGAGCGTCCGGCTGACGGTCTCCGCGACCCGGTGCAGGATGCCGAGGTGGGACTCGACGCGGGGGGGGCCCGGCGCCGGGCCCCCGGGGTCAGCGGGGGTGCGGGAGCGACCGGCGCGTCGCTTCAAGGGCTCTCTCCACCACCGCCCGCTCGGCGGCCGGCAGGTCGCCGAGGTCGGCGGCGATCTCCACGAGCAGCTCGAGCTGGCCCAGCCACTGGCAGGCGGCGTCCGGGTGACCGCCGACAGCCTCGCGCGCCGCGGCGAGCGCAGTGTCCTCCAGGCGCGCGCCGGTGGCGGTTCGCGCCGGGCCGCTCATGCGCCGGGTCGCGTGGAAGACGGCGCGCGCGAGGCTGCTCCACGCCTCGTTCGCGGGGGGCGCGGGGCGCGCCGGCGCCAACCCGCCCGCCTGCAGGAAGGCCGCGGCGACAGCGCGGTCGAGGTAGGAGAAGTCGAAGGGCTTGGCGACGTAGTCGAACGCGCCGATCTTCAGCGTCTCACGCGCCAGCGCGACGTCCTCGTTGGCCGTGACCATGATCACGACCACCGCGCCGTCGAGCGTGCGGATCCGCCGGAGGGTCTCGACGCCGTCGAGGCCCGGCATGCGGACGTCGAGCAGGACGAGGTCGGGGCGCTCCCGCTCGACCACGGCCAGCGCGTCGGTGCCGCTGCCGGCGGTCTCGACGGCGTAGCCCTGCGTCGCGAAGTACTCGCCGAGCACCTCGCGCACCGGCTCTTCGTCGTCCACGATCAGGATTCGCCCGATCGGCGCCATGCCCACTCGATATTCTACGCCCGGCCGCCCGCCCGGGTGACGAGCGTGTAGACCAGCTCGAGCGCCGCGTCCAGCCGCTCGGGGTCCTTGCCGCCGGCCTGGGCGAGGTCCGGTCGGCCGCCGCCACCTCCGCCGACGGCCTTGGCCACCTCCTGGACGAGCTTGCCCGCGTGGAAGCGCCCCGTGAGGTCCTTCGTGACCGCGACGACCAGGCTCACCTTGCCGTCGAGCACGCTCCCGACGCACACCACGCCCGAGCCGAGGCGGTCGCGCAGCGTGTCGGCCACGGCCCGGAGGCCGTCGGGATCGAGGCCGTCCACCCGCCCCGCCACCACGGCGACGCCGTCGATCTGGCGCGCGGAGGCCACCAGGGCCTCGGCGCGCGCGCGGGCCTGGCCCGCCGCCAGCTCGGCGAGCTGCTTCTCGAGCGCGCGCTGCTCCTCGAGCAGCTTCTGGAGCCGCTTTGGCACCTCGAGCGGCCCGATCTTGAGCAGCTCCGCGGCCTCGCGGAGCGCGGCCTCCTTGCGGGCGACGCTCTCGAGCGCCGCGGGGCCGGCGACGGCCTCGATGCGCCGCACGCCGGAGGCGACCGCGCCCTCGGTACTCACCTTCAGGAGGCCGATCTCGCCCGTCCGCTCGAGGTGCGTCCCGCCGCACAGCTCGACCGAGAACTCGCCGATCCGGATCACCCGCACGCGGTCGCCGTACTTCTCGCCGAACAACGCCATCGCGCCCATCTTGAGCGCCTCGTCGCGGTCCATCTCCATGCGCACGACCGCCGTGTCGGCCTGGACCTGCTCGTTGACCAGCGACTCGATCGCGTCGACCTCGCGGTCGCGCACTGCAGCACCGTGGGAGAAGTCGAACCGCAGGTGGTCGGGCGCCACGAGCGAGCCCGCCTGGGTCACGTGCGGGCCGAGCACCCGCCGGAGCGCCGCGTGCAGGAGGTGCGTGCCCGTGTGGTGCTGCCGGAGCCCCTGCCGGCGCGGGCTCTCGACGCTCACCGCGACGTCCTCCCCCTCGTGGAAGCCGCCCTGCGCCACGCGCACGCGGTGGACGACGAGCTTCGAGCCGCGGTAGTACGTGTCGAGGACCTGCCCCCGCCCCGCGCGTCCCGTGAGCGTGCCGGTGTCGCCCACCTGGCCGCCCGACTCGGCGTAGGCCGGCGTGCGGTCGAGGATCATCTCCACCTCCGCGCCCGCTTCCGCCTCGCCCACGCGCCGCGCCCCGCCCCCGGCCGCGTCCACGATCGCCAGGATGCGCGCCGGCGCGGTCAGGGTTCCGTAGCCGACGAACTCGACCGGCGGGACCTCCGCCGAGAGCCGCGCGTAGACGGCGGCGGCCTCCGTGTCGTCGCCCGCGCCGAAGGCCGCGCCCGCCCGCGCGCGCTCGCGCTGCGCCTCCATCTCGGCCTCGGCGGCGGCGCGGGTCGCGTCCGTGACCCGCCAGCCGGCGTCCTGGAAGACCTCCTCGGCCAGGTCCATCGGGAAGCCGTACGTGTCGTACAGCGTGAACAGGAAGCGGCCGTCCACGACGCGCTCCCCGGCGCCCGCGTGCGCGGCGAGCCAGTCGGCGATCTTCTGCGTCCCGATGTCGAGGGTCTCGGCGAAGCGCTCTTCCTCCGTCCGCACCGCGTCCTGGACGCGCTGCCGCTCGGGCGCCAGCTCGGGGTACGCGCCGCGCATCAGCTCGGTCACCCAGTCCACCGTCCGCCAGAAGAACGGCTCCGTGAGGCCGAGCATGCGGCCGTGGCGCATGGCCCGGCGCATGATCCGCCGGAGCACGTAGCCGCGCCACTCGTTCGAGGGCACGACGCCGTCGGCGATGAGGAACGTCGCCGCGCGCGCGTGGTCGGCGACGACGCGCATGGAGACGTCGTCCTCCGCCCCCGCCCCGTAGCGCTTCCGCGCGAGCGCGGCGATCCGGTCGAGCAGCGGCGCCAGCAGGTCCGTGTCGAAGCTCGACGCCTTCCCCTGCACGACGGCGGTCACGCGCTCGAGCCCCATCCCCGTGTCGATCGAGGGGCGCGGCAGCGGCGCGAGCGTTCCGCCCGCGTCGCGGTTGAACTGCATGAACACGAGGTTCCACACCTCGAGCCAGCGGTCGCACTCGCACGCGGGGCCGAGGCACGCCCGCCCGGCGGCGACCTCGGCGCAGGCGATGTGGTCGCCCTGGTGGAAGTGGACCTCGGAGCACGGGCCGCAGGGGCCCGTGTCGCCCATCGCCCAGAAGTTGTCCTTCTCGCCGAGGCGCAGGATGCGGTCGTCGCCGAGCCCGGTCACCTTCCGCCACAGGGCGAACGCGTCGTCGTCGTCGGTGAACACGGTGGCCGTGAGCCGCCCGGGGTCGAGGCCGAGGTCGCGCGTGAGGAACTCCCACGCGAAAGCGATCGCGTCGGCCTTGAAATAGTCGCCGAAGGAGAAGTTGCCGAGCATCTCGAAGAACGTGTGGTGCCGCGCCGTCCGGCCGACGTTCTCGAGGTCGTTGTGCTTGCCGCCGGCGCGCACGCACTTCTGGCAGGTGGCCGCGCGCGTGTACTCGCGCCGTTCCTCGCCGAGGAACACCGACTTGAACTGGTTCATTCCCGCGTTGGTGAAGAGGAGCGTCGGGTCGTCGCCCGGCACGAGCGACGAGGAGCGCACGCGCGTGTGGCCGTGGCGCTCGAAGTAGCGGAGGAACCTCTCGCGGAGCTCGTTGCCGGTCATGGAATCGTCATTGTATCACCGCGTCACGCCTCACTCCCCGGCCCCGGCGCCGAGAAGCTCGCGGACGACGCGCGCGACGACCGACGGCGCGTAGCCCCGGCGCAGCAGATGGTCGCGCAGGCGGGCGGCGGCGCGCTCGGGGCGGGCGCGCGCGAGCGCGGGCAGCCGGCGGCGCGCGGCCGCGCGGGCCCGAGCGAGCGCCTCGTCGGGCAGGAGCGCGGCCAGCGCGGCGCCCACGAGCGCCGGCGCGACGCCCCGCGCGGCCAGCTCGGCGCGCAGGCGCGCCGGCCCGACGCCGCGCGCCGCGCGCGTCTCGACCCAGTGGCGCGCGAAGGCGGCGTCGTCGACGTAGCCCCGGCCCGCGAGGTCGGCGACGACCTCGGCGGCGACCGCGCGCGGCGCACCGCGCCGGACCAGGCGCGTGGTGAGCTGCGCGACCGTCCAGGCGCGCCGGGACAGGAGGTCGGCCGCCGCGAGGCGGGCGCCCCGGGCGTCGAGGATGCGGGCGGACCGCGACCGGCGCGCTACGATCGCCGGAAGAAGGAGCTGCCGGTCGCGCCCATCACCGGTTTCTCGTCGGCCTTCTGCTCGAACGTCTGCTCGCCGGCCGAGAAGATCCCGCGCACCTTGAGGTCGAAGTCGTCGGCGTTCGTGGCCGCCTCGCGCGCCGTCTCGTAGGAGATCAGGCCGTCGCGGTAGTGCTTGAGCAGGCACTGGTCGAAGGTCTGCATGCCGTACTGCGCCGCGCCTTGCACGATGAAGGTCGGGATCTCGGCGGTCCGCTTCGCCTCGCGGATGCAGTCGCGGATCGCGCCGGTGCCGACGAGGACCTCGACCGCGGGGATCCGGCCCTCGCCGCCGATCTTCGGGATCAGCCGCTGCGAGACGACGCCGACGATGACGGCCGCGAGCTGGTCGCGGATCTGCTGCTCCTGGTGGGGCGGGAAG
>MGBU01000141.1 GCA_001790205.1 Candidatus Rokubacteria bacterium GWA2_73_35 | reverse complement strand
CCGTGCCGCCCACCACGCGGAGCGGCGCGATCACCAGCAGGAACTCGTCGCGCCCCTCCTCCACGCAGGCGCGCGCCAGGGGCTCGAGGAGCGCGTTGTCGAGGAGCGCGACGCCGTAGGCGAAGAGCACGGCGTGCACGGCCCAGGGGATGTCGTAGCCGATCGGCAGGTGGTCGAGCATGTCCCACACGAGCACGCTCACGTCGTGGTCGCGGATGAACGGCAGGCACGAGACGTGAAGGCCGGGGCGCTCCCGCGCGCTCGGCGGGCCGAAGGGCCGGCTGTAGGGGCGCTCGGGGTCCTGCGCCTGCCACGCCTCGCGGCCGCAGTTGACGCAGATCGCGTCGCCGGGCTCGAGCGTGATCCCGCGCTCGACGAGGATGTCCTCCAGCTCCCAGCCGTGCACGGGCGTGTCCTGCGTCACGCACGGCACGCCGCGGTAGCGCGGGACGTCCAGCATGACGCCGCGGGTCAGGATGCCCTCCGCCCAGTGCTCGATCGACCCGAAGCGGGCGCCGTCGAACGTGATCTCCCGCTTCGGGTCGCGCCCGTTCCACATGGCCTCCTCGTCCCAGGTGTGGCAGAGCGCGTCGATGTGGGTGGAGGCGACGCCGTGGTAGAAGATGCCGTAGTAGTCGGCGGCGAAGCCGCCGGTGCCGCGCGGGAGCGTCTTCATGTAGTGCTGGGCGGGCAGCGCGTTGTTCGGGCCCGGCGCCGTCGGGAACGGACGGGAGAGCGACACGCTGCGCCCGCTCCGCACCAGGCGCGCCGCCGCGGCGCGCTTGGCCGGCGTGATCAGGTTGATCGCGCCGACCTGGTCGTCCGTGCCCCAGCGCCCCCAGTTGCGGCGCTCGCGGAGCCAGCTCCGGACTTCCTGCTCGGTGGGGAGCGGCCGCTCCGGCATCGTCGCCTCCCGGGTGGGTGTGCCGGCCGGTATGGTATCAGGCCCTGGGCCCGTATAATCGGGGCCGATGGGCGTGGCCGACCTCGAGCGCATCGCACGGACGTACGGGATCCGTCTCCTCCTCCAGTTCGGATCCACCGTCACGGGAGAGCTCCACCCGGCGAGCGACGTGGATCTTGCCGTGCTGCTCGAGCGGCCCGCGCCGACACTGGCAGAGCGCGCGGGGCTTCTCCACGAGCTGCAGGGCCTGTTCCCGGACCGGGAGGTCGACCTGGCGGTCCTCAACCGCGCCGATCCGCTCTTCCTCAAGAAGGTCACGGACAGCTGCCGGCTCCTCCACGGCGAGCCGGCGGCGCTGCAGCGCCTCAAGCTCTACGCGTTCAGGCGCTACCAGGACCACCGGAAGTACCTCGACCTCGAGCGGCGGTTCGTCGCCAGGGCCGTCGGGCGCCCGGCCGCCGATGGTTGACCGCGACCTCGTGACCCGGAAGATCGCCCTCATCGTGGACGACCTGCGGGCCATCACGTCGATCGCGCAGAAGCCCCTCGACGACTACCTCGCGCCGCCGCGCGACTACTACGAGTCGTTCACCCAGCCCGCCAAGCTCGGCGTCCTGCCGCCGGCCTTCGCCTCGCAGATCGCCGCCTGCGCGGGTCTCAGGAACCGGATCGTCCACGAGTACGACGAGATCGACCCGCGGCGCGTCTGGGAGGGCCTCCAGGCGGCCGTGCGCGACATCCCCGAGTACCTGCGGCGCGTCCACGAGCATCTCGAGCGGATCGCGTAGCCGTGGGCGAGACACGGGTCGACCTGCTCCATCTTCTCGAGGACCTGCGCGACGCGTATCCCGGGTCCACCGAGGAGACCATCCTCACCGAGATCGTCGCCAACGCGCTCGACTCGGGCGCGGGCACGATCACGCTCGCGGCCGACGCGGCAGCCCCCGCGCTCACCATCGTGGACGACGGCGAGGGCATGCGCCGCCGCGAGCTGGCGCGCTACCACGACATCGCGTCGAGCGCGAAAGTGCGCGGCGCCGGCATCGGCTTCGCGGGCGTCGGCATCAAGGTCGCGCTGCTGGTCTGCGCCCAGGTCCTCACCGAGACCCGGCGCGGCAAGCACCACGTGGCCTCGGCCTGGCGGCTCGCGTCGCGGCAGAAGGCGCCGTGGCGGTGGACCCCGCCGCCGGGGCTCGTCGGCGAGCGCGGGACGGCGGTGCGCCTGGCGCCGACCAACCCGCTCTCGCCCCTGCTCGACCCGGGCTTCATCGAGGGCGTGCTCCGCCGGAACTTCCAGCCGCTCCTGGACCCGGCGCTCGACGAGATCCTGGGCGCCCACTATCCGCGCGGCGTGGCGCTCGTCCTGAACGGGCGCGCCCTCGAGCGGCAGGGGTGGCGCGCGGCGGAGAGCGCGCCCGTCGCCATCCGCGTCGCGCGCAAGCGCAAGCCCGTCGGGGCCGGCTACCTCGTGCGCGACGCGACGCCGCTGCCCGAGGATCTCCGCGGGGTCGCGATCAGCACGTTCGGCAAGGTCATCAAGCGCGGCTGGGACTGGCTCGGCGTCGCCCCGTCGGCGCCCGAGCGCGTGGGCGGCCTGATCGAGGTGCCGGCGCTCGCCGGGTGCCTCACGCTGAACAAGGCCGACTTCATCCGCGCAGGGGCGCGCGGCGCGACGTACCTCGCGTACCGCAAGGCGATCCAGGAAGCGGTCTCGCGCCAGCTCGCCGCGTGGGGCGACGCGGGGGAGCCCGCCGAGCGCGCGCGCCGCCGCGCCGCGCGTCCCGTGGAGCGCGACCTGGAGGCCGTGCTCGCCGACCTGGCGAGCGAGTTCCCGCTGCTCGCGACGCTCGTGGAGCAGCGGGCGGGCGGCCAGCGGCGCCTGCCCGTCGCGGGGGCGGGGCCGGGCGGCGGCGAGGGCGCCGGCCCGGCGCTCGCCGTGAGCGAGCCCGCAGCGCCGACGGGGGAGCCTCCCGACGCGGTCGCTACCGAGCCTGAGGCGCCCGGGGCGCCGCCGCCCGTGCCGTCGCCGCCGCGGGCTGAGCCCGCGCCGCCGCCCGAGCCCGCAACGGGCCATCTCGCCGCGGGTCCGCGCACGCGCCGGCCTGCTCGCTACGGCCTGAGCATCCAGTTCGAGGCGCGCCCCGACGACCTCGAGCTGAGCCGGCTCGTCGAGTCCACCGTGTGGGTGAACGAGGCGCACCCGGCGTACCGGCGCGCCGTCGCCTCCCGCTCGGAGGGCTACCACGTGGCGCTCGCCGTGGCGCTCGCGCTCGCGCCGCTGGCCGTCGATCCCGCCAAGGAGCACGCGTTCGTCACGGTGTTCCTGGCCCGCTGGGGCGAGGCGATCGACCGGCAGAAGGGCCGCCGCCGGAAGTAGTCCGGGTGAGGGGAGGCCGCATGAGCGCGGGCGAGTGGAGCGAGGCGATCGAGCGGATGCTGACGCGCGTGCAGGAGACGGCGGCGCGCGTGACGGAGGGCTTCCCCCACTGGGCCGATTCGGAGACCGGGCGGTGGAACACGACGCCCGACGGCGACTGGACGGGCGGGTACTGGCTCGGGATGCTGTGGCTCGCCGCGGCGACGACGGGCGACGCCCGCTACCGGGCGTGGGCGGCGCCGCTCGCCGAGCGCCTGCGCGCGCGCGTGGACGCGGAGACCGTCTTCAAGTCCTTCCCCGTCTACTACGGCGCCGCGCTCGGCGCGATCCTCCACGACGCCCCGGGGCCGCGCGAGATCGCGGTCGCGACGGCGCGGAGCCTCGGACGCCTCTACGCGCCCGCGCTCAAGCTGGTCCCGCTCGGCGCCGCGGCCGAGGAGGGCGCGCACATCGGGGGCACCGAGACGAGCATCGACAGCCTGCAGGCGGCGCCGTTCCTGTTCTGGGCGGCCGGCGCCTCGGGCGACGCGCGGCTCCGCGAGGTCGCGACGAACCACGCCGAGACGATCATCCACCTGCATCTCCGGCCCGACGGCTCGTTCATCCAGTCGAGCTCGCTCGACGCCGCCACGGGCCGGCTGGTCCGGCACTACACGCACAAGGGCGTGAGCGACACGAGCACGTGGGGCCGGGCGCAGGCGTGGGGCACGCTGTTCTCGACGCAGAGCTGGCTCGCCGACCGCGGGCGCGCGGCGTGGCTCGCGGCGGCCGTGCGCGGCGCCGACTGGTGGCTCGCCCACGTGCCGGCCGACCGCGTGGCCTTCTGGGACTTCGACGACCCGGCGATCCCGCACACCGAGCGCGACACCGCCGCGACGGCCATCGCGACGGCCGCGCTCGTGAGGCTCGGCCGCGTGGCGCCGACCGAGGCCGGGCGCGCGCGCTACCGCGAGGCGGCCGAGGCGACCGCGCGGGCGCTCGTCGTGCGCTATCTGACGCCGACGCACCCGGGCGACCGGCGCGCGCCGGGGATGCTCACGGAGGCGTGCTTCAACAAGCGCGTGGACGCGCGGCCCCAGGACCGCGCGAACCGCTGCGAGTTCATCGTGGGGAGCTACTACCTCCTCGAGAGCCTGCTCGCCCTCGCCGGCCGCCTCGACCCGCTGCGAGTGTAGGGTCGAGCGAGGAGCGCCCGCCGATGTTGACGACGGTCGTCGGGAGCTACCCGCAGCCCGGCTG
Source organism: Candidatus Rokubacteria bacterium GWA2_73_35 (assembly GCA_001790205.1). Classification (GTDB taxonomy): domain Bacteria; phylum Methylomirabilota; class Methylomirabilia; order Rokubacteriales; family CSP1-6; genus GWA2-73-35. Next base: position 7,304 of record MGBU01000141.1, on the reverse strand, counting down.
GCTCGTGGACCAGGCGAAGCTCGCGGCGGTCGGGGTGCCGCGCGTCCGCGCGCCCGAGGTGTGGCGCGTGGCCGCGCCCTGGCTCGCCGAGGCGCAGGAGGACGCCGTGCGTCTGGCGGTGCGCGACCAGGAGCGCGCGGGCGTGGACCTCGTCACCGACGGCGAGCAGCGCCGCGAGTCCTACTTCAACCAGTTCGCCAACGCGCTCGACGGCGTGGACCTCGAGCGGCCGGGAACGGCGCTGAGCCGGCTGGGCCGGCCGATCCCCGTGCCGCGGATCGTCGGGCCGATCCGCCGCGCGCGGCCCGTGGGCCTCGACGATGCGCGCTTCCTCCGGTCGGTGACCGACCGGCCCGTCAAGGTCACGGTGCCCGGCCCCTTCACGCTGGCGCAGCTCGCCGAGGACGAGCACTACCGGGACGAGGCGCGCCTGGCGCTCGCCTACGCGGAGGCGGTGAACGCGGAGCTGCGTGACCTCGAGCCGCACGTGGACGTGCTCCAGCTCGACGAGCCGTACCTGCAGGCCCGGCCCGACCGCGCGCGCGCCTACGCGCTCCCCGCCCTCGACCGGGCGCTCGCCGGGCTCACGAAGCCGACGTGCGTGCACCTCTGCTTCGGCTACGCCGCCTCGCACGCGCGCGCCGGGACGACGAAGCCGAGCGGCTACTCGTTCCTGCCCGAGCTCGAGCGCTGCGCGGCGCGCCAGGTCTCGATCGAGACCGCGCAGCCGCAGCTCGACCTGGCGGCCCTCGACGCGCTCCCGTCGAAGACGATCGTCCTCGGCGTCCTCGACCTCGGCGCCCCGGCGCCCGAGACGCCCGACATCGTCGCCCGGCGGCTCGAGGCGGCCCTCGCGCGCGTGCCGGCCGCGCGCCTCGTCGCGGCGCCCGACTGCGGGATGAAGTACCTCGCGCGCGGCGTGGCGTTCGCGAAGCTCCGCGCCCTCGTCGAGGGCGCGCGCCTCGTCGCCGGCCGCTAGGCCGGCCGGGGCCTGACAGGTGTCGCACCTGTCAGGGCGCCGGTGTGTTCCGCGAATCCACCCGCGCCGCCGCGCCATCGCAACAGTGGAGGATTTTTGCGATGGCGAAGCGGATTCTGACACCATTCGATTCACGAGAGCACAGCGAGACGATCGTGCCGATCGTCGCCGCACTGGCCCGCGGCGCCGGCTCGACCGTGCGCCTCCTGCGTGTCTTCCCGGTCCCGGATCGCGTGGTCGACACCGACGGCCGGACGGTCGCCTACAGCGACCAGGAGATGGCGCGGCTGACGTCCAAGGGGCTCGACGACCTCCGGCGCATCGAGGTCCAGCTCGAGGGCATCCCGGTCGAGCGCGTCGTGCGCTTCGGCGAAGCGACCGAGGAGATCCTGCTCGAGGCCGAGGCCTTCGACGCCGATCTCATCGCGCTCACGGCGTCGCGTCGTGGCCGTCTGCGCCGCGCGCTCGTCGCCGGCGTGGCCGAGCGCGTCGCCGGCAGGGCGCCGGTGCCCACCCTGCTGCTCCGCGAGTCAGCAGCCGGGCGTTAGCTTCCCACCTCGTTCGACAGCACCAGCGTGCCGGCGGCGGAGAGCATGCCGCCCATCCCGTTGACCAGGGAGAGCCGCACGCCCGGCACCTGGCGCGCGCCGCACTCGCCCCGGAGCTGCCGGGTGGCCTCGATGATCGGGAAGATGCCGTACATCCCCGAGTGCGTGTAGGACAGGCCGCCGCCGTTGGTGTTGATCGGGAGCGAGCCGCCCGGCGTCGAGCGGCCCTCGGCGAAGCAGTGCACGCCCTCGCCGCGCCCGGCGAGGCCGAGCGCCTCGAGCATGAGGGGCGGCCCCGAGGTGAAGGCGTCGTAGAGCATGACGTGGTCGAAGTCGTGCGGCCCGACGCCGGCCATCCGGAAGGCCTTCCCGCCCGCCAGGCGCGTGGCCTCGCTGAACGTCAGATCCCGCATCTGCGTGACCATCACGTGCTCGGTGCCCTCGCCCACGCCGCGGACGTACACCGGCGGCTTCGCGCAGTCCCGGGCGCGGTCGGCGCGCGTCAGCACGACGGCGCCGCCGGCGTCGGTGACGAGGCAGATGTTGAGGACGTTGAACGGGTAGACGACCGGGCGCGAGGCGAGCACGTCGGCCACCGTGAGGGGCTCGCGGCGGAGCGCCTTCGGGTTCAGCATGGCCCACCGTCGCGTGGAGACGGCCACCTGCGCCCACTGCTCGAGCGTGGTCCCGTAGACGTGCATGTGGCGCGTGGTGAGCATACCGAAGAACGTCGGCGCGCCGCCGAAGCCGAAGGGCGCCTCGTACTGCCCGGTGAGGCTCGTGTCGCGGCGCGGGGAGACACCGACGCCCGAGCGGCCGCTCTCGCCGTGGGAGACGACGGCGACGTCGCAGAGGCCGTGGTGGAGCGCGGCGACGGCGTGGCCGACCTCGATGATGAACGAGCAGCCGCCGACGCTCGTGCCGTCCACGTAGCGCGGGGTGATGCCGAGCGCCTCGCCGAGGAGCGCGGGCGAGTGCTGGCCCGCGGTGAAGATGCCGTCCACGTCGGAGATCCGGAGCCCCGCGTCGCGGACGGCGTTGGCGACCGCCTCGAGGTGCAGCGTGAGCTGGCTCTTGTGCGGGAGGTTCCCGATCTCGTCGCTCTCGTCCACGCCGACGATGCAGGCGGCGTTCCGGAGCGCGCGCAGGTCCGCCGCGGCGCTCACGGAGCCGGCTCGAAGAGCGGCAGCGTGATCTCGTCGGTCAGCCGGTGGAACACGACCCGCACCGGCATGTCGCAGCGGATGGCCTTCGGGTCGGGCTCGACGTTGACGAGGTTCGAGAGCAGGCGCGGCCCCTCGGCCAGCTCCACCATCGCGAGCACCCAGGGCGGCGTCACCTTCCACGCGCGGTTGAAGGCCTGGTAGCCGATCTCGAAGGCGTGGAGCGTGCCCCGGCCGCTCGCCTGGATCCAGCCGACGTCGCGCGCGTGGCAGCGCGGGCAGAGGACCCGCGGGTAGAAGAAGACGTGGCCGCACGCCCCGCACCGCGGCAGCATCAGGCGGTGCTCGCGCAGGCCGTCCCAGAAGGGCCGGGCCTCGGGCGTGATCGGGTTCGGCAGCGGGCGATCGAGCTCCATGGATGTCCTCCGGCGGGGCGATCCTAGCCCAGCCCCGGACGGCCGTCCAGGCCGTGGGCCGCCGCGGCGCGCCGGGTGGTACGATCTCCGGGCATGGCCGGCGAGCCCCACGCGACGTTCTTCGCCCTCACGCCCGACCGCGTGCTCGACGCGGTCGAGGTGGGGGGCTTGCGCTGCACCGGCCGCTGCCTGCCGCTGCGCGCCTTCGAGAACCGCGTGTACGAGGTCGAGCTGGAGGACGAGCGGCGGCTCGTCGTGAAGTTCTACCGCCCCGGCCGCTGGTCGCGCGAGACGCTCCTGGACGAGCACGCGTTCCTGCTGGACCTCGTGGCCGCCGAGGTCCCGGCCGTCGCGCCGCTCGACCTCGGCAACGGCCGGACGCTGAACGAGATCGAGGGGATCTACTACGCGGCCTTCCCGAAGGTGCGCGGCCGTACGCTCGACGAGCTGGACGCCGAGGGGCGCCGGCGCATCGGCCGCACGATCGGCCGCCTGCACGCCGTCGGCGCCGCGCGTGACGCGCCGCACCGGCCACGCCTCAGCGTGGAGCGCTACGTCCTCGAGCCGCTCGAGGTCCTGACGAAGGGCGACGTCATCCCCGGGACGCTGGGGCCGCGCTACCGCGACGTCGCGCTCCGCATCGCCGACGCGGTCGCCGGGCCGCTCGCCGCCGCGCGCGTGCAGCGGATCCACGGCGACCTGCACATGGGCAACATCCTCTGGGCGCCCAACGGCCCGATCCTCGTGGACTTCGACGACTGCCTGGTCGGCCCTCCCGTGCAGGACCTCTGGCTCCTCGCGCGCGGCGACTCGGAGGAGGCGCGCCGGGCGCGCGCGGACCTCCTGGAGGGCTACGAGGTCTTCCGCGAGTTCGACCGCGCGACGCTCGCGCTCTGCGAGCCGCTGCGCGCGCTCAGGATCATCCACATGTCGGGCTGGATCGCGCGGCGCTGGGAGGACCCGTCGTTCCCGCCGGCGTTTCCGGGCTTCCGCGACCACCGCTACTGGATGGAGGAGTACGAGGCGCTGATCGGGATCAGCGAGGCGCTCTCGGGCGCGGGCTAGCGCGGCGTGATCGAGTAGCGGGCGCGCACCCGGGCCCAGTAGGCGGCGAGCGGCCGGCCGACGCCGAGGCGCCGGAGCAGCGTGTCGGGCTCGCGCGAGACCTCGAGCCGCGCGTGCCCGAGCCTCACGCGGTAGACGTCCGGCGCCGCGCGCTCGAGCTCCCAGGCGGGCCGGCGGTCGCCGCCGAAGCGCATGACCCGGCCCGCCCTGAGCGTGAGGCTCGGGAACGGAGACACGAAGCGGAGCACCTCTCGCGCGTCCTCGCCCGGCGCCGCGCCGGCCAGCTCGAGCGTCAGCGTGAGCTCGGGCGCGCGGCCTCCCGGCGCGTACGACACGCCCACGTACCGGTCGGGTCCGCCCTCCAGGGTCACGCGCCGCACGACCTTCGGATAGCCCCACGTGCTCCGGCCGCCGCCGCAGGAGTCGCCGTCGGTCACCGGCATCGTCAGCACGACCCAGCCCGGCTCTCCCTCGTGGAGCGCGAGCACCGAGACCTCGGACTCGCGGTAGGTCGGCCCGCTGGCCATCGCGTAGAAGTCGAGGACGGTGACACGCACGAGCGGCCGCTCCGGCACGGCGAACGCCGGCGGGATCGCGCGCCGGTACGCCGCGGGGTCCGCCGCCTCGAAGTACGCGCGGATCAGGTGCTGCTCCTGGTAGACGAAGCGCCCGGTGACGCGCCCGGACCAGGCGCAGCGCCCGAGGACGGGGTCGTCGAGCGGCCCGGGATCGTAGAGCGCGCCGGGGCCGGGCGAGTGGAGCCCGGGCGCCCCGGGGGCGCAGCCGGCGAGGGCCAGCGCGGCGGCGGCGACGAGCCGGCGGGCGCTCATACCCGGCGCGCGCTCATGCCCGGTCCCTCTCACGCCCGGCCCGTCCAGCGGCCCGGCACGTACATGCCGTTGACCGGCGTGGCGAACTCCTGACGGAACGGGTCGATCCCGACGCCGCGGACCGCGATCGTCGCGGGATCGGCGACGCCGAGCCCGACGGCCTCGGCGAAGACTAGGTGGCCGATCGTCGCGGGATCGTAGCGCATGGCGAGGCACGCGATCGCGTCCACCGCCACGGGGTCCGGACCCGCGAGGATCGCGCGCATCGGGCCGCCCGGCCCCGGACGGTACGGGTAGGCGCGCACGCCCGAGTTGATCCCGACGAGCGCGTCCAGCACCACGTAGTCGGGCGGGCGGGCCGCGACGAGGTCCGCGATGTGGCGCGCGAGCGGGACCATCCCGTGGTCGAGCCCCCACTTGCCGACGCGCCCTCCCGGCCGGAAGTACACGCCCGCGGGCGCCACGCCGATCCAGTTCTTCAGCGCGAGCGTCACGCCCGTGTACTCGTGGTTCTTCAGCACGGGCAGCGAGATCACGCGGTCGGCGTCGAGGAACGCCTTCGAGAGCCAGTACGCCGGGCTCTGGAGCCCGCGCGGGAGGCGCACCTCGCGCACCAGCTCGCGCCCGCCGGGCTCGCGCCCGGCCTCGTTCAGGTCGAGGAGCCCGGCGTCGAGGCGGCGGGCGAGCGCGCGGATCCCGCCGCGCTCGAAGGCGAGCTGCGTCGCCTCGGGGCGGTAGAAGGGCAGGGGCGTGCCCGGCGCCGACGCTGAGCCCTCGGCGAAGACGACCCGGCGCGCGCCGGCGTCGAGGGCGAGCCGCGCGACGGCCTCGGCGACGCGCACGTCGGTCGTGAACCCGGTGCCGCTCGGCAGCGGGAACACGAGGTTGAGCTTGAGGACGACGCGGTCGCCCGGCCGCACGATCCGCTCGAGCCCGCCGGCCCGCTCGACCGCCTCGCGGACGAGGCGCGCCGGGTCGAGGGCGCCCGGATCGGGCGCGTGGGCCGTGCCGACGACGGCGGGCCGCGCGGCGTGGACCACCCGCTCCGGCCGCGGGCCCCAGTCCCGCGTGAGCTGGTAGCGGAAGCCCGTCGTCGGCAGCGGCACGCCCGCGGCGGTGGGCGCGGCGGGCTGCACGGCCGGCGCGCAGCCCGCGGCCGCCAGCGCGGAGAGGCCGCGGAGAAACTCGCGTCGCGTCGTCATGGCGGATCGCCCCCCGGTCCTCGTGGTGTATGGTAGTGCCCGCGACGCGACCGATCAACGGAGGGACCATGGACTTCTTCGAGGTCGTCACCACGCAGCGAGCCATCCGGCGCCTCACGCCCGACCCGATCCCCGACGCCGTGCTCCGCCGGATCCTGGACGCGGCGATCTGCGCGCCGAGCGGCGGCAACCGCCAGGGCTGGAGCTTCGTCGTGGTCCGCGACGCCGCGACGCGCGCGCGCCTGGGCGAGCTGTACCGCGAGGCGTGGGGCGAGCTGCTGAAGCTCCCGTACTACCGGGACGCCTCCGCGGCGCCGCCCGACAGCCCGGTCGGGAAGATGGTCGCCTCCGCGCGGCACCTGTCCGAGCACCTGGCCGAGGCGCCGGTGCTGATCCTCGCCTGCGTCGCGACCGACGGCGTGCCGCCGACGCTGACGACCGGCGCCTCGATCTACCCGGCCGTGCAGAACCTCATGCTGGCGGCGCGCGCGCTCGGCGTCGGCAGCTGCCTGACGACCATCCACCGCTTCCGCGACCGGCAGGTGAAGGAGCTGCTCGGCATCCCCCTCGAGGTCGAGACGGCGGCGCTGATCCCGCTCGGCCACCCGCTCGGGAAGTTCGGGCGCCCGCCGCGCCGCCCCGTCGCCGAGGTCGCGTTCGCCGACCGCTGGGGCCGCGCCTTCTAGCTAGCGGTGCCGGTGAGCGGCCCGCCGCAGGCGGGTCCGCTCCACTGACTGGTTCATTGAGGCGATGGAGCTCTGCACGAACCTTGTCGCAGGCCTTCACCAGGAGTGCTGGATGCGTGTTTAGGATCCGCCCGTGGAATCGATTGAGCGTTTCGAGTCCGATCTGCTTCATGTAGCCGGCAAGAAGGACAACATCGGCCGCGCAGTCGGCGAGGGTCTGGCAGATCGCCGCGTCCAGGCCCGCCGGATCCGGATGGGTGCGACTCGAGGGGTGGTGGGCAGGAATGCCAGCAGCGCGAGCGCGCTCCAGTGCTCCGGACTCCTGGTTGTTGCTGATAACTTGCCCGACCTGCAGCGTGGTGCCCTCGTGGGACGCGAGGACTGCGATCCTCACATGGAGTCGATCCCTCCTCTA
>MGBU01000140.1 GCA_001790205.1 Candidatus Rokubacteria bacterium GWA2_73_35 | reverse complement strand
CAGGCCGAGATCGCGCCAGAAGGCGCGCACGGCGTCCACCGTCTCGCGGGTCACCTGCCGGCTGATGGTCACGATGCGCAGGTAACGGTCCAGCAGCTCGAGCCGGTCGTGCCGCGGCGACATGGGAGTGGCGGTAGTATAGCGCCGATGCGGCCTCCATCATTCGTCTCAGGTGGTTAGGCCCTTCACCATTGCTTCGTTCGACCGGTTGACGCCCCGCGGCGCCGGGCGGTAGAGTGAACCGTCACTGCGCATCGCCTCCTCACCGGCCACGGGGAGGTGCACGTCTGTTCGGGACAGGAGACGCCATGAGCGCGGTCGCAGCCCTCTGGAGCACCTCGATCGGCAAGAAAGCGGTGATGGCGGTCACCGGCATCGTCCTGGTCGGGTTCGTCATCCTCCACCTGGCCGGCAACCTCAAGATCTACCTCGGCGCCGGCGCCTTCGACGCCTACGCGCGCGGCCTCCGGGAGCTGGGCGAGCCGATCCTCGCCTACGGCCAGGCCCTGTGGACCCTGCGCCTGATCCTGCTCGCGGCGGTCGTCCTGCACATCGTGGCGGCCGTCCAGCTCACGCTGACGAGCTGGGCCGCGCGCCCGGTGGCCTACACGGAGAAGGAGGCGGTCGCGGCGACGTACGCGGCGCGGACGATGCGCTGGGGCGGGGTGATCCTCGTGCTCTTCGTCGTCTATCACATCCTGCACTTCACCCTGGGCGCGGTCGGCTACGCGCCCGGCCAGTTCCAGGAGGCGTCAGCCTACCGCAACGTCGTGAACGGCTTCCGCGTCTGGTACGTCTCGGCCTTCTACATCGTCGCCCAGGCGGCGCTCGGGCTGCACCTCTACCACGGCGTCTGGTCCATGTTCCAGACGCTCGGCGTGGACGCGCGGAGCAACGGGGTCTATCGCGGGCTCGCCGTCGTCGTGGCGGTGGTCGTCGTGGTGGGCAACGTCTCGATCCCCCTGGCCGTGCTCGGCGGCCTGGTCAAGTGACGGAGAGTGTCCGACATGAGCACTGAGACCGCGGTCCGGCCCCGCGAGGGCGCGCTCGACGCGCGGGTCCCGCCGGGGCCGATCGAGCGCAAGTGGGAGCGGCGCCGCTTCGAGATGAAGCTCGTGAACCCGGCGAACCGCCGCAAGTACACGATCCTCGTCGTCGGCACCGGGCTCGCGGGCGGCGCCGGCGCGGCCTCGCTCGGCGAGCTGGGGTACAACGTCAAGTGCTTCTCCTACCACGACAGCCCGCGGCGCGCGCACTCGATCTCCGCGCAGGGCGGCATCAACGCGGCGAAGAACTACCGCAACGACGGCGACAGCGTGTTCCGCCTCTTCTACGACACGGTCAAGGGCGGCGACTTCCGGGCGCGCGAGGGCAACGTCTACCGGCTCGCCGAGCTCAGCGGGAACATCATCGACCAGTGCGTGGCCCAGGGCGTGCCGTTCGCCCGCGAGTACGGCGGCCTGCTCGACACCCGCTCCTTCGGCGGCGCGCTGGTCTCGCGCACGTTCTACGCGCGCGGCCAGACGGGCCAGCAGCTCCTGCTCGGCGCCTACCAGGCGCTCGAGCGCCAGATCGCGGCGGGGACGGTGCGGATGTTCCCGCGCACGGAGATGCTCGACCTGGTCGTCGTCGACGGCCGCGCGCGCGGCATCGTCACCCGGAACCTCGTGACCGGCGCGATCGAGGCGCACGCGGGCGACGCGGTCGTGCTGGCGACCGGCGGCTACGCGAACGTCTTCTACCTCTCGACGAACGCGAAGGCGTCGAACGCGACGGCGATCTGGCGCGCGCACCGGCGCGGCGCGCTCTTCGCCAACCCCTGCTACACGCAGATCCACCCGACGTGCATCCCGGTGAGCGGCGAGCACCAGTCGAAGCTGACCCTCATGTCCGAGTCGCTCCGCAACGACGGCCGCGTGTGGGTGCCGAAGCGCGCGGGCGACACGCGGCCGCCGGACCGGATCCCCGAGGCGGAGCGCGACTACTACCTCGAGCGCAAGTACCCGAGCTACGGCAACCTCGCGCCGCGCGACATCTCCTCGCGCGCCGCCAAGGAGGTCTGCGACCAGGGGCGCGGCGTCGGCCCGGGCGGGCGCGGCGTCTACCTGGACTTCGCCGACGCGATCGCGCGGTTCGGCGAGGACAAGATCCGCGAGCGGTACGGCAACCTGTTCGACATGTACGAGCGGATCACCGGGGAGAACGGCTACAAGGTCCCGATGCGCATCTACCCGGCGGCGCACTACGTGATGGGCGGGCTCTGGGTCGACTACGACCTGATGTCCACGATCCCCGGCCTGTTCGTCGGCGGCGAGGCGAACTTCTCCGACCACGGCGCCAACCGGCTCGGCGCCTCCGCGCTCATGCAGGGGCTCGCCGACGGCTACTTCATCCTGCCGTACACGCTCGGCCACTACCTCGCGCAGGTCACGCCGGCGGGGGACGACACGCGCGTGCCGGCGTTCGACGCGGTCCGGCGCGAGGTCCAGGACGGGGTCAGGCGCCTGCTGGCGGTGGGGGGCTCGCGCTCGGTCGACTCGTTCCACCGCGACCTCGGGCGGGTCATGTGGGAGCTCTGCGGGATGGCGCGCAACGACGCCGGGCTCCGCAAGGCGCTCGCCGAGATCCCGGCGCTCCGGGAGGACTTCTGGAGGAACGTCCGGGTGCTGGAGAGCGGCGAGGAGCTGAACCAGTCGCTCGAGAAGGCGGGGCGCGTGGCGGACTTCCTCGAGCTGGCGGAGCTGCTCGTGCTCGACGCGCTCCACCGCACGGAGTCGTGCGGCGGCCACTTCCGCGAGGAGAGCCAGACCGAGGACGGCGAGGCCCGGCGCGACGACGAGCGCTTCGCCTACGTCGCCGCGTGGGAGTACACCGGAACCCTGTCCCAGCCGAGGCTGCACAAGGAGCCGCTCGCCTTCGAGCACGTGCACCTGGCGACGAGATCCTACAAATGAACCTCACGCTCAAGGTCTGGCGGCAGAAGGGCGCGGGCGCGCCGGGGCGCTTCGTCACCTACGAGGCGCGGGACGTGAGCCCGGCCACGTCGTTCCTCGAGATGCTCGACGCCGTCAACGAGGGGCTCATCGCGCGCGGCGAGGCGCCGATCGCGTTCGAGCACGACTGCCGCGAGGGCATCTGCGGCTCGTGCGGCTTCGTGATCAACGGCGTGCCACACGGCCCGCGCCGCGGGACCACCGTCTGCCAGCTCCACATGCGCGTGTTCGAGGACGGCGACGTCCTCACGCTCGAGCCCTGGCGCGCCCGCGCGTTCCCGATCCTCAAGGACCTGGTCGTGGACCGCTCGGCCCTCGACCGGATCATCCAGGCGGGCGGCTTCATCAGCGCGCCGACCGGGAGCGCCCCCGACGCGAACGCGATCCTGGCCCCGAAGGAGGACGCCGAGCGGGCCTTCGACGCCGCCGCGTGCATCGGCTGCGGCGCCTGCGTGGCCGCGTGCCCGAACGCCTCGGCGATGCTGTTCACGGCCGCCAAGGTCTCGCACCTCGGCCTCTTCCCGCAGGGCCAGCCCGAGCGCTGGGACCGCGCGCGCGACATGGTGCGGGCGATGGACGGGGAGGCGTTCGGGAGTTGCACCAACATGCGCGAGTGCGAGGCGGCGTGCCCGAAGGAGATCAGCATCGCGTTCATCGCGCGCCTAAACCGCGACCTCGTCAAGGCGAGCTTCCGGCCGCGCCGCGCGGCGGCGGCCGCCGGCGTGTAGGAGGCCCCCGATGGAGGAGATCCGGTCCCTCTACGCGGCGATGCCCGAGCGGCTCGCCCGGGCGCGGCGCGCCTGGGGCCGGCCGCTCACGCTGGCCGAGAAGGTCCTCGTCGCCCACTGCTGGGACTTCGACGGGCAGCCGTGGGCGCGCGGCAAGGCGATCCTCCGGCTCCGCGTGGACCGGGTGGGGCTGCAGGACGCGACGGCCCAGATGGCGATCCTCCAGTTCATGCAGTCGGGCCGCACGCGCGTGGCCGTGCCGACCACCGTGCACTGCGACCACCTGATCCGCGCCGAGTCGGGCGCCGCCGACGACCTCGCGCGCGCGATCCGGGAGAACCAGGAGGTCTACGACTTCCTGCGCTCGTCGGCGCGGAAGTTCGGGATGGGGTTCTGGCGGCCGGGCTCGGGGATCATCCACCAGGTCGTCCTCGAGAACTACGCCTTCCCGGGCGGGCTCATGATCGGCGCCGACTCCCACACGCCGAACGGCGGCGGGCTCGGCATGCTGGCGATCGGCGTCGGCGGCGCGGACTGCGCCGAGGTGATGGCCGGCCTGCCGTGGGAGGTGCTGGACCCCAGGCTCGTGGGCGTGCACCTGACCGGCAAGCTCTCGGGCTGGACCGCGGCGAAGGACATCATCACCCACCTCTGCACGCGGCTCACCGTGAAGGGCGGCACCAACAAGATCATCGAGTACTTCGGGCCCGGCGTGGAGTCCATCAGCGCCACCGGCAAGGGCACGATCTGCAACATGGGCGCCGAGCTGGGCGCCACCACGTCGGTCTTCCCGTTCGACTCGCGGATGGCCGCCTACTTGAGAGCCACCGACCGCGCCCCCATCGCGGCGCTGGCCGAGGAGCGCCGCGAGCACCTGACCCCGGACCGCGAGGTCGTCGCGGACCCGCGGACGTTCTACGACGAGCTGGTCGAGATCGACCTGGACGCGCTGGAGCCCCACATCGTCGGGCCGCACTCGCCCGACCGCGGCCGCCCCATCGCGAAGCTCGCCGCCGAAGTGAAGGCCAACGGCTGGCCCGCGGCGATCACGAACGCCCTCATCGGCTCCTGCACGAACTCGTCCTACGAGGACATGCGGCGCGCCGCGCACGTCGCCACGCAGGGCATCAAGGCGGGGCTCTCCGCGAAGGTGCCCTTCTGGATCAGCCCCGGCTCCGAGCGCATCTACCAGACGATCAAGCGGGACGGCATGGTGGACACGTTCGCGAGGATCGGCGGGCGGGTGCTCGCCAACGCGTGCGGGCCGTGCATCGGCCAGTGGAAGCGCGGCGACGTGAAGGCGGACGAGGCCAACACGATCGTCTCCTCGTTCAACCGCAACTTCCCGGGCCGCAACGACGGCAGCGCCGCGACCCTGTCGTTCCTGACGAGCCCCGAGATGGTCACCGCGCTCGCGTTCGCGGGCACGCTCGAGTTCGACCCCGTCCACGGCACGCTGCCCGACGCGCAGGGCCGGCCCTTCCGCTTCACGCCGCCCGAGGCCGAGGAGCTGCCGCAGGACGGCTTCGCCCGCGGCGCGGAGGGCTACGAGGCGCCGGCGGCGGACCCGGACGCGGTCCAGGTGCTCGTCCGGCCCGACAGCGAGCGGCTCCAGCTCCTCCAGCCCTTCGCGCCCTGGGACGGTCGGGACTTCGCGGACCTGCCGATCCTCGTGAAGACCCGGGGCAAGACGACGACCGACCACATCTCCCCCGCGGGCGCCTGGCTCCGCTACCGCGGCCACCTCGACCGGATCAGCGACAACATGTTCCTCGGCGCCGTCAACGCCTTCAGCGGCGAGGCTGGCAAGGGCGTGCCCCCCGTCGGCGGCGGCGCGCCTCAGCCGTTCACCAAGACGGCCCGCGAGCTCAAGGCGAAAGGGCTGCGGTGGGTGGTCGTCGGCGACGAGAACTACGGCGAGGGATCGAGCCGCGAGCACGCCGCGATGTCGCCCCGGCACCTCGGATGCGCGGTGGTGCTCACCAGGAGCTTCGCCCGCATCCACGAGACGAATCTCAAGAAGCAGGGCATCCTGCCGCTCACGTTCAAGGACCCGCGCGACTGGGACCGCTTCGAGGCCGGCGACCGGGTGAGCGTGACGGGGCTCCAGGCGCTGGGGCCGGGGAAGCCCGTGACGGTGACCATCAAGAAGGCGGACGGGCGCACCGAGACGATCGAGGCGCTCCACAGCCTCACGGCCGAGCAGATCGGCTGGTTCAGGGCGGGGTCGGCGCTGAACGCCGCCCAGCAGGGAGACAAGAAGTAATGGCTGGCAAGGTGAAGATCCCCAGGGGCGAGAAGGTCACGATCGACCACGGCAAGCTCCGCGTGCCCGACAACCCGATCATCGCGTTCATCGAGGGCGACGGCACCGGCCCCGACATCTGGCGCGCCGCCGTCCGCGTCCTCGACGCCGCGGTCGAGCAGACGTACGAGGGGAAGCGCCGGATCGCCTGGGCCGAGACGTACGCGGGGGACAAGGCCAAGGCGGTCTACGGCGCCGACTGCCCGCCGAACCTCCTGCCGGACGAGACCCTCGACGTGATCCGCGAGTACCTCGTCGCGCTCAAGGGGCCGCTCACGACGCCCATCGGCGAGGGCTTCCGCTCGCTCAACGTCACGCTCCGCCAGGTACTCGACCTCTACGTGTGCCTGCGCCCGGTGAAGTACTTCCAGGGCGTCCCCTCGCCGGTCAAGCGGCCGGAGAAGGTGGACATGGTGATCTTCCGGGAGAACACGGAGGACATCTACGCCGGCATCGAGTGGGAGCAGGGCACGCCCGAGTGCCGCCGGGTCGTGGAGTTCCTCCAGAAGGAGATGGGCGTCAAGAAGATCCGCTTCCCCAACACCTCCTCGATCGGCATCAAGCCCGTCTCCAAGGAGGGCTCCGAGCGGCTGATCCGCGCGGCGATCCGCTACGCGATCGAGAACAACCGGCCCACCGTCACGCTCGTCCACAAGGGCAACATCCAGAAGTACACGGAAGGTCTGTTCATGAAGTGGGGCTACGCGCTCGCCAAGCGCGAGTTCGCCGACCGGACCGTGAGCTGGGAGGACTGCGGCGGCCGGCCGCCCGCCGGCAAGGTCCTCGTGAAGGACGCGATCACCGACGCGTTCCTGCAGCAGATCCTGACCCGTCCCGACGAGTTCCACGTGATCGCGTCGTGCAACCTGACCGGCGACCTCATCTCCGACGCGCTCGCCGCGCAGGTGGGCGGCATCGGGATCGCGCCGGGCGCGAACATCAACTATGACACCGGCCACGCGCTCTTCGAGGCCACGCACGGCACGGCGCCGAAGTACACGGGCCAGGACAAGGTCAACCCGGGCTCCGTCATCCTCTCCGGCGAGATGATGCTCCGCTACCTCGGCTGGACCGACGCCGCCGACCGGATCGTCAGGGGCCTCGAGAAGACGATCCAGTCGAAGGTCGTCACCTATGACTTCGCGCGGCTCATGGAGGGCGCCAAGGAGGTGAAGTGCTCGGAGTTCGGCGTGGCGATCGTCGAAAACATGGCCCGGCTGTAGCGCAGCGGAAGGAGAAGATCATGGCTGCCCGTCCGAAGATCACCGTGGTCGGCGCCGGCAACGTCGGCGCCTCCGTCGCCCAGTACGCCGTCGAGCGCGAGCTCGGCGACGTCGTCCTCGTGGACGTCATCGAGGGCATGCCGCAGGGCAAGGCGCTCGACCTGGCCCAGGCCGGCCCGGTCCACCGCTACGACTCCACGCTGACCGGGTCGAACAGCTACGACGACACGGCCGGCTCCGACATCGTCGTCGTCACGGCGGGGCTCGCGCGCAAGCCGGGCATGACGCGGGACGACCTCCTGTTCAAGAACGCCGAGATCGTCGGCGGCGTCGTGGACCAGGTCGCCGCCCGCTCGAAGAACGCGATCCTCGTGCTCGTCACGAACCCGCTCGACGCGATGGTGCAGCTCGCGTGGAAGCGCTCGGGCTTCCCGCCCGAGCGCGTCGTCGGCATGGCGGGCATCCTGGACTCGGCGCGGTTCCGCACGTTCATCGCGCGCGAGCTCGACGTCTCGGTCGAGAACGTCACCGCGTTCGTCCTCGGCGGCCACGGCGACACGATGGTGCCGCTGCCGCGGTACTCGACGGTCGCCGGCATCCCGATCACCGAGCTCCTGTCCCGGGAGGCCATCGATGCGCTCGTCAAGCGCACGGCCAACGGGGGCGCCGAGATCGTGGGCCTCCTGAAGACGGGGAGCGCCTACTACGCGCCCGCGGCCGCCACGGTCGAGATGGTCGAGGCGATCCTCCGGGACAAGAAGAAGATCCTGCCGTGCGCCGCGTACCTCGACGGCCAGTACGGCGTCACGGGCCTCTACGTCGGCGTGCCGGTCAAGCTCGGCCGGCGCGGCGTCGAGCAGGTCATCGAGATCACGCTCACGGCCGAGGAGCAGGCCGCGTTCCAGAAGTCGGCGGCGGCGGTGCGCGAGCTCGTCGAGAAGCTCAAGCTCTAGGCGCCGTCATGCGTGACATCCACACGAGCGCGATTTCGGACGCGGTCAAGAAGCTCTGCATGGAGGCGAACTTCCGCCTCGAGCCCGACGTGCTGCGCGCGTTCGACCGGGCGCTCGCGACCGAGCGCGCGCCGGCGGGCCAGCAGGTGCTCCAGATCCTCAAGCAGAACGCCGAGATGGCGCGGACGCAGCGCATCCCGTACTGCCAGGACACGGGCTTCGTCGTCTGCTTCGTCGAGCTGGGGCAGGACGTCCACGTCACCGGGGGAGGTCTGTCTGACGCCATCGATGAGGGCGTCAGACAGGGCTACGGGGAAGGGTACCTCCGCGCCTCGATCGTGCGCTCGCCGTTCGACCGGGTGAACACCGGCGACAACACGCCCGCCGTCGTCCACGTGGACGTCGTGCCCGGCGCCACGCTGAAGATTCTCATCATGGCCAAGGGCGGCGGGTGCGAGAACCGCTCGAAGTACAAGATGCTGACGCCCGCGGAGGGCGTGCCGGGCGTCAGGGATTGGGTCCTCGAGTGCGTGCGGACGGCGGGCCCCGACGCGTGCCCGCCGCTCATCCTGGGCGTCGGCGTGGGCGGCACGTTCGAGAAAGCCGCGCTGCTCTCGAAGAAGGCGCTGTTCCGGGAGCTCGGGTCGCCGAACCCCGACCCGCAGCTCGACGCGCTCGAGCACGAGCTGCTCGCCGAGGCCAACCGGCTCGGCATCGGGCCGCAGGGCTACGGCGGCGACACGACGGCGCTCGGGATCCATCTGCTCGCGTACCCCTGCCACATCACCTCCTTGCCCGTCGCCGTCACCATCG
>MGBU01000139.1 GCA_001790205.1 Candidatus Rokubacteria bacterium GWA2_73_35 | reverse complement strand
CTCGGTGGTCGGAATCCACATCGGGGCTTGCTCGCTCGTGCGTTTCCCCATCGCCATGCTTCGCAGTTTACGCAGCCACCGCCGGATCTGACGATGGATCTTTCATCGACTTTCACCACGGGCTGTTAGGTATAATTCCTCCCACGTTTACGCCACCCGGCGGGCGATTCACACGATCACGAGGAGGGCACGCGATGCGGAGGATCATCGGCTCCGTAGGACTGGGTTTCGGCCTCCTCCTGGCGTCCGTGGCCGCGGCCAGCGGCCAGGGGAGCCAGGCTCTCCTTCCAGGTGACTGGGGGAAGGTGCCCCCCACCACGATCACGCTGTTCTATCCGGCCCAGGCGACGTGGCAGTTCCTGACCAGCGACGGACACCCCGGCGCCGAGCCGCTCAAGACGGGGACGTCCTGTGCCGACTGTCACGCGGGGAAGCAGGAGGAGATGGGGAAGAGCCTCGTCACGCATCCCAAGCTCGAGCCCGATCCGATCCCGGGGAAGCGGGCGACGGTCCCGCTCACCGTCCGCGCGGCGTTCGACGCGCAGTACGTCTACTTCCAGTTCCAGTGGGATGCGCCCGACCCGGGCGCCACGCACACGCTCTGGCGGTACGACGGAAGCAAGTGGGTCCGGGCCGGCGGCCCGAAGCCGGATGTGCTCAAGAAGGGCGCCGCCCCGAGCTACGAGGATCGCGTGGCCGTCCTGATCGGCGACCGCGACAGCCTTCCGGCCTACGACGGCGCCCAGGTGGGCTTCTCCCAGGCCGGCTGCTTCATCACGTGCCACAACAGCATGCGGGCGATGCCCAAGGAGCCCACCAAGGATGCACTGAAAGCCCATCCGTACTGGGGCGATGCGGGCAAGAAGCGGAGCGACATCCGGAAGTACCTCCTGATTAGCCGGACGGGCCAGGACGAGAGCGGCGCGTGGGACAAGGTGAAGAGCCCGGCCGAGCTGGAGCAGCTTCGCCAGGCCGGCCGGTTCCTCGACCTCTGGCAGTGGCGGGCCGCCCGGTCGAACCCCCTGGGCTACGCCGGGGACGACTGGGTCCTCGACTACCGCTGGTTCGACAAGGGGAAGAACACCTTCACGTCGCCCGGGGAGCCGAAGTGGATGTACGACCAGGCGAAGATGGGCTTCGTGGCCATCCCCGAAGCGCGGCTTCGCGAGATGCGCGACAAGTTCCCGCTGATCATCGGCCGGAACGCGGTGCCCCTCGATCCGAAGGCGCCGTTCAAGGCCGGCGACATCCTGCCGCACCCGGTCCTCCAGGAGCCGTCCGAGAGCGTGGCCGACGTCAGGGCCGCCGGCACCTGGCGGGACGGCCGCTGGACGGTGGAGCTCAGGCGGAAACTCAACACGGGCAACCCTGACGACAAGGCGCTCGCTCCCGGCAAGGTGTACGACATCGGGTTCGCGGTGTTCGAGGACCGGGTCTCCAACCGGCGGCACCACGTGACCCTGCCGCCCGTCACCTTCGGCCTCGGGGTGAAGGCGGACATCACGGCGCAGCGCCTCCCCTAGAACCCAGCGGGAGTCGGGCCGGCCGGGGCATACTGGGGCGCGAGGCGCCCCGCATGCGCTGGCTCGTCGACGGCTACAACGTGATCCGCCGCGATCCCGACCTCCGCGCCCGGGAGGCGGAGAGCCTCGAGGCCGGCCGCCGGGCGCTCCTCGGGCTCGTCGCGCGCCGGGCCGGCGGCTCGCGCGACACGTTCACCGTGGTCTTCGACGGCGCGCGCGTCACCGGCGGCGCCCCCGGCGCCGGGCGTGTGCAGGTTCTGTTCTCGCGCCCGCCCCGCACCGCCGACGACGAGTTGATGCGCCTGGCGCGCGAGGGCGGGGCGGGCACGGCCGTCGTCAGCTCGGACCGCCGCGTGCAGGACGCCGCGCGGCGCGCCGGGTGCGCCGTCCTCGGCGCCGAGCGGTTCCTCGACGCCCTCGCTGGCGCGCCGGCCGTCGGGAACGAGGACGAGGACGCCGAGGAGCGCCCGCGGGACAAGCGCGGCAACCCGCGCCGCCCGTCCAAGAAGGCGCGGGCGGCGGCGCGGGCGCTCCGGCGCCTGCGTTCGCCTTGACTCGGGGCCGTCCCTGTGAAATAACTCCGGCGGCATGGAGCGGCACCTCTTCCTCGTGGCGCGCGACCAGCCCGACCTGCACGAGTACCTGGCGCGGGAGTTCGTCTCCGAGGGCAACGTCGAGGTGATCCTGGACCGGCGGGTCGCCGGCGAGCGCCGGGGCGGACACGATCGCCGCCAGCCGCCCCGCGCGGGCGCCGCGCGCGCCGACCGCCGGCGGGCCGAGCGTCGCCTCCTGGCCGAGCGCCGCCTCCGGCAGCTCGTGGACGGCCAGCTCCGCTCGCTCGGCTACGCCATGCTCCGTATCGGCTAGCTCCAGCCCCCCCTTGGCGCCCCGGCGGGGCGTCTCGACGCGGATCCACGTATCCAGAGGTTGACACCCGGCGCGCGGGCATGACAGCGTGGCCGCATGCGCGGGGCACTGCGCCTGGCGGCGCTCGGCGCCCTCCTGGCCTTCGCCGTTTCCACGCACGCCGTCGAGCCGGGAGCGCTCGAGGGCGCCGTCGTCCGCGTCGTGGACGGCGACACGATCCACGTCAGGCTCGGCGACCGGGTCGAGAAGGTCCGCTACATCGGCGTCAACACGCCGGAGGTCCACCACCCGCAGAAGGGCGAGCAGCCGGGCGGGCGCGAGGCGGGCGAGGTCAACCGGCGGCTGGTGGCCGGTAAGCGCGTCAGGCTCGAGCTCGACGTCCAGGCGCGCGACCGCTACGGGCGGCTCCTCGCCTACGTCTGGGTCGGCGGCCTGATGGTCAACGCCGAGCTGGTGCGCCTGGGCTACGCCGAGCCGATGACGATCCCGCCGAACGTCCGGCACCAGCGGCTGTTCCGCGACCTCGCGCGCGAGGCGCGCGCGGCGGGCCGCGGCCTCTGGAGCACGGCGCCCGGCCCGGCGCGGGAGTGAATCGACGTCGGGGGGAGCGACCGCCGCTCCCCCCGACACCCCCCAACGGGATCGCGTGAGCCCGATTCCTTCACGCCGTTTGGCCCCGCGCGTCTCGATTGCGCCGCTCCCGGTCGGCCCGTATCATAGGCCGAACGACCCACGAGGGGGCCCATGGCGAGCACGCGCGACTACTCCCTGGACGCCAAGTACCGGCTGGAAGCGGGGCGGATCCTCCTCTCCGGCATCCAGGCGCTCGTGCGCCTGCCGCTCGATCAGCACCGCGCCGACCGGCGGCGGGGCCTCGACACCGCGACGCTCGTCTCGGGCTACCGCGGCTCGCCGCTCGGCGGGCTCGACCTCGCGCTCGAGCGCAACCCCGACCTCCTGCGCGAGCACCAGGTCGTCTTCCTCTCGGGGGTGAACGAGGATCTCGGCGCCACCGCCATCTTCGGCAGCCAGCTCGCCAACCTGTTCCCGGGCCCGAAGTACGACGGCGTGCTCGGCATGTGGTACGGCAAGGGCCCGGGCGTGGACCGCTCGGGCGACGTCTTCAAGCACGCCAACTTCGCCGGGGTCGGGCGCTGGGGGGGCGTGCTCGCGCTCGCCGGGGACGACCCGCTCTCCAAGTCCTCGACGATCCCGACGCACTCGGAGGTCGCGTTCTACGACGCGCTCTTCCCCGTGCTCTTCCCCGGCACGATC
Organism: Candidatus Rokubacteria bacterium GWA2_73_35; assembly: GCA_001790205.1. GTDB lineage: Bacteria > Methylomirabilota > Methylomirabilia > Rokubacteriales > CSP1-6 > GWA2-73-35. The sequence continues at coordinate 8,329 of MGBU01000139.1, read as the reverse complement.
CAGGAGATCCTCGACCTCGGCCGCCTGGGCTTCGAGCTCTCCCGCTACTCCGGCCTCTGGGTGGGCTTCAAGATCGTCACCAACATCGCCGACGAGGTCGGCACCGCGGAGGTCGCGCCGGACCGCGTCCGGGTCGTGGACCCCGGCTTCCACTGGGAGGGGCGTCCGTGGCAGCCGCGGCAGAACCCGCTCCTGATGCCGCCGTACGGGCTCGAGACGGAGCGCGAGATCCACTACGGCCGGCTCGAGGCGGCGAAGGCGTTCGCCGCGGCCAACGGGCTCAACCGCATCACGCTCGACACGCCCGGCGCGTGGCTCGGCATCGCGGCGCCCGGCAAGACCTACTACGACCTGCGCGAGGCGCTCCGCGGGCTCGGGCTCGACGACGCGACGCTCGGCCGCCACGGCGTCCGGCTGCTCAAGCTCGGCATGCTGTTCCCGATGGAGCCCGGCATCGTGCGCGAGTTCGCCCGCGGGCTCGAGGAGCTCCTGGTCGTCGAGGAGAAGCGCGCGTTCTGCGAGCTGTTCATCCGCGACGTCCTCTACAACCAGGCCGAGCGGCCGCGCGTCACGGGCAAGCGCGACCTCGAGGGCCGCCCGCTCGTGCCGGCCGACGCCGAGCTCGACGCGGACCGGATCGCGCAGATCGTCGCCGCCCGGCTCGCGCGGCGGGTCCGGCTTCCGTCCATCGACGCGCGCGTCGCGCTGCTCGAGGCCCTGCGCCAGCGGCCCCAGCCGCTGACGCTCGCGCGCCAGCCCTACTTCTGCTCGGGCTGCCCGCACAACCGCTCGACGGTCGCGCCGGAGGGCTCGCTGGCGAGCGGCGGCATCGGCTGCCACGGGATGGCGCTCCTGATGGACCGGCGGACGATGGGCCTCACGCACATGGGCGGCGAGGGCGTCCAGTGGGCGGGCATCGCGCCGTTCACCGAGACCCCGCACATCTTCCAGAACCTCGGCGACGGCACCTTCTTCCACTCGGGCTCGCTCGCGGTGCGCCAGGCGGTGGCCTCGGGCGCGAGCCTCACGTACAAGATCCTCTACAACTCGGCGGTGGCGATGACGGGCGGCCAGGACGCCGCGGGCGCGATCCCGGTCCCGGAGCTGACCCGCCAGCTCGAGGCGGAGGGCGTCCGGCGCATCATCGTGATGACCGACGAGCCCGACAAGTACCCGCGAGGCGTCCGGTGGGCCCGGGGCGTCGAGGTGTGGCACCGCGACCGGCTCGACGAGGCGCAGCGCCTGCTGCGCGACATCCCGGGCGTCACCGCGCTCGTCTACGACCAGCGCTGCGCCGCCGAGAAGCGACGGCTCCGCAAGCGCGGCCGGCTCCCGGACCCGGCGACGCGGGTGTACATCAACGAGGCCGTCTGCGAGGGCTGCGGCGACTGCGGGGCGAAGTCGAACTGCCTCTCCGTCCATCCGGTGGAGACCGAGTTCGGCCGCAAAACGCAGGTCCACCAGTCGTCCTGCAACAAGGACTACTCCTGCCTGCAGGGCGATTGTCCCGCGTTCCTCACGGTCGTCCCGCGCGGCGCGCCGAGCCGGCGCGAGCGCCGGCTCTACACGGTCGACCGCGAGCTGCCGGAGCCCGTCCTGCGCGTCCCGCGCGACGCCGGCGTGTTCATGGCGGGCATCGGCGGCACGGGCGTGGTGACCGTCAACCAGATCCTGGGCACGGCGGCGCTCCTCGACGGCCGCGAGGTCCGCGGCCTCGACCAGACCGGCCTCTCCCAGAAGGGTGGTCCCGTCGTCTCGCACCTCAAGCTCTTCGACCGGGCGCCGGAGGTCTCGAACAAGCTCGCGGCCGGCGAGGCCGACTGCTACCTGGGCTTCGACGTCCTCGTCGCGACCGCGCCGCAGAACCTCGACCACGCGCGGCCCGACCGCACGATCGCGGTGATCTCGACGAGCCAGGTGCCGACCGGGGCCATGGTCACGCACACCGACGTCGAGTTCCCCGAGCCGAACGCGCTTTGCACGGCCATCGACCGCGTCACGCGCAAGGACGAGAACGTCTACGTGGACGCGCTCGGGCTCGCCGAGACGCTCTTCGGCGACCACATGGCCGCCAACATGATCGTGCTCGGCGCCGCCTACCAGGCCGGCGCGATCCCGGTGAGCGCCGCGGCGATCGAGGAGGCCATCGCGCTCAACGGCGTCGCGGTGCCGATGAACAGCCAGGCGTTCCGCGTCGGCCGGCTGCTCGTCGCCGATCCGGCCTGGCTCGGGACGATCCGGCGCCGGCGCGCCGGGGCCGTCGAGGTCCGGCCGGCGCTCACCGCCCGGGCGCGCGCGCTGGTCGAGGGCGTGGGGGCGACCGGCGAGCTCCGCCGGCTCCTCGAGATCCGCGTGCCCGAGCTGATCGAGTACCAGAGCGAAGCCTACGCGCGCGCGTACGCGGACTTCGTGCGGCGCGTGAGCGAGGCGGAGCGGGCGGCGGTGCCCGGTGCCTCCCGCCTCGGCGAGGCCGTCGCCCGGCACCTCTACAAGCTCATGGCCTACAAGGACGAGTACGAGGTGGCGCGCCTGCACCTCAAGCACCGCGTCGCCGCGACCCTGACCGAGCGCTACCCGGACGGCGTCCGGGTCCGCTACCACCTGCTCCCGCCGCTGCTGCGCGCGCTCGGCCTCAAGCGGAAGCTCGAGCTCGGGACCTGGCTCGACGGCCTCTTCCGCGTGCTCGTGGCGCTGCGGAGGCTGCGCGGCACGGCGCTCGACGTCTTCGGCCGGGCCCAGGTGCGCCGCGTGGAGCGGCAGCTCATCGGCGAGTACGGCGGGCTCGTCGACAAGGCGCTGATCGGGCTCTCGCCCGAGAGCTACGAGCGCGCGGTCACGCTCGCGAACCTGCCCGACGTGATCCGCGGCTACGAGGACGTCAAGCTGCGGAACGTCCGGCGGTTCCGGGACGAGGTCCGCGCGCTGGGGTTCTAGCCAATGACGGGACTCGAAGCGAGGATCCGGAAGCTCCAGTCGCAGCTCGTGACGCTCCGTGCCCAGGCGGCCCGGGCCCGGGGCGAGGCGCGCCGGCGCGCCAAGCGGCTCGAGCGGCGCACCCGCGTCACGGTCGCGCGCGCGATCCGCACCGTCGAGCCGAGGGTGCGCGAGGCCGTGGCCGAGGCGCGCCGGATCGCCCGCGGCGTGCGCGCCGGCGTCCGCGCGGGCACGGCCGCCTACCGCGCCGGGCGCAAGAAGACCTAGCCCGCCTACTCCTCCGGCCGCGCGCGCCCGCGCTTGAGAGCGGCGCGGCGCTTCTTCGCCTCGATGCGGCGCTCGCGCGCCGCGGCGGTCGGCCGGGTCTTCCGGCGCGGCCGCGGCTCGACCAGCGCGGCCGCCACCAGCGCGCGCACCTTGTCCCGCGCGTCCTCGAGGTTGCGGGCCTGGTCGCGCGTGGCCCGGCTCGTGACCCGGAGCCGGCCCTCGGCGTCGAGCCGGTGGCGCGCGAGCGCGGCGAGGCGAGCCCGCGCCGCGTCCGGGAGCCCCTCGATCGCGTCGAGATCGACCGTGAGCTCGACCCGCGTGGCCACCTTGTTGACCCGCTGGCCCCCGGGGCCCCCGGCGCGCGAGGTGCGGAGGGCGAGGGCCGCCGCGGGGACGCGCACCGTGTCCGTCACGAGGATCGGCGTCATGCCGATTACAATAGTCGCTCGTGGGGCCGACGGTCCAGGAGCGGCGCAAGCTCACGGCCGTGGCGCGCGGCGCGGCGCCGGCGGACCTCTACGTGCGCGGCGGCACGCTCCTCAACGTCTACACGGGCGAGCTCCACCCGGCCAACGTCGCCGTGGCGGGGGAGCGCATCGCCTACGTCGGCGCGCGCGAGGACATGCTGGGGGCGCGCACCGAGGTGCTCGACGCCGCCGGCCGCGTCCTGGTCCCGGGCTACATCGACCCGCACGTCCACGTGGGGCACCTCGTGAGCCCGGCCGCGTTCGCGCGCTACGTCCTCCCGCTCGGCACGACCACGGTCGTCGCCGACACGCTCCACTTCTGGGAGCTCGGCGGGCTCGCGGCGTTCCGCGCGCTGGCCGACGCGCTGGCGGGCGCGCCGCTGAAGTTCTACTGGATGATCCGCCCGCACGGGCAGGCGCGCCGGACGGACGAGTGGCGCCGGTTCCGCGTGCGCGACCTCGATCGCGCGCTCGCGCACCCCTGGGCCGTCGCGATCGGCGAGGTGACGCGCTGGCCCGAGGCGTGGGGCGGCGAGCGCGCGCTGCTCCAGCGTGCGGCGCTCGCGCGCCGCGGCGGTCGGCCGGGTCTTCCGGCGCGGCCGCGGCTCGACCAGCGCGGCCGCCACCAGCGCGCGCACCTTGTCCCGCGCGTCCTCGAGGTTGCGGGCCTGGTCGCGCGTGGCCCGGCTCGTGACCCGGAGCCGGCCCTCGGCGTCGAGCCGGTGGCGCGCGAGCGCGGCGAGGCGAGCCCGCGCCGCGTCCGGGAGCCCCTCGATCGCGTCGAGATCGACCGTGAGCTCGACCCGCGTGGCCACCTTGTTGACCCGCTGGCCCCCGGGGCCCCCGGCGCGCGAGGTGCGGAGGGCGAGGGCCGCCGCGGGGACGCGCACCGTGTCCGTCACGAGGATCGGCGTCATGCCGATTACAATAGTCGCTCGTGGGGCCGACGGTCCAGGAGCGGCGCAAGCTCACGGCCGTGGCGCGCGGCGCGGCGCCGGCGGACCTCTACGTGCGCGGCGGCACGCTCCTCAACGTCTACACGGGCGAGCTCCACCCGGCCAACGTCGCCGTGGCGGGGGAGCGCATCGCCTACGTCGGCGCGCGCGAGGACATGCTGGGGGCGCGCACCGAGGTGCTCGACGCCGCCGGCCGCGTCCTGGTCCCGGGCTACATCGACCCGCACGTCCACGTGGGGCACCTCGTGAGCCCGGCCGCGTTCGCGCGCTACGTCCTCCCGCTCGGCACGACCACGGTCGTCGCCGACACGCTCCACTTCTGGGAGCTCGGCGGGCTCGCGGCGTTCCGCGCGCTGGCCGACGCGCTGGCGGGCGCGCCGCTGAAGTTCTACTGGATGATCCGCCCGCACGGGCAGGCGCGCCGGACGGACGAGTGGCGCCGGTTCCGCGTGCGCGACCTCGATCGCGCGCTCGCGCACCCCTGGGCCGTCGCGATCGGCGAGGTGACGCGCTGGCCCGAGGCGTGGGGCGGCGAGCGCGCGCTGCTCCAGCGCCTGGCGCTCGCGCGCCCGCCCCTCCGGCGCGTCGAGGGCCACACCGCGGGCGCCGCCGCCGAGCGAGTCGCGTCCCTCGCGGCCGCGGGCTTCACGTCCGACCACGAGCCGATCACCGGTGTGGAGGCGCTCGAGCGCGCGCGGCAGGGGATCGCGGTGATGCTCCGGGAGTCCTCGCTGCGCCCCGACCTCGCGGGGCTCCTCGACGCGCTCAAGGCGGCGCCGGGGCTCGCCTCGCGCCTCATGCTCACGTGCGACGGCTCGATGCCCGCGTACGTGCGCGCCCACGGCTTCGTGGACCACCTGATCCGGACGGCGCTCGCGCACGGCGTCGGGCCCGTGGACGCCTACCGGATGGCGACGCTGAACCCGGCGAGCTACTACGGGCTCGACGCCGACCTCGGCGGGATCGCGCCGGGCCGGTACGCCGACCTGCTGCTGCTCGACGACCTCGCCGAGCCGCGGCCCGCCGCCGTCGTCGCGCGGGGCCGGCTCGTGGCCCGGGACGGGCGGCTGCTCGCGCGGGTGCCGGAGCCCCCGTGGCGGCGCGTGTTCACGTCGGCCCGGGCGCGGCTCGACGTCCGCTGGCGCGCGCGGGCGGCCGACTTCGCGCTCCCACGGCGCGCGCGCTACCCGGTGATCCGGCTCGTGAGCGCGGTGATCAGCCGGCTCGAGGCGCGGCCGCGGGCGGCCGGCGACCTCCACGCGGCGCTCGTGGACCGCGCCGGCCGCTGGGTCGCGCCGGGCCTCGTCGCCGGCTTCGCCGACGAGCGGCTCGACGGGCTGGCGACGACCACCAGCACCGACTTCAACATCCTCGCCCTCGGGCGCCGGCCCGAGGCGATGGCGCGCGCGGTCAACCGCCTGCTCGCGCTCCGCGGCGGGATCGTGCTCGTGGACGGCGACGCGGTCGCCTGGGAGCGCGCCCTCCCGCTCGGCGGCATCATGGCGCGCGGCGCCTGGGAGGACGCGGTCGCCTGGGAGGAGGAGCTCGCCGCGGCGCTCCGGGCGCGGGGCCACGCCCACCACGACCCGCTCTTCTCGCTCTTCTTCCTGTCGGCCGACTTCCTGCCCGCGGCGCGGCTCTCGCCGCGCGGCGTGTGGGACGTCAAGCGTGGCCGCGTGCTCCTGCCCTCGCGCCCGCGCGCGGCCCGGACCTGAGCCACGCGCGCCCGGGCGCTCGGCTGGGCACTCGTCGGCGTCCTCCTTGCGGGAGAGGCGCGCGCGGAGGAGGGGACCTTCGCGCGCGGCGCGCTCGGCGGGCGCGCGTATCGCCTCTACGTGCCCGCGGGCGCGGCGCCGGCGCCGCGGCCCCTCGTCGTCGCCCTGCACGGCTGCTTCCAGACGCCCGAGGACCTGGCGCTCGGCACGCGCCTGAACGACGCGGCGGAGCGGCGCGGGCTCCTCGTCCTCTACCCCGCCCAGGGGCCCGGCGACAACGTGAGCCGCTGCTGGAACTGGTTCGATCCCGCCCACCAGGGTCGGCGCTCGGGCGAGGTCGCCGAGATCCTCGCGCTCGTCCGGGAGGTCGGCCGCGCGCACGCGGTGGCGCCCGGGCGCACGGTCGTGCTCGGCCTCTCAGCCGGCGGCTTCATGGCGGTGAACCTCCTGTGCGCGGCGCCCGACCTCGTCGCCGGCGTCGGCGTCGTCGCCGGGGGGCCCTACCGCTGCGGCGTGGGCGAGGCGGGCGCCGTCCAGTGCATGCGCGGGCAGGGGCTCGCCGGCGCCGCCGCGGCGGCGGCGTGCCTGGCAGCGTCCGGGACGTCCGCGATCCGGGCGCGCGCCTCGCTCTGGCAGGGCGCCGAGGACACCGTGGTCGCGCCGGCGAACCTCGCGGCGCTCGAGACGATGTTCGCGCGGCTGGCCGGCGCGGTGGCGGGCACGACGGAGCGGCAGGAGGGCGCGCTCCGCGCGCGCTGGCGCGACGCCGAGGGGCGGGCGGTGCTCGAGGCCTGGCTCGTGCCGGGCCTCGGCCACGCGTGGAGCGGGGGCGACCCGCGCGGCACGCACGCCTCGCCGCGCGGCCCCGACGCGACCGCGCACGTGCTCGACTTCCTCCTCGGGCCGCCCCCGCGCTAGGCGCCGCCGCCGCCGCCCGCCCCGGGGCGTCTCGACGCGCTGCGGCGGGGAACGTCGTTGTCGGCGTGAGCGTTTTCACGTAGACTCGGGCCACTCAGAGGGATCGAAACCACCGGGAGGGACCCATGCATGGAGCGCGCACGCTGTCGCTGGTCGCTCTGTCGCTCGTGCTGGCCGTGGTCGCCGTCGGCACGCCCGCCGTCGCTCAGGCGCCGAAGTACGGCGGGATCCTGAATCTCGCCCAGCGGGCCGACCCCGCGCAGGGGTTCGCGATCCACGAGACGGGCACGATCGACGTCGTCTGGCCCGCCTCGCCCTGCTTCAACAACCTCGTCTACTTCGACCCGCTCAAGAAGCAGGAGAGCCTGGACACCATCATCGGCGACCTCGCCGAGAAGTGGTCGTGGCAGGACAACTACAGGAACCTCGTCTTCTTCCTGCGCCGGGGCGTGAAGTGGCACGACGGCACGCCCTTCACGTCGAAGGACGTCAAGTACACCTTCGACATGATCCGCGAGGCGCCCGACGCCCAGGCGAAGCTCCGCATCAACCCGCGCAAGGCGTGGTACGCGAACGTCGAGGCCATCGAGGCCGCCGACCCCTACACGGTGGTCTTCCGGCTCAAGCGGCCGCAGCCCTCGCTGATCGCGATGCTCGCCTCCGGCTACTCGCCCGTGTACCCAGCCCACGTGCCGCCCGCCGAGTTCCGCACGCGCTGCGTCGGCACGGGCCCCTTCAAGCTCAAGGAGTGGCGGAAGGGCGAGTACATCGACTACGTGAAGAACCCCGACTACTTCGTCAAAGGCCGGCCCTACCTCGACGGGCTCCGCTTCGTCGTGATCAAGGAGCTCGGCACGCGCGTCGCGGCCGTGCAGGCCGGCCAGCTCGACGCCTCGTTCCCCGGCGACGTCTCCGGCACCCGCGCCGAGGCGCTGAAGAAGGCGGTGCCGCAGCTCGTCATCACCAAGAGCGCCCAGAACGTCAACGACAACCTGATCATGAACACGAAGAAGCCGCCCTTCGACCAGGTCAAGGTGCGGCTCGCGCTGAGCCTCGCGATCGACCGCGCCGA
>MGBU01000138.1 GCA_001790205.1 Candidatus Rokubacteria bacterium GWA2_73_35 | reverse complement strand
GGCGACGGTGCGCGAGGCCGCCCAGCGGCGCACGCTCCTCTACGACAAGTCGGGCGAGGAGCACTACAACCTGATCTCCGCGCTGCACAAGTCGCTGCGGGACTCCGACCCCGACGCCGCGCTCTACTGGCTCGTGCGCATGCTCGAGGCGGGCGAGGACCGGCTCTACATCGCGCGCCGACTCGTCCGCTTCGCCTCCGAGGACGTCGGCAACGCCGACCCGGGCGCGCTCGCGCTCGTGCTCGCGGCGAAGGACGCCTACGACTTCCTCGGCACGCCGGAGGGCGAGCTGGCGCTCGCGCAGGCGACCCTCTACCTGGCGCTGGCGCCGAAGTCCAACGCGGCCTACGTCGCCTACGGCGCGGCGCAGGCGGACGTGCACGAGCGCCCGGCGGAGCCCGTGCCGCTCCACATCCGCAACGCGCCGACCGGGCTCATGCAGGAGCTCGGCTACGGGGCGGGCTACCAGTACGCGCACGATGCGCCCGACGCGCGGGTGGACCAGGAGGACCTGCCCGACGCGCTCCGCGGACGCGAGTACTACCGGCCGACCGATCGGGGCTTCGAAGCGGAGCTCGCCCGCCGGCTCGCCGCGTGGCGGCGCTGGCGCGCGGAGCACCGGCAACCTCGGAGGTAGCGCATGCGCTGGTTCGAGTGGTGGCGCTGGCGCCACACGCTGCTGCTGGTCGTGACCGCGGGGTTCGTCGCCGCGTACTTCGGGCTGATCAGCTGGGGCCACGTCGAGCGCGCGCTCGCGCGGCTCGCCGCCGAGGGCCGCATCGAGGCGTTCCAGAGCTCGATGGGGCGGGGCGAGGCGATCGTCACGAGCTTCATGTTCGTGCTGCTGTCGCCGCTGGCGGCGCTCGCGATCTTCGCCCTCTACACGTTCAGCGGCGCCGTCGCCGCCGGCTTCCTGCGCACGCTGATCCCGGGCGCGGCGGCGCCCGACTGGCTCGTGACGATCCTGGGGTACGGCGCGATCGTCGGCACCCTGTCCTACTTCCACCCCCTCTGGTTCCCGTACCTGGTCGACGTCACGGCGCTGATCGCCCGGGCGCTCCTCATCGCGACCACCGGCGGCTGATCACTTTCCGCGCCCAGGATCAGCTACCGTCTCACGTCGGCGGGGACCGCGCCGGTCTTCAGCCAGGACCGCATCGCCGCCACGGCCTCGCGCTCCACGCCGACGAATCCGTGGGCCGTGAACGCTTGACAGGCCTCGCCGCGCCCGGGTCCACCGCCGCGGACCGTGACGAGCGGCTTGCGGCTTCGTCGGGCGAACTCCTGGGCCTCCCGATACGACGTGTACGCGCACGGATCGTCCTCGTGATGCACCCAGAGCAGCTCCGCCGAGAGGTCGTCCCACGTCACTGCCGAGAGGCCCGGCCCATGGCGTGTGGCCTGGAACAATGAGGCCGTCAGGATCAGCCGGCGTGCCAGCCTCGGGTTCATGCGCGCGGCATGGAGCGCGCTGACCGAACCTTCGCTCGTCCCGACCAACGTCCACTCCTCCACGCTGTATCGCCGACCGATCTCCCTGAGCAGGGCTTCCACATCCGCGCCGTAGCGCGGACTCTCCCGAAAGCGCTGGTAGAACGTCGACCACTGGTCGGACGGCGCGTCCACGACGACCACGAGCGTCTCCTCGTCGAGCCAGAGCCTCCGCGAGCGCACGAGAAAATTCCCGCGGAGCTCGAACCTCGGCTGGCCGCCTTCCTCCCGGAGGCGGAGGATGCCCGGATAGCCGGGGAACAGCGCGACGGCGGACGTGAACGTCGTCGCGCCCTCCCGGTGCGTGACGAGACCGGCGATCGTGTAGCCATCGCGCTTCACGGTCACGACGCGGGTGGGATGCGCGAGGTTGGGGTCGGGCGCACGCCCGACCTGCGCCTGCCCGAGCCCGATGCTCGTCAGCAGGAGCGCGACGACGAGGACCAGGACTCGCGGGCCGCGAAGGACCACCACGCGGGGGACCCGATGGGCCGCTCTGGGTCCGAAGAGAGAGCGCATGTTCAGCACGGCCCAACGCGCGCGGTGGAGCTGGATGATCGTCGAACGGTCGCGATCAACAGCCGTGAGCGAGCAACGCGAGCCCATGGTCTGCTGTAACGCGGGGTCCCCCATCACGTACGGCTCTGCCACTCCCGCGGGTCTCGCTTGGCGTGCATGCAGGCAACAACGACGACGGCGTCACCGTAGATTCGGTAAAGAGGCCGTAGGGAAAGCGCTCTGGGATGAGAGCGCGACGGGTGCCGCGGTGCAGAACGGGAAACGCTTCAGGGTGTTCAGGCACGCGGTCCCGCGTCAACCGCAGCGCCACCAAGAACTCCTCGCCCAAGCCCGGCCGTTGCGACTCGTACCATTGATAGGCGTCCTCGATGTCCGCGGCAGCCGCAGGCCGGACGACGACTTGCTTCACCGACTCCGGCTGCGAATGCGGCTGAGAACTTCGTCCCAGGGTATGCCGATCGGTCCCTCACGTTCCAGATCGTCTAGCCGCCGGTCGAGTTCTGTGCGCTGGGTATCGGTGAGCGGAACTGCCTCGGGCGCAACGGCGAGACTGTCCCACAGCTCCTCCAGCAGGTCGAGCCGCTCTTCCGGAGTCAGCGACGCGATGTCGAGGCCGCGCTTGCTCATGCGAGAAGTCACTCTTGTCCAAATTGGGTTTCACGCAGGCCGACTTGGACAGCATCCGAACCCTCCACCCGAGGAGACTGGGTCGCCCACGGCCCACGGGATGCCCGTTCTTGGCCGCGAAACGACGATCCTCGGCGTCTCCGAGCCGCGAGAGGTCCGCTCCACAACTTGGACAGCATCTCGCGAGTGCCAAGAGACCTCGACCGGACGCCGAGCGGAAGCTCCAGTGATTTCACGCGCTTACCCCGTCCAAGAACCGCGTTTCGACCCGAATTTGGACAGCAGTGGCGAGAAGTATAACCTTGTCGGTTGCCCGTCCGCAGTATGGCGAACGCGATGGCGCTGAGCGGCCGGTGGTCACTCACGTTCGGCCGCGATGAGCAAGTCTACCGCCGGTCCGCTTCAGTGCCTTGTTGGACGGCCCGCTTGCTCATTTCGCCTGGGAACTCGGCGCTCGGATACCTGAACAGGGTCTTACCCACGCCATCACATTCGCTTATGAAGGGCCCAAAAACGAACGGCCCATTGCCATCCGCACGATAAGTTGTGCCCGCAAATCTGACCTTCTCGCCAACCACTTGAACCTGCAAGACGATCTCGTTGCGAGAGCCTATGATTTCCAGTGCATCATCGCTGAAGTTTCTGTCCAGAACTCCGGCGGATTTTGGCACAAACCACGAATTGTCGCGAACCATCGCCGTAACGATACCCTTCGCGTCACGGACTATCATCGATAGCTTCGCCTCGCCATCCTCCATTCGCAAGTAAAGACCTTCTCCGCCAAAGTCGAAGAGGGGCTTACCTGGGTCGCCGGCATACTTGAGCCCGGAGTTACAGAGTTGGAGAACAGGGAATCGCTCCAGAGAATAAACACGCGAGTGCAACTTTCCGACTTCGGATCGGTACTTGGCGTCGCGTTGTTCATGCCAGGCAAGCCACGCTTGCGCACCGGAGCTCGCTATTAGGACCAGCACAAGAAAAGGGACCAGCCGCCGCCGCCACCTGAGCGAGAGAATGTCCTTGAATACGCCGAACAGGGCCGCTGCAAGGGTGAGGTAGATCAGCAGATAACCCACAGTTCCTCTCGACCGCAAGCCGGATCCGGCACGCTAGGTCCTCGCGGGCGCGCGCGCCCTCGACGCCGCGTCGCGGGCGACGACGAACGGAAGCGCCATCACGACGAGCAGGAGGTCGATGACCTCGGCGTCGCCGAAGTTGTACTCGAAGAGGCCCATCACGAGGAACCCGGTCACCGCCGCCAGGCTGCCCGCGACGAGCGCGCGCTCCTCGCCGCGCCCGCGCGGCAGCCCGCGGTAGATCCCGGCCGCGCGCCGGTAGAAGGCCAGCCAGATCCAGAGCCACGCGGCGAGCCCGAGCAGTCCCCGCTCCGCGGCGATCTGGACGAGGTTGTTGTGGAGGTGGCTCGTGCGCGGGCGCGCGGCTTCCGGGTCCTTGTACGCGGGGTAGTCGCGGCGCACCGCGCCCGGCCCGAGGCCGAAGAGCGGCGCCTCGCGCACCATGCGCGCGCCGGCGCGCCAGAAGTACAGGCGCTCGCGCGCGGTGCTCTCCGTGGGGTCGAGCGTCGAGAAAAGCCGCGCCTGGAAGGGCGAGTCCGCCACGAGCGCGACGACGAGCGCGCCGGCGATCGGCAGGACCAGCGCGAGCCGCCGGCTGAGGACGAGCAGGAGCCCGATCGCGGCGGCGAGCCCGAGCCAGGCGCCGCGCACGAGGGTGAGCCCGAGGGCGATGAGCGCGAGCAGGGTCGGCGGCAGCGCGCGCCAGGCGCGCCGGCCGCCCGCGGCGAGCCGGGCCAGGAGCAGCGCGAGCGCGATCGTGAGGCTCCCCCCGAGGGTCATGTAGATGCTGAAGAAGCCCTTGGCGCGGAACGGCAGCGTGACGCGGCAGTGCGCGAGCCGGACCTTGAGCGCCGCGCCCACCCAGTCCGGCAGCGGGACGCTCGTCGTGCACGCCCACGCCTGCGCGAGCGCGTAGACCGAGGCCACCGCGATCGCGGCGAAGAAGACGCCGAGCGCGCGCCGGACGTGGGCCGCGTCCTCGAAGGCGTCGAGCGCCGCCCAGAAGAGCGCGAGCCAGACGACCGGAAGCGTCGCGTCGAGCGCGTCCCACGGCTCCCGGGCGAGGGCCGCGGAGGCGAAGGAGACCGCCGCGAACGCGAGCACGGGCGCCGCGAGGGGGGCCTGGAAGCGGCGGCGCGCCGCCGGCGCGCGCAGGCGCACGAGCGTGGCCAGCATGAGCAGCGCGCCGACGATCTGGATCGCCGTGATCGACGTGGCGAGCGCCACGAGCAGGACGACGAGCAGGACCGGGCGCGCGCGATCCGCGAAGGCGGTGAGCACTGTCCTGCTAGAATACTCCGCATGCCGCGCCTGCGCGTCGGCGTGATCTTCGGCGGCCGCTCCGGCGAGCACGAGGTGTCGCTCGCCTCCGCCGCGTCGGTGATCGCGGCGCTCGAGGCGCGCGGCCACGCCGTCGTCCCCCTCGGCATCGCGCGCGACGGCCGCTGGCGCGTCGGCGGCGACCCCCTGCGCGCGCTCGCGGCCGAGGCGCGCGTGGCGCTGCCCGCGGACGACGCCACGGGCGCCGTGAAGAAGGCGCTCGCCGATCGCGCCGAGGCGGTGGACGCCCAGGCGGCGGCGGGGCTGGTCCGCGCCGAGCCGCCCGGCGGGCTGCCCGCCGAGCTTCGCCAGGGCCTCGACGTCGTCTTCGTCGCGCTGCACGGGCCCTACGGCGAGGACGGCACGATCCAGGGGCTCCTCGAGCTGGCCGGTCTGGCCTACGTCGGCGCCGGCGTCCTCGCCTCCGCCATCGGCATGGACAAGGCCACGATGAAGACCATCTTCCGCGCCCACGGCCTGCCCGTCGTCGAGCACCTGGTCGTGCTGCGCCGCGAGTGGCGCCGGGCGCCCGCCGAGGTCCTGCGCCGGGTCGCGGCGGCGATCGGCTTCCCCTGCTTCGCCAAGCCCTCGAACCTCGGCTCGTCGGTCGGCATCAGCCGGGTCCCGGACGCCGCCGCGCTGCCGGCGGCGCTCGACGAGGCCGCGCGCCACGACCGGAAGCTCCTCGTCGAGCGCGCCGTGCGCGGGCGCGAGATCGAGGTGAGCGTGCTCGGCAACGACGAGCCCCGCGCCTCCCTGCCCGGCGAGATCACGTACGGCGGCGCGTGGTACGACTACGCGACCAAGTACGCCGAGGGCCAGGCGCGGCTCACGGTGCCCGCGCCGGTCACGCCCGTGGAGACCCGGCGCTTCCAGGAGCTGGCGCTGGCGGCGTTCCGCGCGATCGACTGCGCGGGGATGGCGCGCGTGGACTTCTTCCTCGAGGACGGCCGCATCCTCGTCAACGAGATCAACACGATTCCGGGCTTCACGGCGACGAGCGGTTACGCGAGGATGTGGGAGGCCTCGGGGCTCGCCTACGCCGACCTCGTGGACCGTCTGCTCGCCCTGGCTCTCGAGCGCCACCGGGACCAGGGTGCCGCCCCCTGAGGTCCTGATCGCGGGTGGCGGCACGGGCGGCCACACGAGCCCGGGCCTCGCCGTCGCCGCGCTCCTCGCCTCCCGGGGCATCGGCTGCGCCTGGATCGGCTCGCGCGCGGGCGTCGAGGCCCGGCGCGCGCCCGAAATCGGCATCCCCTACCACGCGATCCCGACGGGCAAGCTCCGCCGCGCCGTCGCGTGGCGGAACGTGATGGACCTGCTGGTACGCGTCCCCGCGGGCGTGGTCGCCGCCCATTTCGTCCTCGGCTCGGTGCGGCCGCGGGTGGTGCTCGCGACGGGCGGCTACGTCGCGGTCCCGGCGATGCTCGCCGCGGCCATGCGGGGCATCCCGATCGTGCTCCACGAGCAGACCTCGGTGCCCGGGCTCGCGAGCCGCCTGGGCGCGCGCCTCGCCCGCCGGGTCGCCGTGACTTTCGCGGACAGCGCCGGCCACTTCCCGCCGCGCAAGGTCGTGGTCACGGGCAACCCGCTGCGCCCCGAGCTGCGCGGGGGCTCGCCCGCCGCCGCCGCCTGCCGCTTCGGTTTCGACGCCGCCGCGCCCTTCGTGTACGTCACGGGCGGCGCGCAGGGCGCCCAGCGGATCAACCGCGCCGTCGGCGAGACGCTCGGACCGCTCCTCGAGCTCGCCCAGGTGATCCACCAGTGCGGCGACAACCCGGCGACGGACGACCGCGCCTGGCTCGAGGCGCGCCGGGCGGCCCTCCCCGAGGCGCTCCGGCGCCGCTACGCGGTCGTGCCCTGGGTCGGCGCCGAGCTGGCGGGGATCTACGCCGCCGCCGCGCTCGTCGTCGCGCGCGCCGGCGCCGGGACGGTGAACGAGTGTTGCCAGCTCGGCCTGCCCGCCCTCTACGTCCCGCTGCCCGGCGCGCGGGGCGACGAGCAGACAGCCAACGCCCGGCTGGTCGAGCGCGCCGGCGGCGCCGTCGTGCTGCCCCAGGCCGGGCTGACGCCCGTGCGCCTGCTCGCCGAGGTGCAGGCGCTCCTCGCCGACCCGGCCCGGCTCAAGGAGATGGGCGAGCGGGCGCGCGCCCTGGCCGTGCCCGACGCCGCCGAGCGCCTGGTCGCGCTCCTCCTGGAGTTCCGGTGATCTCAGAGCCTGTGAAGCAATCGGGGTGTCGAGGGGCGCCACGGCTGCGCCGGGGCGTCCCGAACGCTGGGGGGCTTGGGGGGCGCCCGGAGCCCCCCATGAAATCAGCCGGCCGGTGGGCGGCCGCGAAGGTCGAAGCGCAGCGGGCAGCCGGCGCAGCGGGGCCGCGCGCGGCAGTGCGCCTTGCCCACGGCCACGACCAGCGCGTGGAGCTCGTTGAAGAGCGCGGGATCGGACGGCAGGTGCGCCTCGACGAAGCGCCGGGCGTCCTCGTAGCCGGCGCCGCGCGGGAGCAGGCGGTGGCGTCCGAGCACGCGCCGCGCGTAGGCGTCGGCGACGAAGACCGGCCGCGCGGCGGCGTAGAGCAGGATCGCGTCGGCCGTCTCCGGCCCGAGGCCGGGCACGGCGAGCAGCTCGCGGCGGAGCGGGCCGAGCGGGAGCCCCGCGAGCGGCGCGAAGCGTCCGCCGGTGCGCGCGAGGAGCCAGCGCGTGAGCGCCCGGAGCCGGCGCGCCTTCACCCGTGGCGTGCCCGCGGGCCGGATCGCGCGGGCGAGCGCCGCGGCGGACGTCGCCGCGAGCCGGCGCGGCCCGAGCAGCCCGGCGGCGCGCAGCGCGGCCACCGCCCGCGCGGCGTAGGGCCAGGCCGTGTGCTGGGTGAGGACGGCGCCCACCGCGATCTCGTAGGGCGTCCGGCCGGGCCACCAGCGCTGCGGGCCGTAGCGCCGTCCGAGGGCACGGTACAGGCGCAGGAGTCGCGCCTTGACGGGGTCGCGCGGCGGCCCGGGGATCCCGCGCCGCCGCGCGGGCGGTGCGCGGCCTAGGTCGATGCTCGGGCTCATCGTCCTGCTCCAGACGCTGGTGGTCGCCGTGAGCGGTCCCGCGACGTCACCGGAGTACCTGCCCCTGCGCGTCGCGGCCGCTGAGGGCGACTTCGCCCGCGAGGGGCTCGACGTGCGTCTCAGGACGACACGGGCGGAGCCCGGCGCCGCCGAGGCGCTCGCCGAGGGCCGGGCTCACCTCGCCGCGACGACGTTCGAGGCGATGCTCCGCTTCGGCCCGCGCCTGCCGGCCCAGCCCCCGCGGCTGGTCTTCGGGCTCACGGCCGCGCCGCCCGGCGCCCTCCTCGTCGGCGCCGCCCACGCTCAGGCGATCCGCAACGTGGGTGACCTGAGGGGACGCCGCGTCGGCGTCTCCACCCCCGGCGCTCCCGAGCAGGCGTGGCTCGGCTGGCTCCTGGCCCGCGCCGGGATCAGCCCGGACCGGCTCCACGTCGTGAGCCTCGGGAGCCGCGGGCTCGTCACCGCGCTCGGCGCGGGGGAGGTGGACGCCGCGTTCGTCAGGGAGCCCGACGCAACGCGGCTCCTCACGGAGGGCCGGGCCAGCCTCCTCGTCGATCTCAGGACGCCCGCCGCCGTCGACGGGGCGCTCGGCGCGGGGACCGTGAGCGCCGCCGTCTTCGCCCGCGCCGACCGTCAGCCCGCTGACGCCGAGCTCGCCGGCTTCGCGCGAGCCCTCCTGGCGGCGACCGAGCGGCTCCGCGCGGACCGGGACCTCTGGCTCCCCGACGGCCTCGTGTCGGCCGCGCAGGTGGAGCAGACGATCCGGCTCGTGCGCGCCCACGCGCCCCTGCCCGCGAGCCTCCGGCTCCCCGACGCCGAGCGGCTGCTTCACCTCGAGCCCCTCCGGAGCGCGCTCAGGCCTCGCCCGGCGCGCTGAGCGGCAGGCCGAACCCGACCAGCAGCCGCCGCGTGGCCTCGACCGGGAGGCCGACGACGTTCGTGTAGGAGCCCACGAGCCCGTCCACGAGGTGGCCGTCCAGGTCCTGGATCGCGTAGGCGCCCGCCTTGTCGAGCGGCGCGCCGCTCGCCACGTAGGCCTCGATCGTCGCGTCCGAGTAGTGGGCCATCAGGACCCGGGTGCGCTCCGTGGCGGAGGCCGCGCGCCCGCTCGCCGCGTCCACCACGGCCACCCCCGTGAGGACCTCGTGCGCCCGGCCGCGCAGGCGGCGAAGCATCGCCCGCGCCTCCTCGGGCCCCGCCGGCTTGCCGAGGACCTCGCCGTCGAGGACGACGACCGTGTCCGCGGCGAGCACGAGGCCCGGGCCCGCGCGCCGGGCCACCGCGCGCGCCTTCCTGAGCGCGAGCGCCGCGACCGCCGGGGCGACGGGGCCGGCGCCGAGCGCCTCGTCCACGTCGCTCGCCTCGACCGTGAAGTCGGGGCAGATCCGCCGGAGGAGCTCGCGGCGCCGGGGCGACGCCGAGGCCAGGATCACAGGCGCCGGAGCGTGAGCGCGGCGATCAGGATCCCGGCGACGCCAACCAGGTTGACCTTGAGCGTGACGCCGAGGGTGAGCGCGAGGAAGCGGAGGTCGAGGGTCACGGGCGGGTCCAGACCGATCGTCGGGCCGCGGGTCAGGAGATCCTGGCCCCAGCCGGCGGGGAGGAGGCTGCCGAGCAGCTCGCCCAGGAGCGAGCCCACCACGAGGCCGGCGACGACGACCAGGAGGATCAGCCCGACGCCTCGCTGGGCCGGCACGCGCGAGGCCGTCCTCAGGTAAGGATCAGGGGGTTCGCGTCGGTGACGAGGCGGGTCTGCTCGCCGATCGCCTTGCGGATGTGCTTGGGCAGCGCGAACGCGTGCTGGTGGGTGATGCCGTCCCAGTAGGCGAGCGCCCCCTTGACGCGCTCGGCGACCAGCGCGTCCACCGCCGGCGCGAGCTGGCGGCAGGGGTCGACCTTCTTCGAGGCCAGGATGAAGCCCCACGGTGTGCCGAAGCACGACACGTAGGTCTGGTAGCCGGCCACCACCGGGAAGACCGTGCGCAGGGTCCGGTGGATCGCCGTGTAGAAGCCGAGCTCGCCGACCTTGGTCATGCCCGCCTGCATGGTCATGGTGCCGGCCGGCGTGAGCCGCTCCCGGACGAGCGTGTAGAACTCCTTCGTGAACAGGAGGCAGGCCGGCCCGGCCTCGAGGGGCTCGACGAGGTCGATCGTGATGAAATCGAACCGGTCGGCGGTCCCTTCCAGATAAGCCCGGGCGTCCTCGTGCCGCAGCTCGGTCCGCCGGTCCTCGAACGCGCCCTGGTGCATCTCGGGCAGGTGCCGCTTGCAGAGGTCCACCACCTCGCCGTCGATGTCCACCATGACGGCCCGCTCGATCGAGGGGTAGCGCAGGATCTCGCGCAGGGTCGCGCCCTCGCCGCCGCCGATCACGAGGGCGCTCCGCGGGGGGCCCTCGGTGGCCAGGAGCCCCGGGTGGACCAGGGCCTCGTGGTAGATGAACTCGTCAGCCTGGCTCGACTGGATCCGCCCATCGAGCACGAGGGCCTTGCCGTAGTCGGCCGTGACCATGATCTCGACGTGCTGGAACTTGGTCCGGGTCTCCACGAGCGTCCGCACGATGGCGTGCATGTGCCCCTCGACGGCGGTCGTGGTCTCGAAGAACCACTTATAAGACTGCGGACTTATCAACTGACGGCGACCGGGCTCTTGTTGACGATCGGCACCGCCGAGTTGAGGAACATGCCCCGCTGGACGTCGACCACCGCGGTGCGCTCGGCCGCGAACTGCTCGACCAGGTAGGTGGCCGCGACCTCGGGCTGGAGCACGTCCCCGCAGGAGAAGATGTCCACGGCGGCGTACCGGTACTCGGGCCAGGTGTGGATGGAGAGGTGGGACTCGGCGATCACGACGACGCCGCTGATGCCGAACGGGTTGAACTCGTGGAAGACGATGTCGACGATGGTGGCTTGCGCCCGCCTGGCGGCCTCGATCAGAACCGCCTTCACCGTCTCGAGATTGTTGATGGCGTCAGAGTCACAATCAAACAACTCAAGCAGCAGGTGTCGTCCCAGAGCGTTCAATCCAGCGGCCCTCCCTTCTCCGATCCGTTCATCTACCGCACCTCTCCTGCAACGCGGGCCTCGCGTCGCCGTTTCAGCTCGAAAAAATTTCTCACTGCACTCGAAATCTGATTCACTCTATGGCCCGGTTTTTTCGATTGCAAGAAAAAAACACCGTCTCGGCGGGGTTTCCGGCGCCGCGGCGTCGCCGCCGGAGGCGCCTTCCGCGCGCCGCCGAGCGCCCGCGTCGACCGCCCGCGAGCGTCGCGCCGAGGCCGGGCGCCCGCTCCCGTCGCCGCGAGGGCACTTTTCTCTTGCATTCACTCGTCGCCCCGGTAGAGTGACTGAAGATTTTGCTGCCCGCGCCGTGCGGGCTCGAAGATTGGGGGCGAGAGGCCGGAGTGGCGAAGGAGGAGCGGATGACGAAGACGGTCACGATGGCGGCTTGCACGGTCGGCCACGCCGAAGGGGGCACCCCCCTCAACGCCTTCGACAACGCGCTGCTGGCTGCGGGCATCGGCAACATCAACCTCATCAAGGTCTCGAGCATCGTCCCTCCCGACGTCTCGATCATCGAGCTTCCGAAGATCAAGCCCGGCGCCCTCGTCCCGACGGCGTACGCGGCGATGACCAGCGTCGTGCCCGGCCAGACGGTGGCCGCCGCGGTCGGCTACGCCCTGCCGGACGACCCGGCCAAGCCCGGGGTCATCATGGAGTTCCACGACATCGC
>MGBU01000137.1 GCA_001790205.1 Candidatus Rokubacteria bacterium GWA2_73_35 | reverse complement strand
TCCAGGTCCTGATCGCCGACGGGCGCATCCACCCGGCGCGCATCGAGGAGGTCGTCGAGAAGGTCAAGAAGGAGATGGAGCAGCACCTCAAGGAGGAGGGCGAGCGCGCCTGCTTCGAGGTGGGCGTGCACGGGCTCCATCCCGAGCTGATCAAGCTCGTCGGCCGGCTGAAGTTCCGGACCTCCTACGGCCAGAACTGCCTCCAGCACTCGATGGAGGTCGCGTGGCTCGCGGGCATGATGGCGGCCGAGATCCGGGTCGACGTGAAGCTCGCCAAGCGCATGGGGCTGCTGCACGACATCGGCAAGGCGCTCACGCACGAGCAGGAGGGGAGCCATCCCGAGCTGTCGCTCCAGGTGCTCACGAAGTACCACGAGTCGCCCGCGGTCATCAACGCGGCGCTCTGCGGCCACGAGAACGTCGAGCCGGAGACGATCGAGGCGGTGCTCGTCGAGGCCGCTGACGGGATCTCCGCGGCGCGCCCGGGCGCGCGGCGCGACGTGCTCGAGTCGTACATCAAGCGCCTGGCCAAGCTCGAGGAGATCGCGCTGTCCTACAAGGGCGTCGAGCTGTGCTACGCGATCCAGGCCGGCCGCGAGCTGCGCGTGATGACCAAGGCCGACGTCATCTCCGACTTCGACGCGCACCAGCTCGCGAAGGACATCTCCAAGCGCATCGAGGCGGAGATGCAGTACCCCGGGCACATCAAGGTGGTCGTCATCCGCGAGACCCGCGCGGTCGAAGTGGCCAAGTAGCGTCCGTGAACATCCTGATGGTCGGCGACATCTTCGGCGAGCCCGGGCGCACGGCGCTCGCCCGGCTCCTGCCCGGACTCCGCCAGCAGCACGCGATCGACTTCTGCGTGGTCAACGTCGAGAACGCGGCCGCCGGCTTCGGCGTGACGCCGGCGATCGCCCGCCAGGTCCTCGCCGAGGGCGCCGACGTGCTGACCTCGGGCAACCACATCTGGGACAAGCGGGAGATCGTCGAGTACATCGCGCGCGAGAACCTGCTCCTGCGCCCGGCGAACTACCCCGTGGGCACGCCCGGCGTGGGCCACATCAGTGTCAAGTGCGGGCCCCACAAGGTCGCGGTGCTGAACCTCATGGGGCGCGTCTTCATGCTGCCGATCGACTGCCCCTTCCGGAAGGCCGACGAGATCGTCCCCGAGCTGCGCCGGGAGACCCCGATCGTCCTCGTGGACATGCACGCCGAGGCCACGTCCGAGTCGCAGGCGATGGGCTGGTACCTCGACGGGCGCGTGAGCGCCGTGATCGGCACCCACCGCCACGTCCAGACCGCCGACGAGCGCGTGCTGCCCGGGGGCACCGCGTACATCACCGACGTCGGCATGACCGGCCCGACCGAGGGCGTGATCGGCGTCGACCGCGACGTGATCCTCCAGCGGTTCCTCCAGCAGATGCCGGCGCGCTTCGAGCCGGCGAAGGGGCCGGCCGCGCTGCACGGAGCCGTGATCGCGGTGGACCCGGACTCGGGCCGCGCCCTGGACATCCGCCGCCTCCGCGTCCCGGCTTGATCCTCGACGGCAAGCTCGTCGCCCAGAAGGTGCTGGACGAGGTGCGCGCGGGCGTGGCGCGGCTCTCCGAGCAGGCGGGCCTCCAGCCCCGGCTCGCGGCGGTCCTCGTCGGCGACTTCGCGCCCTCGCGGATCTACGTCGGGAACAAGATGAAGGCCGCCGCTGCGGTCGGGATCGCCTCGGAGGACCACGTCCACCCGGGCGGGCTCGACCGCGCGGCGCTGCTCGCGCTGCTCGGCCGCCTGAGCGCGGACCCGGCCGTCCACGCGATCCTCCTCCAGCTCCCGCTGCCCCGCGGGCTCGACGAGGACGAGATGCTCGCGGCGATCGCGCCCGAGAAGGACGTGGACGGCCTGCACCCGGCGAACCTCGGCGCGCTGCTCGCCGGCACGCCGACGGTGGTCCCGTGCACGCCGGCCGGGTGCCTGGAGATCCTCGACCACTACGGCGCCACGCTCGAGGGCGCGGAGGCCGTGGTGGTCGGCCGCTCGCGCCTCGTCGGCAAGCCGCTCGCGCAGCTCCTCCTCGCGCGGCACGCGACGGTCACGATGTGCCACACGCGCACGCGCGACCTCGCCGCCCACACGCGGCGCGCCGACGTGCTCTGCGTCGCCGCGGGCCGCGCGGGCGTGATCACGGGGGACATGGTCAAGGAGGGCGCCTGGGTCGTGGACGTCGGCGTCAACCGGCTGGAGACGGGCAAGCTCGCCGGCGACGTGGAGTTCGCGTCGGCCGAGAAGCGGGCGCACGCGATCACCCCGGTGCCGGGCGGCGTCGGGCCGATGACGGTCGCGATGCTGCTCCGCAACACGCTGCGCGCGGCCGAGCGCCGGGCGGCCCGCCGGTGAGCGGCGAGCGCGCGGTCCTCACGGTCGCGGCGCTGACCGAGCAGCTCCGCGCGCTCGTGGAGGACCGCTTCCCGGCCGTCTGGGTCGAGGGCGAGGTCTCGAATTTCAGACTGTATGGCTCCGGCCACGCCTACTTCACGCTCAAGGACGCCGAGGCGCAGCTCCGCTGCGCGCTCTTCCGCAACCGCGGCCGGCGCCTGCGCTTCGAGCCCGCCGACGGGCTCCACGTGCTGGCCTTCGGCAGCGTCGAGGTGTACGCGCAGCGCGGCGAGTACCAGCTCGTCGTCGAGCTGCTCGAGCCGCGCGGGCTCGGGGCGCTCCAGCTCGCGTTCGAGCAGCTCAAGGCGCGGCTCGGGGCGGAAGGGTTGTTCGACCCGGCCCGCAAGCGGGCGCTGCCCCGGTTTCCCCGGACGATCGGGATCGTCACCTCCCCGAGCGGGGCGGCGCTGCGCGACATGCTGCGCGTGATCGGCCGGCGCTTCGGCGGACTCCGCATCGTGGTCGCGGGCTGCCGCGTCCAGGGCGAGGGGGCCGCGGCAGAGATCGCGCAGGCGCTCCGCGACCTCGACGCGCTGGGCGACGTGGACGTCGTCATCGTCGGCCGCGGCGGCGGCTCGCTCGAGGACCTGTGGGCGTTCAACGAGGAGGTCGTCGCGCGCGCGATCGCGGCGTCGAAGGCGCCCGTGATCTCCGCGGTCGGCCACGAGGTGGACGTGACGATCGCCGACTTCGTCGCCGACCTGCGGGCGCCGACCCCCTCGGCGGCCGCCGAGCTGGTCGTGCGCGAGAAGCAGGCGGTGCTGGACGCGCTCACGGATCTGCGCGCGCGGCTGGACCGCGCGGCCACGCGACCGCTCAGGGATCTCGAGCGCCGGGTGGACGAGGGGGTCGGGCGGCTCGGGCGCGGGGTCGAGGGCCGGCTGCGCGGCGCCGCCCACCGCGTGGAGCTAGCCCGGCGGGCGCTCGGCGCGGCGAGCCCGTTCGCGCGCGTGACGGGCGGGCGCCACCGTCTGGAGCGGCTCGACGCGCGGCTGCGCGCCGAGATCGCGCGCGCGCACGACCACGCGCGGCACCGCGTCGGCGCAGCGGTCGCCCGGCTCGACTCGCTCTCGCCGCTCGCGGTGCTCGGGCGCGGCTACAGCCTGACGCTCGGGCCGGCGCGCGGGATCGTGCGGAGCTGGCGCGACGTCGGGGCGGGGGAGGACGTGCGGGTGCTGCTCCACGAGGGAAGCCTCGAGTGCCGGGTGACCGCGACGAGGGAGCGCGATGACCGACCTCAAGTTTGAGGACTCGCTGGCGCGGCTCGAGCAGATCGTGAGCCAGCTCGAGACCGGCAACCTCCCCCTCGAGGAGTCGCTCCGGGTCTTCGAGGAGGGCGTGACGCTCGCCCGCCACTGCGCGCGGTACCTCGAGGAGGCCGAGAAGCGCATCGAGCTCTTGACGAAGGACGAGGCCGGCGCGCTCGGGACCCGGCCGCTCGTCTGGGAGCCGGAGGACGAGGCGTGAGCGACTTCGACCTCGCCGCGTACCTCGCGGAGCGCCGCGCGCTCGTGGACGCGGCGCTCGAGCGCGTGCTGCCGGCCGAGGACACGCCGCCCGCCACCGTGCACCGGGCCATGCGCTACAGCGTCCTGGCGGGCGGCAAGCGCCTGCGACCGATCCTCGTGATCGCGGGCGCCGAGGCCGTCGGCGGCGCCCCGTGCGAGGTCCTGCCGGCGGCGTGCGCGCTCGAGCTGATCCACACCTACTCGCTGATCCACGACGACCTGCCCGCGATGGACGACGACGACTACCGGCGCGGCCGGCTCACCAGCCACAAGGTCTTCGGCGAGGCGATGGCGATCCTCGCGGGCGACGGGCTGCTGACGCTGGCCTTCAAGCTCGTCGCGGACAACGCGGCGCTCGCGCGCGACCCGCGCGTGCTCCGCGATGTCGTCACCGCGCTGGCCGACGCGGCCGGGACCTTCGGCATGGTCGGCGGCCAGGTCGTCGACATCGAGTCCGAGGGCAAGACGATCACGCCCGAGACGCTCGAGTACATCCACCTGCACAAGACCGCCGCCCTGATCCGGGCCGCGATGCGCGTCGGCGCGCTGCTCGGCGGCGGCGGCCCGGCGGCCGTCGAGGCGATCGGCGACGCCGGGCGCGATCTCGGCCTCGCCTTCCAGATCGTGGACGACATCCTGGATGTCGAGGGCAGCCTCGAGGAGCTGGGCAAGACCGCGGGGAGCGACGCGCGCAAGCAGAAGGCGACCTACCCGGCGCTCCACGGCGTCCCCGCCTCGCGGCGCGAGGCGCAGCGCCTCGTCGCCGGCGTGAAGGCGCGGCTCGCGCCGCTCGGCGCGCCGGCCGCGCCGCTCGGCGCCCTGGCCGACTACGTGCTGGAAAGGAAGAACTAGCGTGTCCACGATCACCGGCGTCTACGCGCGCGAGATCCTCGACTCGCGCGGGCATCCGACGATCGAGGTCGAGGTGCAGCTCGAGTCCGGCGCGTGGGGGCGCGCGGCCGTGCCCTCCGGCGCGAGCACGGGCAAGCGCGAGGCCGTCGAGCTGCGCGACGCCGACGCGCAACGCTACCGCGGCAAGGGCGTCCGCCAGGCGGTGCGCAACGTCGAGGAGACGATCGCGCCCGAGGTCGAGGGCTTCGAGGCCTCGGAGCAGGCCGCCCTGGACCAGGCGCTGCTCGAGCTCGACGGCACGCCGAACAAGTCCGGGCTCGGCGCCAACGCGATCCTGGCCGTCTCGCTCGCGGTCGCGCGCGCGGCGGCCGACGACGCAGGACTGCCGCTCTACGCCTACCTGGGCGGCGTCGGCGGCCGGCTGATGCCGGTGCCGATGCTGAACGTGCTGAACGGCGGCGCCCACGCCGACAACGGCCTCGACTTCCAGGAGTTCATGCTCGTGCCGGCCGGCGCCGAGAGCTTCGCCGAGGCGCTCCGCTCGGGCGTCGAGGTCTTCCACACGCTCAAGGAGCTGCTGCGGGAGAAGGGCCTCGCGACCGGCGTGGGGGACGAGGGCGGCTTCGCGCCGAACCTCGCGAGCAACACGGCGGCGCTCGACCTGTTCATGACCGCGATCGAGCGCACCGGCTACCGCCCCGGCGAGGACGTCCTGCTCGCGCTCGACGTCGCGGCGAGCGAGTTCGCCGAGGCCGGCGGCCGCTACCGCCTGCGCCGCGAGGGCGTCGTGCTCTCGAGCGACGAGCTGATCGCGCGCTACGAGGCGCTCTGCGACCGCTACCCGATCGTCTCGATCGAGGACGGCCTCGGGGAGGACGACCTGGCCGGCTGGGGGGCGCTCACGCGGCGGCTCGGCGCCCGCGTCCAGCTCGTGGGCGACGACGTGTTCGTGACGAACCCGGCGATCATCCAGCAGGGGATCCAGCACGGGCTCGCCAACGCGGTGCTCATCAAGGTGAACCAGGTCGGCACGCTCACCGAGACGCTCGACGCGATCGAGCTGGCCAAGCGCGCCGGGTACGGCACGGTGATCTCCCACCGCTCGGGCGAGACCGAGGACGCGTTCATCGCCGACCTCGCCGTCGCCGTCAACGCCGGCCAGATCAAGACGGGCTCGGTCGCGCGCGGCGAGCGCACGGCCAAGTACAACCAGCTCCTCCGCATCGAGGAAGAGCTGGGGCACGCCGCGTCGTGGCCGGGCCGCTCCTTCTACACCCGCGGGAGCCGGTGAGCGCGCGCCGCCTCGGGGTCGCCCTCGTCCTGCTGCTCGCCGCGGGCCTCGCCGTCTACGGCGCGACCAACGCGGTCCGCGTCTGGCGCATGCAGCGCGCGATCGAGGCGCTCGAGCAGGACATCGCCGCGCTCCGCGCGCGGCAGGAGCGGCTCACGCAGACGGTGGACCGGCTGCGGAACGACCCCGCCTACATCGAGAAGCTCGCCCGCGAGGAGCTGGGGATGGTGCGCGAGGGCGAGACCGTGCTGAAGTTCCCCTCGCAGCCGCCCCCGACCGGCCGCTAGGCCGACCGGCGCGGACGCCGCCGACATGGACGCGGTCTGGGCGTGGCTCTGGGGCACGAGCGCCTTCTGGCTCGTGCTCTTCTGGGTGGCCTTCCTCGTGAACGCCCGCGCGGTCTTCAAGCTCGCGCTCGACTGGAAGGGCATGCTCACGACGTGCCGCTTCGTCGAGGCGGCGTACCGGCACCTGGCCGCGCTCCCCGACGAGGCCGCGCTCGAGCGCGACCCGGCGGCGCCCGTCTTCGTGCACCTGGTGCCCGCGTGGCAGGAGCCCGCGATCGCGACGACCCTCCGCACGCTCCTCGCCTCACGCTACCCGCACGCGCGCCTGCACGTCGTCGTCGCGACCCGGGAGGACGAGGAGCGCGCCCCGCACCCCGAGATGGCCGCGCCGACGGCCGAGCTGGTGCGGCGCTTCCGGGAGAGCCTGCCGCCCTGGCAGCAGAAGATGCTCTCGGTCGTCGCGCTGCCGGGCCCGGGGCGGAAGGCCCACCAGCTCAACTGGGCGCTGCGGCCCGAGGTCCTCCGGCCGCTGCTCGGCGAGGCGTACGACCCGGCGCGCGTGTGGGTCGGCGTGAGCGACGCCGACTCGATCCCCGACCCGCACACCTACCGCTGGATCGCCTGGGACCTCGCCGCGGCGCGGGCGCGCGGCGAGGCCGAGCGCCTCGCCTACCAGGGCGTGACGCTCTCGCTCGCCAACTTCGAGCGCCTCGACCACCGGGCGCGCGTGTGCGCGATCCAGCAGTCGTCCATCTTCATCCGCGTCTCGATCGCGCGGCTCATCAACGAGCGCCGGCGCGTCGCGTGGTTCCGGCGCCTCCGGGCGCGGGCGCCGCGGCTCGGGCGCGCCGTGCGCCCGCTCTTCGAGCTGGGCTTCCGCCGCTCGCAGATCTGCCTCGGGCACCACCAGTTCGTACGCCTGGACACGCTCCAGGCGCTCGGGGGCTTCCCGGCCGCGGGGGCGACCGAGGACTCGACGCTCGGCCTGGCCCTCGGCGCGCGCGGCATCCTGCTCGCGCCGCTGCCGCTGCTCGAGCTGGTGGACCTGCCGGAGACGCGGGAGGGGATGATCCGGCAGAACGCGCGCTGGTACAAGGGCGTGCTCGACGACGTCGGCTTCCTCTGGCGGACGTGGCGTCGCGCGCCGACGGCGTTCAACCTGGCGCAGCTCGCCCGGCACGTCGGCAACAAGGTGGTCGAGTGGCCGATCGCCGCGTGCGTCTACCCCGTGCTCGGCTTCCTCGGCTGGCACCTCGCGTACCGCTTCGCGTACCACCCCGCGTGGTTCGTGCTGGGCGTGACGGCGCCGACGCTCTCGCTGGCGCTCACGGTCTGGGTGGGCGGGATCCTCACCCAGCAGACGATCGAGCGCCTGACGCCGTGGTTCCCCCGGCCGGTCTCGGTCGCGCGGACGACCCTCCGCCAGAAGCTCTGGGGGACGTTCCGCTGCCAGACCTACTGGCTGCTCGCCACGCGCGGGGCGTGGCGCGTGCTCTGGGCGCTCGCGCGCGCGGGGCGCTTCGAGGCGGCGAAGACCGACCGCGTCCTCCGCGCCTGACGAGCTCCGCGGCGCGCGCGCCGCCTGCCGCTGGGCCGCCCGCGTCAGTTCGTCTTGGGCGTCGCCTGGATGGTCTTGGAGCCCGTGCCCGCCAGGTGCCGATCGTCCTCCTTGGACGTCACCTGCACGGTGCGCGCGCCGATGCCGCCGCCGCTGCCGATCGCGTAGCTGGAGGCGACCTCGCCGCTCGCGTCGGTGACCTTGAGCGGGCCGCCCGGCACCTGGACCTGGACCTCCTTGGCCGGCGCGCCGTCCGTGGCCCGCGTGACCTTCGCCTTCAGCGCGAGCGTCCGGCCGATCTGGCCGCTGCCCGGCCCGGTCACCGCGATGTTCACCGGCGTCTTGTTCACCTTGAGGATCCCGCCCAGCGCGTAGAGCTTCTCGACGCTCAGCTCGCCGTCCACCCCGTCCACGCGTAGATGCTGTAGCCGAACGCCTTGTCGTCGATCTTGAAGGAGGGCGTCGCGACCCCGTTCGCGTTGGTCGTCGCGGTGCCGAGCGTCTTGGACGGGATGTGCGGCGCCGCCCAGCGCGCGTCGCGCTCGCGCCAGAAGCGGACGCTCTTGCCCCCGATGCCGGTGTTCGGCTTCGGCGGGTTCGACGTGCCGAGCTTGGCGCTGACCGTCTGAGCAGGTCGGGCTTCACGCTGAAGCTGAGGGTCCCCGCGGTCGGCACGTAGAGCGTGTCGCCTTCGAACGCCGCCTCGATCTTGCCGGTCTTGACGCCGTAGCCCTCCGGCACCTTGTAGCTGATCGAGAATCCGCCGCTCGGCGAGGTGGCGAGGCGGGCGGCCTCCTTGCCGTCCACCTTGACGGGATCTCGCGGCCGTCGAGCCCCGCCTGGTCGGTGATGCGCACGATCTTGCCGTTGACGTGCACGGTGCTGCCTTCGCGGATCGGCAGGTTCGGGTTCAGGAGCGCGAGCGTCATCTTCGTCGCCGACTTCACGACGCCGAGCGTCTCCTCGTCCTTGGCCGCGGCGCAGACGAGCGTGCCCGCGAACTCGACCTCGAGCTTCCGGGCGCCGAACTGGTTCGGCACCTTGTAGTCGACCTGGGCCGTGCCCTGGCCGTTGGTCTTGTCGGCGCCGACGCTGGTCCCGCTCACGCGGAAGCGGATCGTGTGGTTGGGCACGGGCCTGCCGTCGGTCTTGAGCTTGAGCGTGGCCTTGAGCGGCACGGTGGCGCCGATCGCGCCGATCATGTCGTGGGCCTTGAGCTCGGTCGGCGTGCGCAGGGCGGTGGGGCTCGGCTGAGCCACCACGACGCCTCCCGGCTGGGCCGGGGCCGGCTGGCCGCGCACGGGGCCGGGGCCGAGCGCCGCGGGGGGCTGGGAGCCGACGATCGGCGCGGGCTGGGCCATCGTCTGCGGCAGCTCGACCCCGCAGACGGGAGCCTGGACCGCGCCCGGCTGGGCCATCACTGGGCCCTGCCCGGCCGGCGGCTGGGCCGCCGGATCCCCCTGCGCCAGCACGAGCGCCGCCGCGGTCACCAGGGTCCCGACGAGCAGGCTGTGTCGCGTCATTGCATTGCGCTCCTTCCGCTCTCCTGTGGACGGCCCCGCCGGACCGGGCTCCCGGGCGCACCCCGCCCGAGGCCCCCCGCGGCCGCTACCCTACAGGACGCCGGTGGCCCGCTCCGGCATCGAGTCGTCGGCGCCGCCAGGCCGGGACCGTCAGGGCCTCGATCAGCCCGGGCCCGGCCCGAGCGCGCGCCTCCTGGGCCGCCGGCGCGCCGGGCGAATCTCCCGCAGAGGGTTGACTGGGCGGCCGGACCACGGTAAGGTGCATGAGTCACCGCGGGGTGGAGCAGCCCGGTAGCTCGTTGGGCTCATAACCCAAAGGTCGCTGGTTCAAATCCAGCCCCCGCAACCAACGTCCCGCACGCAGCCTCCTGGCTCATTGCCAGGAGGCTGTCGCGCTTTATGCGACAGCGGATCTCGAAGGGATGCTGCGGGCCCGTCTTGCCAGCGTCGATCTCTTCCGGCAGGGCCTCAGCGGGCAAGGAAGGATCGTCAGGTCCCCGTCCAGGTGCTCGGTTGACTTGGGCCGCCGGGGGCGCGATGGTCGGGGCGGAGGAAGCCTGCGATGAATGACGCGGTCGACGCGCTCAAGCGCGCCAACGCCGAATATCTCTGGCACCCGATGGCGCATCCGAAGGCGATGCGCGAGACCCGGCCGGACATCATCGCCCGCGGCGAGGGCTGCTGGGTGTGGGACGTCGACGGCCACAAGATGCTCGACGGCGTGGCCGGGCTGTGGAGCAGCAACCTCGGCCATTCGTGCAAGCCGGTGCGCGACGCGATCGTCGCGCAGCTCGACGAGCTGCCGTTCTTCAACACCTTCGCCGGCACGAGCCATCCGCGCGCGATCGAGCTGTCGGCCGCGCTGGTGGCGCTGATGCGCCCGGACGGCGTCGCCGCGGTGATGTTCGGCAACGGCGGCAGCGACGCGGTCGAGGGCGCGCTGAAGATCGCGCGCCAGTACCACAAGCTGCGCGGCGACAAGGACCGCACCAAGTTCATCGCGCTGAGGCAGGGCTACCACGGCGTGCACTTCGGCGGTGCGAGCGTCAACGGCAACCCTCGCTTTCGGCGCGCGTACGAGCCGCTGCTGCCGGGCTGTCTCCACATCGACTCGCCGTGGCTGTATCGCAACCCGTACACGAACGACGAGGCCGAGCTCGGCCGCATCGTCGCCGGGCAGCTCGAGCGCGAGATCGTGTTCCAGGGCCCGGACACCGTGGCCGCCTTCATCGCCGAGCCGATCCAGGGCGCCGGCGGCGTGATCGTGCCGCCGGCCACCTTCTGGCCGCTGGTGCGCGAGGTCTGTGACCGTCACGGCGTGCTGCTGATCGCCGACGAGGTGGTCACCGGCTTCGGCCGCGGCGGCGCGATGTTCGGCACGCGCCTCTGGGGCGTCAAGGCCGACCTGTGGTGCCTGGCCAAGGGCATCAGCAGCGGCTACATCCCGCTCGGCGCGACGGCGATCGGCACGAAGGTGGCCGACGTGTTCGACCGCGACGCCACCGGCGGCGGCCAGGTGATGCACGGCTACACCTACAGCGCGCATCCGGTGGCCGCGGCCGCGGCGCTGGCGACGCTGAAGATCCTGGAGGGCGACGACATCCCGGGCCACGTCGCCCGGGTCGGGCCTGCGTTCCAGCAGCGGCTGCGCGGCCTGGTCGGACGCGTGCCCTTCGTCGGCGACGTGCGCGGCCGTGGGCTGATGTCATGCGTCGAGATGGTCGCCGATCCGGCGACGAAGGCGCCGCTGCCCAGGACGAGCGACCTGCCCGCGCGCGTCGCCCGCGCGGCCTACCGCCGCGGGCTGATGGTGCGGGTGTCGGGCGGCAACATGATCCTGTCGCCGCCGCTGGTGATCACGCCGGACGAGCTCGGCTTCCTGTGCGGCACGCTCGAGGCCGCGCTCGACGAGGTCGCCGCCTCGTGACCGCGGCGCCGACGATCCTGCTCGTCGGCACCGTCGACACGAAACGCGACGAGCTCGCGTTCTTGCGCGAGCGCCTGCTGGCCCTGGGCGCGCGGGCGCGGCTGATGGACGTGGGCGTGCTGGCGGCCGGCCACGCCCCGGTCGACATCGCCAACACCGAGGTCGCCGCCGCGGCCGGCACGACGCTGCGGGCGGTGATCGACGGCGGCGACGAAAACATCGCGATGACGCGGATGGCCGAGGGCGCCGCGGCGATCGCCAGCCGGCTGCACGCGCAAGGCGAGATCCAGGGCCTGCTGGCGCTGGGCGGTACCATGGGCACCGACCTCGCGTTCGACGTCGCCGCGGCGCTGCCGTTGGGCTGCCCGAAGGTCGTGCTGTCGACGGTGGCCTATTCGCACCTGATCCCGCCGGAGCGCATCACGCCCGACCTCATCATGGTGCTGTGGGCGGGCGGGCTCTACGGCCTGAACAGCCTGTGCCGCTCGGCGCTCGCGCAGGCCGCCGGGGCGGTGGTGGGCGCGGCGCGCGCCGCGCTGCCGCCGCGGTCCCACCGGCCGCTGGTGGGGATGACCTCGCTGGGCAAGAGCTGCCTCGCGTACATGGTGGCGCTGAAGCCCGCGCTCGAGGCGCGCGGCTACGAGCTGGCGGTGTTTCACACCACCGGGATGGGCGGGCGCGCGTTCGAGGCGCTGGCCGCCGCCGGCCGCTTCGCCGCGGTGATGGACTTCAGCCTGCAGGAGCTGGCCAACCACGTCGGCGGTTCGGTCGTCACCGCCGGGGCCGACCGGCTGACTGGCGCCGGCCGTGCCGGCACCCCGCAGATCGTCGCGCCGGGCGCGGTGGACATGGTCGATTTTCCGGCCTGGGCGCCGGTGCCACCGGTGCTGGCCGGGCGGCCGGTGCACCGGCACAACCGGCTGATCGCGTCGGCCACGTCGGCGCCGACGCTGCGCGCGGCGATCGCGCGGGCGATCGGCGAGCGTCTGGGCGCGGCCAAGGGGCCGACCTGCCTGCTGCTGCCCACGCGCGGCATCGAGCAGTGGGACCGCCCGGGCGAGCCGCTGCACGACGCCG
>MGBU01000136.1 GCA_001790205.1 Candidatus Rokubacteria bacterium GWA2_73_35 | reverse complement strand
AGCCCGGCCTCCGACCGTCTCGCGAAGCCGGCGCGCAAGTTCCCCAGTTCGGAGAAAGTTGATCACTGCGAAGTAACCGAAGAGATCGTCAACGAGTCCTCCAGGTTCAGCGCGCCCCCGACGTGATACATCACGCGGTAGGTGCGGCCGGCCATCAGAGTCGCGCGTCCTCCTCACCAGCCCGTAGAAAGATAGGACTTGGGGCCCGGACGAGCACCCGTCGCCAAGTCAGGGCGGTACGGATCGGAAGGCGCTTTGCGATGTGGCTGCGCGTCGACCGAGCCCGCGAGCGCACGGTCGATCTCGTCGAGGTGCTGGCGGCGATGGACGGCACGAACGAGCGTGCGTGGGCGCGCAGAAAGGATTGCCTCGACCAACCCGTCGGGCAGGCTCTCTGCCTTCCCGTCCACCGCCTCGGCGGCGGCGACGACCTCGTGCCGGACCTCGCCCGGAGCAATGCTCAGCCACCAGGGCCGCATGCCGTCGTTCATCCCGTTGACGAAACCCTCCACGGGCGGGATCCTCACCGCACCCGTGCGCTCGAACTCGTCGAACTTCGCCAGCCACAGCCTGTCCCAGAATGCCAGGTGCGCCAGCGCTGCCCCCACCGTCCAGCCATGACCGATGGCGCGGGCCATCGTGCCATCACTCACCCCCCTGACGAACGCTTTCAGCCGCGCTCGCGCAGCATCGTTTTCGGCGACGTACGATCGGCTCATCAACGCCTCCCTGCCGCGCCAGGGTAGCAGGCCCGCCGGTCATCGTGAAGCCTCCTCCACCGGTGGGGCCGACGGCCGCTCGGGCTTCATCGCCGCCAGATACGCGACCGCCTCCCGCACGACGCCGCGGCCGGCCTCGACCTGTGGCCGTACGTGCGCCTCGTAGCGCGCGGCTTCCTCGGCGCTGAAGACCCGGGCCATCGCGTCACGCGGGGAGGGAATGTTCGGATTGCCGGGGATCGAGATCGCGCGGTCCCACGGCTGGGGCGTGGCCGATCGCACGAAGATGTGGAGAGCGAGATGGATGTCGATGAAGCCTGCGGCCTCGCAGTGGGCGACGAGGTCGTGCTCGTCGAAGTCGAGCATCGGATCGGAGTCCACCGGCTGGAGCCGTCGATAGAAGTCGCGCAGGCGCTGGGCGAGGTCAAGCACGGGCGCCACATCGTAACGCCACGCGTCCAACCCGTACCGGTTGATCGGCTCGAACAGCGAGATCCGGCCGTCAGGCTTCAGCACGCGGTGGAACTCGCGAAAGGCCGCCGCCTTGTCGCCGACGTAGATCAGGACCGAGCGCGTGGTGACCACGTCCACCGTCTCACCGGCGATCGGCCCGAGATCTTCGGCGGGCGCTTCCACGAAGTCGCAGCGGTCGCCGAGGCCCATCCGGGCGGCCACGGATCGGCACCGCTCGAGCAGGGGCCGCGAGATGTCGCTGAAGACCACGCGCCCCCCCTGGCTCATCCGCTCAAGCGCGCCGAACCCGATGAGCCCGTCCCCAGCGCCGACGTCGAGGAGGGTCGCGCCGTCGACAAGTTTCAGGCGATGGTCCAGGACGGCGTCGCGCACCTCGCGGAGCCGCGCGAGATACTCCTTGGCGTACTCGGCGTCACCGCCGAATCGGCCCTCAAGCAGCCAGCGCGTCCAGCGATCCTGCTCCATCACCGTGGCGCTCCTGTCGTCTCGCCAGCGCTCTCGCGCGACCCCTCGGGCCTCAGGAACCGCCGCATGCCGTGATGGCGGCGATGACGATGACGACCCCTGCCGGAACCAACGTCACCAGGACGGAAAACGCTGTCCCGAGACTGAATGCGATCGGACCGAACCGCGACGTGTCGACACCCCAGAATCTGGCGACGAGGAGCTCCGTGATCCATCCCCCCGTATAGCAGACGTTCGCGAGGATGCCGTACAGGAGGACAGCGAGGACGGCGAAGAGAGGCGGATCCGGCAGTCCGATCGGGGCACCGCCGCGGCTCTCGCAGGTGAACGCAACCGTCACCATGACGCCCGAGCTGACGATGCCGACCGCCCCGATGATGAGGTTGTACGCCACTCGCCGTCCTTCCCACCAACCGACGACAGCCAGTGGACGAGCGGGGCCGGCGCGGCGCGTGAACAGACGCCCCAACAAGTGCTTCGGCGTCTGAATGACCGGTGATGTCATCGCGGTTGGCTGACTCCTACGAAGGTAGCCGAGCGCGACGGCGCCGGCAACCATGAGGGTCAGCGCCGGCGGCGCGCGGGGGCGGGGGATTCCTGCTACCATCCGGGTACCCGACGACCGAGAGGCGCAACCATGGACAAGGAAGGCTCCCAGCTCATCCGCGGACTCGAGGGCGTGGTGGCCGCGGAGACCCGGCTCTGCGATCTGGACGGTGCGAACGGCCGGCTGGCCTACTGCGGCTACGACATCGCCGACCTCGCCCGGCGGGCGACGTTCGAGGAGGTCTGTCACCTGCTCTGGCACGGCGAGCTGCCGACGGCCGCGCAGCTCGACCGGACGACGCTCGCGCTGATCGCGACGCGGGAGATCCCGCGGGAGCTCGTGCAGGCGTTCCGGCTGATGCCGCCCAAGACCGACCCGATGCGGGCGCTCCAGGCGGCCGTCGCGATGCTCGGGATGCATGACCCGGACGCGACCGACAACGCCCACGACGCCAATGTGAAAAAGGCGGTCCGGCTCGCGAGCCAGCTCGCGACGGCGATCTGCGCGCACCACCGGATCCGGAGCGGCCAGGAGCCCGTGGCGCCGGCGGCGGACCTCGGCCACGCCGCGAACTTCCTCTACATGCTGACGGGCAAGCGCCCGTCGGGGGTGGTGGGGAAGGCGTTCGACGCGAGCCTGACGCTCTACGCCGAGCACGAGCTGAACGCGTCCACCTTCACGACGCGCACGATCACCTCGACGCAGTCGGACCTGCACTCGGCCGTGGCGGGCGGCGTGGGCGCGCTCAAGGGGCCGCTCCACGGGGGCGCGGGCGAGGCCGTGATGCGGACGCTGCTCGAGATCGGCGAGGTCGCCAACGTGGACGCCTTCTCCGACCGGGCGCTCGCCGAGAAGCGGCGGCTCATGGGCTTCGGCCACCGCGTCTACAAGGCGGGCGACCCGCGCGCCGCGATCCTCCGGGGGATGGCGGAAGAGGCGTGCCGGCAGTCGGGCCAGTTCAAGTGGTACGAGATGGCCGTGGCCCTCCACGCGCGGATCAACAAGGCCAAGGGGCTCATCCCGAACGTGGACTTCTACTCGGCGCCGCTCTTCTACTCGCTCGGGATCCCGGTGGACCTCTTCACGCCGGTGATCGCGGCGGGGCGGATCGCGGGCTGGACGGCGAACATCATCGAGCAGCACGACGACAACCGCCTGATCCGGCCGCGCGCGGACTACGTGGGCGCCGGCCGCCGCGCCTTCGTCCCGGTGGCCGGGCGGTGACATGACCCGGATCGAGGCGGTGGGGGGGTCTGGGGGAGGAGCGGCGCTCGCTCCCCCCCGGCACGATCGATGGGCCGGAGCCTCACCCGCAAGCTGATCGAGGCGCACCTGCGCGCGGGCCGGCCCGTCGCGGGCGAGGAGATCGGCCTGGGCGTGGACCAGGTGCTCCTCACCGACACCAACGGCACGATGGCCTTCCTCCAGTTCGAGGCGATGGGCTTCCCGCGCGTCGTGCCCGGCTGCGTCGTCGCCTACGTGGACCACAACGTTTCCCAGGTGGACTCGCGTAACTCCGACGACCACCGCTACCTCCAGACCGCGGCGCGCCGCTACGGCGCGGTCTTCTCCAAGCCCGGCAACGGGATCTGCCACCAGGTACATCTCGAGACCTTCGCCGTGCCGGGCCAGACGCTGCTCGGCACCGACAGCCACACGCCGCTCTGCGGCGCCGCCGGCATGCTCGCCCTCGGCGCGGGCGGCCTCGACGTCGCCGTCGCGATGGGCGGCGGCTCCTACGCGCTCACGATGCCGGAGGTCGTGCGCGTGTGGCTCACGGGCGAGCTGCGCCCGTGGGTGACGGCGAAGGACGTGATCCTGGAATTGCTCCGGCGCCTCGGCGTGCGGGGCGGCGCGGGGAAGATCTTCGAGTACGCGGGGCCGGGGGGCGCGGCGCTCTCGCTCCCGCAGCGGATGACGCTCGCCAACATGGGCGCCGAGCTGACGCTGACGACCAGCGTCTTCCCGAGCGACCGGGTGACGCGCGACTACCTCCGCCGCCTGCACCGGAAGGACGCCTGGGCGCCCCAGGAGGCGGACGCCGACGCGGAGTACGACGGCCAGATCGAGCTGGATCTCTCCACGGTCGAGCCGCTCGTCGCGCTGCCGGGCTCGCCCGACCGCGTCGTGCCCGTCGCGGAGGTGGCGGACACGCCCGTCGAGCAAGTGATGGTGGGCTCGTGCACGAACGGCTCCTGGGAGGACATGTGGGCGGTGACCGAGATCCTGCGCGGCCGGAGCGTCGACCCCTCGGTCTCGTTCGTGCTGTTCCCCGGCAGCCACCGCATCCTCGAGACGATGGCGCGCGAGGGGCTGCTGGCGGACCTGCTGGCCTCGGGCGCGCTCGTCTCGGAGCCCTCGTGCGGGGCGTGCGCGGGCATCGGCCACGTGCCGGCCGCGGGGGCGAAGAGCCTGCGCGCCTTCAACCGCAACTTCCCGGGACGGAGCGGCGTGAAGGACGACCAGGTCTACCTCTGCTCCTCGGTGACGGCCGCGGCCTCGGCGCTCGCCGGGCGCATCACCGACCCGCGCGAGGTCGGCGCCACGCCCGAGCCCTACCTGCCTGGGAACTTCGCCGCCTCGACAGCCGGCTTCGTCGCGCCCGACGGCCAGGGCGAGGTCACGCGAGGACCGAACATCAAACCGGTCCCGCTGGGTGAGCCGGTCGCCGAGACGCTCGAAGCGCCGGTGCTGATCAAGCTCGGCGACAAGGTGTCGACCGACGACATCTCGCCCGCCGGCGCCGCCGTGCTCGTCTTCCGCTCGAACGTGCCGGCGATCGCCGAGTTCTGCTTCCGCTACGTGGACCCGGAGTTCGTCGCGCGCGCCAAGGCGGCCGGGCGCGGGGTCATCGTGGCCGGCGAGCACTACGGCCAGGGCTCCTCGCGCGAGGTCGCGGCGATCGGGCCGATGCACCTCGGCGTCCGCGCGGTGCTCGCGAAGTCCTTCGCGCGCATCCACCGGGCGAACCTGCTCAACTGGGGCATCGTGCCGCTCGTCTTCGACGACCCGGCGGCGCTCGACGGGATCGAGCCGCGCGACCGGCTCGAGCTCTCCGGCCTGCGCAAGGCACTCGCCGCGGGCGAGCGCGTGAGCGTCCGCAACACGCGCAGCGGAAGCGGCTTCACCGCCTCGTGCGCGCTGAGCCCGCGCGAGCGCGAGATCCTCCTGGCGGGCGGACTCCTGGCGCACACGAGGGCCCGGACGCGGGGGCGCGCGTGAGGCGGGACGCGTGAGCCAGAAGAGGATCCACGCCGTCTACATGCGGGGCGGCACCAGCCGCTGCCTCGTCTTCCACTCGCGCGACCTGCCGCCGGCCGGCCCCGAGCGCGACCGCCTCCTCTGCGCCGCCCTCGGGAGCCCCGACCCCTACGGGCGCCAGCTCGACGGCCTGGGCGGCGGCATCTCCTCGCTCTCGAAGGCGTGCATCATCGCCCCCGCGAGCCGCGCCGACGCCGACGTGGACTACACCTTCGCCCAGGTCGAGGTCGGCACGCCCGTCGTGGACTACGCGGGGAACTGCGGCAACTGCTCGTCGTCCGTCGGCCCGTTCGCGGTCGACGAGGGGCTCGTGAAGCTGTCGGCGCGGGACTTCACCGGCGAGGTCGCCGTCCGAATCCACAACACGAACACGAAGAAGCTGATCGTCGCGCGCTTCGAGGTGCTCGGGGGCGAGGCCGCGGTGGAGGGCGACTTCGAGCTGGCGGGCGTCGCCGGGCGCGGGGCGCGGATCGCGCTCGACTTCCTCGACCCGGGCGGCGCCGGGACCGGGCGCCTGCTGCCGACGGGCGCGGCGCGCGAGCTGGTCGGCGGCGGCGAGGTCTCGCTCGTGGACGCGACCAACCCGCTCGTGTTCGTCCGCGCGAAGGACCTCGGGCTCGCCGGCACCGAGACGCCCCAGGCGGTGGACGCCGACCGCGCCCTCGCCGCGCGCCTGGAGGCGATCCGCGTCGAGGCGGGCCGGCGCATCGGCCTCACCGGGAGCGCCGCCGTCCCGAAGATCGCGCTCGTCGCGCCGCCCGCCGCGTTCACGGCGCTCGACGGCGCCCACCACGCGGCCGACCGGGTGGACCTCGTCGCGCGCGTGATCTCGATGGGCAACTGCCATCGCGCCTTCGCGCTGACCGCGGCGATGTGCCTCGCCGTCGCCGCGCGCGTGGACGGCACCGTCGTGCACGAGTGCGCGCGCGGAGGCACCCGCGCCGACGGCGGGCCCCCCTCGGTCGAAGCCGGGCCCGCGGACCCCGCGACAACGATCCGACTCGGGCACCCCTCCGGCGTGCTGCCGATCGCCGCGCGCGTGGGCCGGCGCGACGGCGCCCCGTGGGCCGAGAGCGTGACGGTCTACCGGACGGCGCGCCGGCTCATGGAGGGCTGGGTGCGCGTGCCGTGAGCCGCCTCTACCTCACCGCCGCCCGCGACGAGATCGCGCGGCGCCGCGGCCTCGCGCCCAAGGGCCAGGTCGTCGAGGCGTGGCCCGACCACGCCGAGCCGGGCGCGCTCTGGATCGGCGACGAGACCCGCGCGCTCCTCGACTCGCTCGGCGAGCCGATCAAGGTCGAGCTGGCGCTGCCCGCCGATGCCGTCCCCGTCTACTACGGCCCGCGGCTCTGCGACATCGACTCGCTCCCGCCCGAGGCGTCGCTCAAGGCGCGCGTGGTCTCGGGCCACGGCATCGCCGTCGCCTGGATCACGCTCGACCGCTTCGGGCAGCGCGCGAGCTACGAGCCCCACTCGCCGAGCGACCCGGTGTTCCACCTGCGCCGCGTCGGCGGCGGCGCCGGCCACCTCTGGCGGCTGTTCCGCGCGAAGGACGAGGCCGTGGCCTACATGGCGGAGGCCTACGGGCGCGACTCGGAGGGCGTCGAGTGGGCGCAGTCGCTCGCGGTCGCCGACTTCGCCGAGCTGCTCCGCCTGCACGCGGAGCAGGGCGAGCGCTAGTGGCGGGCGCGGATCTCGTCGAGGACGGGGAGCAGGTACGTCCGGAACTGGGCGGGGTTCTCGCTCATCGGGAAGTGGCCGATCTCCTTCATGATCGTGACGCGCGCGCCCTTGATCTGTTCCGCGGTGCGGCGCGTGTCCTCGGGCGTGCAGGAGAAATCGTACTCGCCGGTGAGGAGGTAGAGCGGGCACCGCGAGGTGTCGATCTGCGCGACGCGGTCGCGGAAGTCGCCGTCGGTCCGGTAGCACCAGAGGTCGCCCTTGAAGACGCCGGGCCCGCCCTGCATGTACATCCAGAGCGTGTCCCAGCGCGTCGGCGCCGGGCTCTGGGGCGCGATGAGCCCGGACATCATGGCGCCCGCGACCTCGCCGCCGTGGACGTCGCTCCGGTGGAGCCAGCCGGTGTCGTCGTACCAGGGCGGCTGGTACGCGGCCGACTCGACGCCGATGAGTGCGCGGAACTCGCTCGCGTGCAGCCGCGCCAGCTCCAGCACGATCTTGCCGCCGATCGAGCAGCCGAGCACCACCGGGCGCTCGAGCGCCATGGCGCGGCAGAAGGCGCGGATCATCCCCACGTAGCCCGCGGTCGTCAGGCGATACTCCTCGCCCTCGAAGCCGGCGGGCGGCAGCGATTTGCCGTGCCAGGGCATGTCGAAGGCCAGCACGCGGA
This sequence comes from Candidatus Rokubacteria bacterium GWA2_73_35, assembly GCA_001790205.1. Classification (GTDB taxonomy): domain Bacteria; phylum Methylomirabilota; class Methylomirabilia; order Rokubacteriales; family CSP1-6; genus GWA2-73-35. The sequence continues at coordinate 4,589 of MGBU01000136.1, read as the reverse complement.
AGTGGCGCGTGACGTCGGCGTCGTTCAGGAGGTAGCGCCACTGGCGGCCGTCGGCGCCCGCGGTGTGCAGGCACACGAGCGGGATCCCCTGTCCCGCTTCCTCCCAGTAGACGCGGTGCGGGCGGCCGTCGAGGACGATGCGGCGGTAGCGCCCGACGATCGTCTCGGCCTCGGGCAGCTCGGGCGCGAGGCGCGCGGGGGCGGCCGGCCGCGGCAGCGCGAGCACGTCCTTCACCCAGCGCAGGTTCGCCATGAGCGGCCGGAGGTCGCCCTCGATCCGCACGTGGCCGTGCTTCGCCATCGCGAGGAGGTCGTGGTAGCCGGGAGCCGGCGCGGGCTCCCAGTGGCGCCGCCAGGCGTCGGCGGAGCCGCGGATGGAGAAGGCGTACTCGCGCATCAGGAACGGCCCGCGCTCGACGCGCTCGATCCGGCCCTCGTGGACGGCGACGAGCCACTCGGTGTCGCCCATGCCCACCAGGAAGCGCGTGGAGAGGTAGCGCCCGCGGCGGACGAGGCCGGCGTCGGCGTTGACGCGCTCGGCGAGCTTCTCCAGCACGCCCGGCATTCTACATGAGCCGCGTGCCCGAGGCCACGCCGGCGCGTGACGCGATGAACCGTTTCTACGCGGCCGTCCGCGTGGTCGTCAGGTTCTGGATCTGGTTCTTCTTCAAGGCGGTGGACGCGCGCCACCGCGAGCGCGTGCCGCCCGCCGGCCCCGTGCTCCTCTGCATCAACCACCCGAACAACCTGATCGACTCACTCCTGATCGGCGCGGTGCTGCCGCGCAAGGTCCATTACCTGGCGACGGCGGCGCTCTTCCGGAACCGGCTCGTCGCGCGCTTCCTCCTGGCGTGCGGCGCGATCCCCGTCTACCGCAGGCAGGACGACCCCGACAAGATGGACAGGAACGTCGCGACCTTCGAGGCGTGCGGGCAGGCGCTCGCGGCGGGCCGGCTCGTCGCGATCTACCCCGAGGGCACGACGCACGCCGAGGCGCGCGTGCAGCGCATCAAGACGGGGGCGGCGCGCATCGCGCTCGGCTTCGAGGCCGAGCACCCGGGGGCGCTCACGCTCGTGCCCGTCGGGCTCAACTTCGAGGCGCGCAAGTCGTTCCGCGGGCGCGTGCTGGTCTCGTTCGGCCCGCCCGTGGCCGTGGGGCCGTACGTCGAGGCCTGGCGCGCGGACCCCGTGAAGGCCGTGGACGCCCTCACCGACGCGATCCAGTGGGCGATGGAGGCCGAGGTCGTACACGTGGACCGGATCGACGAGGCGCGCCTGGTGCGCGCCGTCGAGGAGCTGTACCGCGACGCGCTGGTCCGCGAGCTGCGCGAGGAGCGCGGGCTCGGCGCGCGCCAGGTGGACCCGGTCCGCCTCTCGCGCTCGCTCGTGGACGCGGTCGCCTGGTTCCGGCGGCGCGACGCCGAGCGCGTCGAGCGGCTCTGGCAGCGGATCCAGAGCTATCGCGCGCTCCTCGTCGAGTACCGCGTGAAGGACGAGGCGGTGCGCGCGCGGCTCGAGCGCCCGCGGGCGCGCGCGCGCCTGCACCGCGGCTGGCAGGCCGTGGTCGGCTTCCCGGTGTTCGTCTACGGCGCGGCCGTCAACTTCCTCCCCTACTGGATCCCGCGCTGGCTCGCGCGCCGCATGTCGCGGAAGGAGACCGACTACGCGACCTGGCGATTCCTCGCCGCGGTGCTCGCGTATCCGTTATTCTGGGCGCTCGAGATCTGGGGCGTCGCCCGGCTCGCCGGGCCGCGCTGGGCCGTGGCGTTCGCGCTCTCGCTGCCGGTCGCGGGGCTGCTGGCGTTCCGCTACCTGGTCGGCGCGGGGCGCCTCACGGGCCGGCTGCGCTTCGGGCTCGTCGCGCTCACGCGCGAGCACGACGCGCGGCGGCTCGTGGCCGAGCGGCGGGAGATCCTGGCGGAGCTCGAGCGCGCCAAGACCGAGTACCTCGCCGCGACGAGAGGGAGCTCGTTTTGAGCCTCTACCTGCTGGAGGAGATGTCCACGCCGGCGCTCGACGCGCTCGACCGGGCCCGGACCGTGGTCGTGCTCACCGTGAGCCCCCTCGAGCAGCACGGCCCGCACCTGCCCGTGGGCGTGGACGCGATGGCGGCGCGCTGGTTCGCCGAGACGATCGGCGAGCGCCTCCTCGCCGCGCGCCCCGGCTGGTCCGTGGTGCTCGCCCCCACGCTCCACCTGGGCTCGTTCACCTTCGACGCGACGGGCACCGTGAGCGTGCGCCAGCGGGTCGTGCGGGACACGCTCGTGGACTACGGCGCCTCGCTGGCGCGCGCGGGCTTCCGCTTCATCCTCGTCGCCAACGGCCACGGCGGCCCCGGCCACCTCACCGCGCTCGAGGAGGCGGCGGCGATCGTGAGCCGCCGCCACCGGGTGCTGATGGCCTCGTTCACCGGGCACCTCGCCTGGGAATTCCTCCGCGGCCGCTACCTCGACCGGATCGAGCAGGCGCTCGGCCGGCCGCTCGGCGCCGCGGAGCGGGAGGCGTTCGCGGAGGACGCGCACGGCGGCTGGTTCGAGACGTCGCTGATGCTCATGCTGCGGCCCGATCTCGTGGACCCGGCCTACCGCGACCTGCCGCCCGCGCGCTACCGGCTCGCGGCGCGCGTGGTCCCGAACTACCCGCTGAAGAACGGCGGCCTCGGCTACGTGGGCCACCCGGCGCTCGCCGATCCCGCGTTCGCGAAGGCGGCGACCGAGGTGCTGGTCGCCGAGACGATGGACCTGGTCGGCGGCCTGCTCGACGGGCGCCTCGTGCCCGCGGAGCGCCGCTCGCCCTTCTTCGCGCTGCCGTTCTTACGGACCGACTTCTGGCCGGCGACCGCCGCCGCCGCGGCGCTCCTCGCCGCCGGCGCCGCCGCGCTGCTCCTGCGGCGCCGCGGGCCCCGGGCGTGATCGAGCTCGCGGCGAGGGACGGCGTCGCCCGGCTCACCCTCTGCCGCCCGGAGGCGCTCAACGCGCTCGACCGCGCGCTCACCGGGGCGCTCGAGCAGGCGCTCGAACGCGTCGCCGCGATGGACGACGTCACGGTGCTCGTCGTCGCCGGGCGCGGGCGGGCGTTCTGCGCGGGCAACGACCTCAAGGAGATGGCGGCGCTCGCGCCCGAGGAGGCGGAGGCGCTCGCCGGGCGGCAGGCCGCGCTCATGGCGCGCTTCGCCGCGCTCCCCCAGGTGACGATCGCCGCGATCGACGGCGCGGCACTCGGCGGCGGGCTCATGCTCGCCCTCGCGCAGGACCTGCGCGTCGCCTCCGACCGCGCGCGCCTCGGCCTGCCCGAGGTGACGCTCGGCTTCACCCCCGCCTACGGGATCGCGCGGCTCCTCGACGTGGTCGGCGGCGGCCACGCGCGGGACCTTCTGCTGACCGGGCGCACGCTCCACGCGAGCGAGGCGCTGCGGATGGGCCTCGTCAACCGCGTCGTCGCGCCGCCCACGCTCGAGGCCAGCGTCGCCGCGCTCGCCGCCGACGTCGCGCGCGCCCCGCGCGGCGGCCTCGCGGCCGCGAAGGCCGCCGTCGCCGCGATCCGCGCGGGTACGCCGGGACGCGAGGCGCAGGCCTTCGCTGCGGCGCTCGGGACGAGCCCGGCGGCGCGGGAGCGGATCGCGGCGTTCGCGCGGCGCCGGGGCTAGCCGGGGCTAGCCGTGGGCTAGCCGCGGGGTATTCGCGAGCAGTCGTCGCGGCATCTGCCCGCGGGGACGTGCGGCAGGGGCCGGCAGGACCACGCGGCACGCGTCCGCTGCCCCTGTGCGGCTGGGCTCCATCCGGGCGCGCGTGGCCCGCGGTCCACGTGGCGGGAACGGGTCCTGCCCACCCCTGCCGCACGTCCCCGCGGGCAGGCGCCCGGCGCCGGCTCTCGGGATGATCTCGTCGCTGGAGACCGTCGGTGGGATTACGCCGGCCGGCGGCGGCGGGCCATGTCCAGGTCGGCCTCGCGCAGCAGGTCGTCGGCGGTGTCGGGCGGCGCTTGGCTGTAGGCGACGCCGACGTTGCAGCGGGGGGTGAGCGGCAGCCCGCGCTTCTGCGACAGCTCGGCGAGCTTGTCGCGCACGCGCGCGAGGACGACGTCCACGTCCTTCGGCCCCACGTCCGGCAGGAACACCGCGAACTCGTCGCCGCCGTGGCGCGCCACCAGGTCGGTGGTGCGGGTGGCCTCGATCAGCGCATCGCCCACCGTGCGCAGTACGTCGTCGCCCACCGCGTAGCCGTGCTGGTCGTTGATGTTCTTGAGCTGGTGCACGTCGAGGACGACCAGCAGCCCACCGTTGTTGCGCCGGCGCGCGACCGCGGCGAGCCGCCGGTACTGGTCGTGGAAGGCGCGCCGCCCGGCGAGCCCCGTGATCGGGTCGGGCGCGTAGCGGGAGAGCCGGCGGTCGGCCTCATAGAGCCGGCCGGCGACCGTCCGCAGCAGGGACACGGCCAGCTCCGCGGAGGTCTGCAGCACGTGCAGGAAGTCGCCGTGGCGGAGCACGAGGCAGTGCGTGCGCTCGACCGCGACGACCGTCGCCGACCGCGCCTGGCTGCGCAGCACGCCGAGCTCGCCGAGGATCTCGCCCTCGCCCAGCTCGCCGAGCA
>MGBU01000135.1 GCA_001790205.1 Candidatus Rokubacteria bacterium GWA2_73_35 | reverse complement strand
ATCGCGCGGAAGCTCCGGGTGTGACGCGCGAGATCCCGCTCTACACGCTGGACGGCGTTCCCGACGCCGAGATCTCGACGCACCCCTTCTCGACGCCCGATGGGCTCGGGCTGAGCCTGCTCCGCTTCCACCGGCGGGACTGCGACAACGTGGTCCTGCTCCTGCACGGCCTCAGCCTGTCGACGGACATGTTCATCATGCCGGAGCACGTGAACCTCGTGCGCTTTCTCCTGGATCACGGCTTCACCGACGTGTGGAGCCTCGACTTCCGCATGAGCCTGCGGTACTCGTACAACCTCGTCCCCCACGCGTACACGATGGACGACGTCGCGCTCTTCGACATCCCCGCCGCGCTGGCGGCGCTCCGCCGCGTCGTCGGCGACCGCGCGATCCACGTCATCTGCCACTGCCTCGGCTCGGTCTCGTTCATGATGAGCCTGGCCGCCGGACAGGCGAGCGGGATCACGAGCGTCGTCGCCAACAGCGTCGCGCTCACCCCGCGCGTCCCCGCGTTCGCGCGGTTCAAGCTGGTCTTCGCCCGGCCGCTGCTCCTGTACCTGCTGGGACAGCCCTACGTGAACCCGAACTGGGGCGCCGATCCCTGGGCCTCGCGCGGGAAGCTCATCTCGAAGGTCGTCTCCCTCTTCCACCCGGAGTGCGACGTCGCCGTCTGCCACATGCTCAGCATGATGTGGGGCGCCGGGCGCCCGGCGCTCTACCGGCACGAGAACCTGGAGGAGGTCACGCACCGGCGCGGCGGCCAGCTCTTCGGGGGTGTCGGCCTCCAGTACGACGCGCATGTCCTCAAGATGGTTCGGGCCGGGCACGCGGTGAAGTTCGATCCCGCCAACCCGGTCTATCGGGTGCTGCCCGACGACTACTGGCCGGGGGCGAGGAACATCGAGGCTCCGATCCTCTTCGTCACCGGCGGGGACAATCATGTCTTCACCGATTCGAACGTCGTCTGCTACCGGGAACTCAACGCGCTCGTGCCGGGACGCCACGACCTGCACGTCTTCCCCGGCTACGGCCACCAGGACGTGTTCATGGGGAAGCGGAGCGACGTGGAGATCTTTCCGCGCTTCCTCACCTTCCTCGAGAAGCACCGGCGCTGATTCGGCTCTCCAGCCACGCGGCGGCTGCCGTGAACACGGCGTAGGAGGCGAGGACCATGACGGCCACGGCGCCGACCGACGGTGGGAACGGTCCGAAATAGAAGATCGCGTTGCCGATCACGAGGGCCCCGCCGACGACGGTGAGACCGAGGCGGCCGGGCGGCGCGTCGCGGCGTCTGGCGCGCGCGTAGATGAGCATGCCGGCCGCCACCGCGACCACCTCGGCCACGAAGGAAAGCCGCGGATAGTTCCACAAACCGAGCCCGACCTTGTGCGCGTCGTCGTAGAGGGGAAGGTCCGGGCGGTGGACGAGCAGATCCAGCGCCCAATGAGAGAACACCGCGGCCGCCACGACGACCGCCGCCTTCACCGACGTCGGACGGCGCCACCGGAGGGAGGCGAAGAACGCGAGCGCCGACCAGCTCAACGCGGCGACCAGGCTGTGCGTGTAGGGGATGTAGTAGAGGTCCAGGGGATTCGCCGCGGTGATCCCAGGGATCAGCTTCACCTTCTCGATCCCGAGCAGCACGAGGACGGCCCACAGCACGTCGACGGCCTGCACGGCGAGGAACAGCAGCCAGAGCGGTATCCGTGCGTCGACACCCTTGGCCGCGAAGCTCACGCCGTAGTGGCCGACGAACACGGCGAGCCCCTCAGGAGCCCGGAACCGGGGTCCGGGTCAGCTCCCGGTGGACCATCTCGAGGGCGGGCGCCAGACGGCCGAGCTCGGCGTCGAGATCCGCCCACGCCTTCTGCGCGGTCGTCAAGTCGCCGTCGGTAGCCAACGACTCGAGACGCACAGCCGCCTGGTGACCGGCGTCACCGAAGTAGCCGATCGTGCCTTTCAACGTGTGCGCGGCTCTCCGGAGCGCCGCGCTATCGCCGCGCGTAAGGGCCGCGCGAATCTCCGTGATGAGCCGGGGGCATTCCTGGCGGAACGCCTCGATGACGGCCACGGCCAAGTCAGCGTCACCCTCGCAGCGCGTGAGCACCGCCTGTGTCTCGAAGCCGCCACCCGCCGTCTCACGGTCGCCATCCGCCGGCAGCGGGGCCGAGCCCCGGTCGGTCGTCCGCTCGATCGCGCTAAAGAGCTCCTGCGAGCGGATGGGCTTGGCGACGTAGTCGTCCATGCCGGCCGCGAGGCAGCGCTCGCGGTCGCCCTGCATCGCGGTCGCCGTCATGGCGATGATCGGCACGTGGCTCCCCCGCGCCCGCTCGCGGGCGCGGATGGCGCTCGTCGCCGCGAAGCCGTCCATCTCCGGCATGTGGACGTCCATAAGCACGAGGTCCACGGGTTCTCGGTCCAGGGTCTCGAGCGCCTGCCGCCCGTCGGCGGCGATCGACACCGTATGCCCCCAGCGCTCGAGGAATGCCACCGCGACCTTCTGGTTCGCCACGCCGTCCTCGGCGAGGAGGATGCGCAGGGGGCGGCGCGCGCGCCGCGCGATCGCACTCGCCCTCGGCGTTGTCGCCTGCGCCGACGGCTCCCCGGCGAGGGCGGTCATCACGGCGTCGAGGAGATTGGAGTGGTTGACGGGCTTGCGAAGGTACGCGCTCATCGTGAGCCCGGGCCCCGCGTCGAGACTCCGATCCACCGTGGACAGCATGCCGATCGTGGCACGGGCCAGGAAGGGCCGCTCCCGAATCGCCTGCGCGACCGCGATCGCCGCCTCCGACATCTGCAGGTCGAGCAGCACGATGGCGAATGGTGTGCCGGCGTCGTGCGATCGCTCGAGCGCCGCGAGCGCGACGTCGCCGCTACCGACAGCCGCGGCGCGCATGCCCCACGCGGCCACCATCTCCACCAGGACGCGTCGGATCGTCGGGTTGTCGTCGACGATCAGGACGGAGACGTCCGCAAGGATGGACGTGTCGCGGCGCTCGGCGTCGGTGCTGGTTGGCGCCACACCGAAGCGGGCGGTCAGGTGGAACGTCGAGCCCTCGCCGGCGGCGCTCTCGACCCAGAGGCGACCGTCCATCAACCGGACGAGCTGGGCGCAGATCGCGAGACCGAGTCCCGTCCCGCCGTAGCGCCGGGTCGTGGAGGTGTCGGCTTGCGCGAACGAGTCGAAGATTCGCTGCTGCTGGTCGGGCGCGATGCCGATGCCGGTGTCGCTCACCGCACAATGGAGGACGACGGCGTCGCCGGCGCGCGACTCGACGTCCACGCGCACGACGATCTCGCCGCGCGCCGTGAACTTCACGGCGTTGCCGACGAGGTTCACGATGATCTGCCGAAGCCGGACGGGATCGCCGACGACCGCGTCGGGAACGTCGGCCTGGACGTCGGCCACAAGCTCCAGGCCTTTCTCGTGGGCGCGGAGGGCGAGCGTCTTCAGCGCCTCCCCGAGCGTGACCCGAGGCGCGAAGGTGATGCGCTCGAGGTCGAGTCTGCCCGCCTCGATCTTGGAGAAGTCGAGGATGTCGTTGAGCAGCGTGAGCAGCGTCTCCGCGGAGGTCCGCGCCGTGGTCAGGTAGTCGCGCTGCGGCGGCGTGAGCGGCGTGTCCAGCGCCAGCTCCATCATGCCGAGGATGGCATTCATCGGCGTCCGAATCTCGTGGCTGATGTTCGCCACGAACTCGCTCTTGGCGCGGCTCGCCGCCTCCGCGGCCTCCCTCGCCTCCCGCTGCACCTTCTCGAGATCCTTGCGTGCCGTGATGTCCCGGCCGAAGACGCACACGCCGAGGACGGCGCCGTCGGCGCCGAGGATGGGATTGAAGGAGAGCTCGCCATACCCCAACACGCGGTCGCCGACCACGTACTGCCGCTCCGCCAAGAACCGCTCACCCGCCAGAGCCCGCTCGTACAGCGGCCGCAACCACTCGGCACGCTCGGACGTGGTCGCGTCGAGCACGTGCATCCCGCGCACGGGCGGGGACTGGCCGCTCCGAGCGCGGAACTCGCTCAAGTTCGAGTTGAAGGTCACCAGGCGGTAGTTCCTGTCGATGGACCAGACCGGGTCCCGAGTGTTCTCGAGGACGGCGGACAGGTTCGCCTCGCTGTCCCGCAGCTCCCGGTTGAGCTGCGCAAGGGGCTCGAAGAGGTTCTCGCGAAGGATCGCGAAGGTGAACGTGATGCTGGACAGCGCCGTCGCCGGAATGAACAGCGGGGAGAGCACACCGGTGAACGCCAGCCAGACGAACGACACCATGATGCCCACGGTCAGGATCACGCCGCCGGTGAGGAGGGCGCCCGCGCGAGACCGACGCCGCAACCAGAGTAAGGCGGCACTGAAGCAGTAGAAGGCCAGACCGGTCGGGAGCATGAACACGGCCACGGCACCCAGCCGCGGCTGCGCGGCCCCCTCGGGGGTGTAGGTGACCCCGGTGACGTAGTACCCGAGGGCCAGAGCGCCGATGGCGACGGCGAACCTGGCGATGCCGATGCCGAGCAGCACGCGAACCCACGTGCGGTGCCACAGCCGCGCGTAATGGGTGACGAACGCGAAGAGCGTGAGGCAGGTCAGTTCGAGGCCGGCCACACCGGGATAGAGGAACGGCAGAGGGTTGATCCCGAGGAGGGCCGTTAGGCGAGTCCCCATGCTGCCCGCGGCCCACAGCACGATGGCGCCGAGGTAGCACGCCATGAGCTGGTTGTCGCGCTCGCGCCAGCCCTGCCAGAGCACGAGGAGGAGCATGGCCAGGGCGACCACGGCGCTGATGACGAGCGAAAGGAACACAACGATGTGTCCGGCGGACAGCGTCAGCGGCGTCGTCACGACCCCGCTATTCTAGCCCAACATTCCCCGCCTCCGCCAACGGCCCGCGTCTATAATCGGGCGCCATGAGCCCCGCAGCCGATCACGGCGAGATCGAGCAGCTCACCCTCGAGCTGCTCGACCGCTACGAGGAGATCAACCTCCTCTACGACATCGGCCAGGCCCTGGCCGGCGTCTTCGACGTCGACGCCATCGGCCGCGCGGTCGTTGACCGGGCGATGGCCGTGATCCACGCCGAGGCTGGGCTCTTCCTCCTGGTGGAGGGGGAGACGGCGAGGGTCGCGTACCGCGCGGGCGACGTCCCCGCGCCCCTCCTGGCCGGCCTCACCCCCGGCGCCGATCTCCTTCGCCGCGCCCTCGCCGCGCCCGTACTCATCATGCAGCCGCTGCTCGCCGTGCGCGTGCAGCACGGCGCGACGCCGTTCGGGGTGCTCGCGCTCGCCGGCAAGCGTGACACGAGTGCCTTCACGGCCAGCGACGGGCGGCTCCTGCAGGCGCTCGCCGAGCAGGCGGCGACCGCGATTCGCACCGAGCACCTCGTCCGAGAGCTCCGCGAGTCGGAGCGCATCCGCAGCGAGATGGAGATCGCGCGCCAGCTCCAGCGCTCACTCCTTCCCCAGTCCAGCCCGCGCATCCTCGGCGTGGACGTGGCCGCCACCTGCCAGCCGTCCGGCCACGTCGGGGGCGATTACTTCGACTTCTTCTCGCTTCCGGACGGGCGCTTCGGCGTGGTCATCGCCGACGTCTCGGGACACGGAGTCAGCTCGGCCATCGTGATGGCCGGCCTCCGGTCCACGATCCATGCCGAGGTGCAGTCGGGGTTCGACCCCGCGCAGGTGTTCCGGCGCGCCAACACCCTCCTGGCCAGGGACTTCGCGGCGTCGGGGATGTTCGTCTCCGCGTTCCTCGCCGTCTACGAGCCGGCCACGGGCGAGCTGGCGTACACCAACGCGGGCCACCCGCCACCCTACCTGCTCGCCGCGCCAAGCGACGAGGCGGAGCGGCTCGAGGCCGGGGGACTCCTGCTCGGTGTCGTGGCGGACGCGGCCTACGAGACCGGCAAGGCGCGCCTCGACCCCGGCGCGGTGCTCGTGCTCTATACGGACGGGCTCACCGAGGCGCGCGCGCCGAACGGCGAGTTCTTCGGCGAGGCCGCGCTGGCTCGCGTCGTCCGCGAGGGCCACGCCCTGAGCGCAACCGGCCTGCACTCGACGGTCCTCGGCGCGGCGAGCACGCACCTGGGCGGTCGTGAGCCGGACGACGACGTGACGCTGATCGTCGTGTCGAGGCGCGGGTGAGCGCAGCACCGCCGGTGGTGCTCGTCATCGACGACTCGGCGGTGACGGTGCGCGCGGTCGAGGTGCTGCTGAGCCGCGCGGGCTACGACGTGCGGAGCGCCGCCACGGGCGAGGACGGGCTGCGCCAGGCCCGAACCCTCGCTCCGCGCGTCATCCTCCTCGACGTGGATCTCCCGGACGTCGACGGCTACACGGTGTGTCGACGCCTGAAGGCGGAGGCGGCCACGGCGTGGATCCCGATCATCCTGTGTACGGCCCGGGGGGAAGCCCTCGACGAGGCGGACCGCGCGGGCGTCGATGCTGAAGCCTACCTGCCGAAGCCGTTCAGTCCCTCGGCGCTCCGCGACCTCGTCGCGCGATTCGTCTCGGCGGGCTGAGACTCAGCCCAGGGCGGCGACGGCGTCCGCTTCGCTGGCGTGGACGGCGAAGTGCCGCACGAGCCGGGTGATTTCCAGGATGTGGCGCACTTCCGGACGAGGCGCGGCAAGGAGCAGGCTGCCGCCCCGGGCGGCGTAGGCTTTCGAGGCGCCGATGAGAGCGCCGAGACCGGCGCTGTCGACATAGCGCAGTTCTGCGAGGTTGACCACCGCGCGCGGCCGCTCCCCGGTCGCGCGGGCCATCAACTGCTGCTTGATCGAGGGCGCGTCCTTCATGTCCAACTCGCCGGCCAGTCGGAAGATCACGATGTCACCCTGCGCCGCCTCTTCGACCGTCGTCACGCGCGCTCCTGCGTCGTCCGGAGCACCTCGTCCAGCGTGGTCACCCCTTCCACCACGCGCGCGATGCCCTCCTCGCGCAGCGTCGAGAACCCGTTGCGCCGGTTCGCCGCCTCCAGCTCCTCCTCGGACGCACGGCGCAGGATCAGGCGCCTCAGCTCGTCGGTCATGGCCAGCATCTCGAAGAGCCCGACCCGCCCGCGGTACCCGCTTGCGTTGCAGAGCCGGCAGCCGCTGCCATGCGCCAGCTCGGCGGGCCCCGGAGACGGGAAGAACCGCTGCAGCTCCGGAGGCGTCGGCTCGCTCGTGCGACAGGTCGCGCAGATCCGCCGCGCGAGGCGCTGGGCCACGATGCCGATCACCGAGGACGCGAGCAGGTAGGGCTCCATCCCCATGTCCACGAGGCGGACGACGGTCCCGACGGCGCTGTTGGTGTGCAGGGTGGACAGGACGAGGTGCCCGGTGAGCGAGGCCTCCACGGCGACCTCGAGCGTCTCCGTGTCGCGGATCTCGCCCACGAGAATGATGTCGGGGTCCTGGCGGAGCACGGCCCGGAAGCCCGTCGCGAACGTGAATCCGGCCTTCTCGTTGACGTGGCCCTGGTTGATGCCCTCCAGCTCGTACTCGACCGGGTTCTCGAGGGTGACGATGTTGTGCCCCCGCTCGTTGAGGTCGCGCAAGGTGGCGTAGAGGGTCGAGGTCTTGCCGCTTCCCGTGGGACCCGTGATGAGGATCATGCCCTCGGGGCGATGGGTCATCTCGCGGTAGCGCGCGAGCAAGTCGCCCGTCATCCCGATCTCGCCGAGTCGCACGTTGAGGGAGGCGCGGTCGAGCAGCCGGAGCACGGTCTTCTCACCCCAGACGGTGGGATACGTGGCCGCTCGGAAGTCGAGGCGGCGACTGCCCACCGTCGCGGTGAAGCGCCCGTCCTGCGGCACCCGGTGCTCGGAGATGTCCATGCCCGCCATGACCTTGATGCGGGCGGTCACGGAGGCCGCGAGCCGCCGGGGCAGACGAGCCACCTCGGCCAGCACGCCGTCCACGCGCAGGCGCAGGCGCAGCGTGTGCTCCTGCGGCTCCAGGTGGATGTCGCTCGCGTGGTCGGCGGCCGCGCGCGCGAGGATCTGGTCCACGATGCGCATCGCCGACTCGTCGGCCTCGCGATCCCGCTCGAGCGCCGGTGCCGCCGAGTCCTCGAGGACGACGAGGTCGCCGCTGCCTTCGTAGGCCTCCGCCGGCAGCTCGCCTCGATAGAACCGGTCGATCGCGAGGCCGATCTCCTCATCGAGGGCGACCACGGGCTGGATCTCGCAGCCGGTCGCAAACCGGAGGTCATCGAGGGCCGACAGATTGTGGGGATCGGCGACGGCGACGGTCAGGGTGTTTCCCACCCGGAACAGCGGGAAAGCCACGTGGTGGCGGGCGAGCTTCTCCGGCACGGCCTTGAGCGCGTCCGGGTCCATGGTATAGGCGTTCACGCGGGTCGCCGGGATCCCGAACTGCGCGCTGAGGGCATCGAGGAGCTGATCGACCGTGGTCATGCCGAGATCGACGAGCGTCTGCCCGAGGGGCTTGCGGACGGACTTCTGGCGGGACACGGCGGTGTCGAGCTGCTCCGTTGTGATGACGCCGCGGTCCACGAGCATCCGGCCGAGAGGATACGGCACGGCCCATACACAAGACCGTTTCCGTCACAAAGTCAAGGTCATAGTGATATACGAGGGTTACGGTGAGCGACGCCTCGCGGGTTCACACCCTGGCCCTTACCAGCGACCCCGAGCAGCTGGCGCGGATGCGCGCCTGGCTGCGTCGGGTCCTGACCGCCGGCGGCGCCTCGGGGCAGGAAGAGGCCGCGATCCTGACCGCCGTCGGCGAGCTCTGCACGAACGCGATCAAGCACGCGTACGGCGGTGGCGGCGGGCAGCCGATCCACCTGACCGTCACTGCGTTCGAGGACCGGCTCGTCGTCGAGGTCGAGGACTTCGGTCGGCCGTTCGACCCTGCGCGCTACGTGCCCCCGGACCTCGACGCACGGCCCGAGCACGGCGTGGGGCTGTTCCTGGCGCGCTCGCTCGTGGACTCGCTTGCGCCGGACGTGGCCCGCCCGCGCGGGACGCGGTGGGTCCTCGTCAAGTACCGCGCCGGCTATCGACCGCCGAACACCGAGCGGAACTCGATGTCGTAGCCGAACGCGCGCGGGCCCGGGCGCCGGCGCGGCCGTGCGTCAGCGGGCCGTCGAGAAGCCCGCGTCGGGGATGTCGAGCGCGCTCCGGTCGGCGCCGACGATCGCGGCCAGCTTCGCGTGCACGCCCGGCAGCACGAAGTTGACGAAGAACTTCGCCGCCATCACCTTGCCCCGGTAGAAGTCGACCTCCTCCTGGTGGTGCTCCTCCTCCGCCGCCGCGCGCCCCGCCTCGGCGACGACGGCCGCGTCGAGCAGCAGGTGGGCGAGCGTCACCTCGGCCATGACCTCGAGGAAGGGGCTCGCCACGAGCGTGACCTGCTCGAGGCGCCCGCTCGTGAAGAACTCGATCAGCGCGCCGCCCGCCCGCTGGAGCGCCCCCGCCGCCTCGCCGAGCGCGCCGACCTCCGCGGCGAGCCCCGGTCGTGCGCGGTGGCGCTCCACGAACTCGCCGATCTCGGAGAGGAACGAGGCGAGGTTCGCGCCCCCGCGCGACTGGAGCTTGCGCGCGACGAGGTCGAGCGCCTGGATGTGGTTGGTGCCCTCGTAGATCGAGAAGATCTTGGCGTCGCGCAGGTACTGCTCCACCGGGTGGTCCTCGACGTAGCCGGCGCCGCCGTAGACCTGGATCGCCAGCTCGGCGATGCGGAAGGCCTGGTCCGCGCAGTAGGCCTTGACGATCGGCGTGAGCAGGTCCGCCTGGCCCTCGTGGTACGCGGCGCGGCCCTCGTCCGTGGCCTGGAGCGCCGCCGCGAGGTCGGCGTGGAGCGCGAGCTTCACCGCGAGCGTGCGCATGCCCTCGACCTTCGCCTTCATCTCGAGCAGCAGGCGACGCACGTCGGCGTGCTCGATGATCGGCACGCGCGGCGCGTTCGGGTCCTTGAAGTGCCGGACCGACGAGCCCTGGAGCCTCTCGCGCGCATAGGCCAGCGCGTTCAGGTACGCCGCCGACGCCACCGCGATCCCCTGCACGCCCACCGCGAGCCGCGCGCCGTTCATCATGCGGAACATCTGGCGCATCCCCTCGTGCGGCCGGCCGCCCACGAGGATCCCGCGGCAGCGCCCGCCGTCGCCGAAGGCCAGCGTCGCCGTCGCCGAGGCCCGGATGCCGAGCTTGTGCTCGATCGAAACCGTCGTGACGTCGTTGGGCTCGCCGAGGCGGCCGTCCTCCTCGACCCAGCGCTTCGGCACGATGAAGAGCGAGAGCCCCTTCGTGCCCGGCGGCGCGCCCTCGATGCGGGCGAGGACCATGTGGACGATGTTCTCGGTGAGGTCGTGGTCGCCCGAGGAGATGAAGATCTTGGTGCCCTGGATCGCGTAGACGTCGCCCTCCAGGTGCCGCGCGCGCGTCCGGGTCGCGCCCACGTCGGAGCCGGCGTGGGGCTCCGTCAGGCACATCGTCCCGGCGAAGCGCCCCGCGAGCATCGGCGCGAGGAAGCGCTCGTGGTCCAGCGGCGACCCGAAGGTCTCGAGCAGGTCGGCCGCGCCGTGCGTGAGGCCCGGGTACATCTGGAACGCGGTGTTCGCCCCGCTCTGCAGCTCCGCGAGCACGACGCCGATCGCCCGGGGCCCGCCGAAGCCTCCCGCCTTGACGGGCATCGTGAACGACATGAGGCCGAGCTCGAAGAGCCGACGCCAGGCCTCCGGGAAGCCCGGCGGCGTCGTGACCCGCCCGTCCGCCAGGCCGCAGCCCGCCCGGTCGCCCGGAGCATTGAGCGGGCCCGTGACCTCCGTCGCGAAGCGCAGGCCCTGGTCGATGATCGCGTCGCACTCCTCGCGCGAGAGGTGCGAGAACGCGTCCAGCTCGAAGAGCTGCTGGACCTTCAGGTGGTCGTAGAGCGTGAACCGGATCGCGCGCAAGTCCGCCTTGAACATCGTCGTCCCTCCCCGCTACTCGACCCCGGCCATGGCCAGCACCCGCCGCATGCGCCTGGCGGCCCGCTCCGGGTCGGCGAGGAGCCCGGCCGCGTCCATGAGGCGGAACTGCTCGGCCAGGTGCACCACCGAGCGCGCGCTCTCCAGGCCGCCCACCATCCGGAAGTGGGACTGGTGGCCGCAGAGGTATGCGGCGAAGACCACGCCGGTCTTGTAGAAGGGCGTCGGCGCGCCGAAGACGTGGCGCGAGAGCGGAAGCGTCGGCGCGAGGACCGCGTGGAAGCGGGCCGTGTCCCCGGCGTCGAGAGCGCGGAGCGCCGCGGCGGCGGCGGGCGCGATCACGTCGAAGATGCCGAGGAGGGCGTCGGAGTGGCCGTGCGCGTCGCCGCCGACGGTCGTCGGGTAGTCGAAGTCGTCGCCACTGTACATGCGGACGCCCGCCGGGAAGCGGCGCCGCAGGGCGATCTCGCGCGCCTGGTCGAGCAGCGAGACCTTCACGCCGTCGACCTTCGCGGCGTGGTCGCGGACGAGCGCGAGCAGCGTCTCGCTCGCGCGGTCGAGGTCGCGGGAGCCCCAGTAGCCCGCGAGCGCCGGGTCGAACACGTCGCCGAGCCAGTGGATGATCACGGGCTCGCGCGCCTGGGAGAGCAGCCGGCCGTAGACCTTCACGTAGTCGTCGGGGCCCTTGGCGCAGGCCGCGAGCGCGCGGCTCGCCATCAGGACGATGCGGCCGCCCACGCCCTCGATCCAGGCGCACTGCTCCTCGTACGCCGCCTCGACGTCCGAGATCGTCACGCGCGGCGAGGGCTCGAGCTGGTCGGTGCCGGCGCCGCTCGCGAGCACGGCCCCGGGGACGGTCTTCGCCTCGGCCACCGAGCGGCGGATCAGCTCCCTCGCGGTCTCCCAGTCGAGTCCCATCCCGCGCTGCGCGGTGTCCATCGCCTCGGCCACCGCGAGCCCGAGCGACCAGACGTGGCGCCGGAACGCGAGCGTCGCCTCCCAGTCCAGGCGCGTCTCGCGCGTGGGGTCGACGTTCGCGAGCGGGTCGGCGACGACGTGCACGGCCGCCATGCCGACGCGGCTCCGGATCGGGCCCGTGCCGGTCTCGACCGGGGCGCGGCCGCTCAGGGTGTAGGGCGCGAGCGAGCCGTCGCCGCGCGGCAGGCGGAGCGTCGGGGGCATGGCGTCCTCCTCCGGACGCTAGTCTAGCAGAGCCCTGGTTGACAGCCACGCCCGGCCTCTCGTAGAGTGGGCGCACTTTCTCACCCCCCGTGGCCCGCCGCGGTGATCCCCGAAGGAGGCCGGCATGGCGACAGCGTCCGACAAGCACCGCACGAAGTTCCTCCTCGACGAGAAGGACATCCCGGCGAAGTGGTACAACATCATGGCGGACTTCAAGACGCCGCCGGCGCCCGTCCTCCATCCCGGCACCGGCCAGCCCATCGGCCCCCAGGACCTGGCGCCCCTCTTTCCGATGGAGCTGATCAAGCAGGAGGTCAGCCAGGAGCGCTGGATCGCGATCCCCGACGGCGTCCGGGACGTGCTCAGGCTCTGGCGGCCGAGCCCGCTCTACCGCGCGCGCCGCCTGGAGAAGGCGCTCGGCACCCCGGCGCACATCTACTACAAGTACGAGGGCGTGAGCCCCGCGGGCAGCCACAAGCCCAACACGGCCATCGCCCAGGCGTACTACAACAAGAAGGAAGGCGTCACGCGCCTCGCGACCGAGACGGGGGCCGGCCAGTGGGGCTCCGCGCTCGCGATGGCCTGCCAGATGTTCGGGCTGCAGTGCAAGGTCTACATGGTGAAGGTCTCCTACCAGCAGAAGCCCTACCGCCGCATCATGATGGAGACCTGGGGCGCCCAGGTCGTGCCGAGCCCGAGCCCCGACACGCAGGCCGGCAAGAAGATCCTCGCGCAGGACCCGAACTCGCCCGGGAGCCTCGGCATCGCCATCAGCGAGGCGGTCGAGGACGCGGCGACGCGCGACGACACGAAGTACTCGCTGGGCAGCGTGCTGAACCACGTCCTCATGCACCAGACCGTCGTCGGGCTCGAGGCCAAGAAGCAGCTCGAGAAGGCGGACGACGAGGCCGACGTGCTCGTCGGCTGCGTCGGCGGCGGCTCGAACTTCGCGGGCTTCGTCTTCCCGTTCGCCGCCGACAAGCTCGCGGGCCGGAAGAAGAAGCTCCGCATCATCGCCGTCGAGCCGAGCGCGTGCCCGAGCCTCACCAAGGGCCGGTACGTCTACGACTTCGGCGACACGGTGGGGCTCACGCCGCTGGTCAAGATGCACACGCTCGGCCACTCCTTCGTGCCGGCGCCGCTCCACGCGGGCGGCCTCCGCTACCACGGCATGGCGCCGCTCGTCTGCAAGCTCTTCGACGAGGGCGTGATCGAGGCCACCGCCGTCCCCCAGGTCGCCACGTTCAAGGCGGCGGTCCAGTTCGCGCGCACGGAGGGCATCATCCCGGCGCCGGAGGCCGCGCACGCGATCCGCGTCGTCATCGACGAGGCCGAGCGCTGCAAGCAGGAAGGCAAGCGGCGCACGATCGCCTTCAACCTCTCGGGGCACGGCCATTTCGACCTGGGCGCCTACGACGCCTTCCTCACCGGCAAGCTCCAGGACTACGAGTACCCGGCGGCGAAGATCGAGGAGGCGCTCCGGCAGCTCCCGAAGGTCCAGGCGTAGGAGGGACAGCGATGGACAGGGGACGCCGCGACTTCCTGAGGACGGGCGCCGCCGCTGCCGCCGCCGCGGCGGTGAGTGGTCCCGCGGTCCTGCGCGCCCAGGGCAAGGGCAGGGTCCGGCTCGCCTACCTCCAGCTCGGCTGGGCGGCGACGGAGATCATCCACAAGGAGGACCTCCTCGGCAAGCGCGGCTGGCAGGCCGAGTACTCGATCATCGCCGGTGCGCCGGGCCCGCTCCTGAACCAGCTCGCCTCGAAGAACGTGGACGCGATCGACATGTCGTTCGCGCTCGCCGCCAAGGCGTTCGAGGACGGGGTGCCGCTCAAGGTCACCGGCGTCGCGACCGCGGTGCTCGGCGCCATCGTCGCGCGCAAGGGCGCCGGGCTCGAGAAGGTCGAGGACCTCAAGGGCCGGAAGATCGCGGCGATCGTCGGCACGTCGACGTTCTTCGACATCAGGGCCCTCGTGCTGAAGGGTTACGGATTCGATCTCCAGAAGGATACGCGAATCGTCACCGCGACGGCGCCGCCCGACATGGTGACGTTGCTGGGCAAGAAGGAAGTCGACGCGATCATCGCCTGGCAGCCCATCACCGACTCGGTCGTGTTCCGGGGCGAGGGCGTCTACCTCACCAAGCAGATCGACCTCTGGCGCAAGGCCACCGGCCGGGCGTCGGGGTTCCCGGTGCACGTCTGCTACCTCGTGCACCAGGAGTTCCTCGGCAAGAACGCGGCGATCGCGAAGGACCTGAACGACGCCCAGAAGGACGCGGTCGACATCTGGTACAACAAGCCCCAGCGCGCGATGGAGATCGTCGCCGAGGTGACGAAGCTCCCGAGGGACGTCATCCAGGTCGCCCACAAGGAGACCGTGCGCATGCTTCACGGCCTGCCCGACGAGCAGGTGGACACGCTCATCGCGCAGCTCAAGATCAACAAGGAGTTCGGCTTCCTGAAATCCGCCGTCTGGGACAACCCGGACCGGATCCGGAAGGAATTCTTCCACCGCACGTGATGGCGCAGCCGGGAGGCGGGCGCGACTGGGTGGCCCGCCTCCACCTCCCCACCCTCGGCGTGATGCTCGTCATCGCCGCCGTCTGGTCGCTCCTGTCCTGGCGCTACGGCGCCTACGTCCTCCCCTCGCCCGCGTCGGTCGTCCGCGGGTTCGGCGAGATCCTCGCGACGGGCGAGGTGTGGACCCACACCGGCGCCTCGCTCTATCGCATCCTCGTCGGCTTCGGCGGCGCCGTGGGCCTCGCCGTGCTGATGGGCCTCGCGGCGTTCCTCTCGCCCCGGGCGCGGGGCGTCGTCCACGACGTCCTCGCCGTCCTCAACGCGACGTCGGTCTTCGTCTGGATCGTCATCTCGATCATCTGGTTCGGGCTCAGCAACTGGGCGCCGATCTTCACGACGTTCATGATCACGCTGCCGGTCGTGGCGTCGAACATCGTCGAGGGGGTCGAGAACGTGGACCGGCGGCTCCTCGAGATGGGCGACGTCTACCGGCTCCCCGGACGGGAGAAGTTCCGGTCGATCGTGATCCCGTCCACCCTCCCGTATCTCGTCGCCGGCATGAAGGTCGGCTTCGGCCTGGCGCTGAAGGTGTCGGTGGTCGCCGAGATCTTCGGCGTCACCTCGGGGATCGGCTACATCATGAACTACAGCCGCGAGATCCTCGAGACCCAGATGGTCTTCGTCTGGGCGCTCGTCATGATCCTCGTGATGATGGTCACCGACAAGCTCGTGTTCGATGCGGTCTCACGGCGGCTCGCCCGATGGCGGTGAAGCTCCAGGTGTCGGGCGTCGGCAAGGACTACCTGATCCCCGTCATCGACACGGTCTCGTTCAGCGTCGAGGCGGGCGAGTTCGTGTGCCTGCTCGGCCCGAACGGCTGCGGCAAGACGACGCTGCTCCGGATCATCGGCGGCCTCGAGCCCGCCACGCGCGGCGCCGTCCTCCTCGACGACCGGCCCGTCGTCGCCGGCGACGTCCACACCCGGAAGGTCGGCGTGGTCTTCCAGGAGGACCGGCTGCTCCCCTGGATGACGCTCGCCGAGAACGTCGCGCTCGTGCTCAAGCCCCTGGGCGTGCCGGCGGCGGAGCGCCGGGCGATCGCCCGCCGCCACCTCGGCCTCGCCGGCCTCGCCGGGTTCGAGGGCTACTACCCCGGCCGCGTGTCGGGCGGGATGCGGCAGCGCGCCGCCATCGCGCGCGCGCTGGCGATCGAGCCCGACGTCCTCCTGATGGACGAGCCCTTCGGCGCGCTCGACGCCCAGAACCGCCGCATCATGCAGACCGAGGTGCGGCGGATCTGGCAGCAGACCGGGCGCACGATCCTCTTCGTGACCCACTCGATCGAGGAGGCCGTGGCGATCGGCACCACCCTGCTCATGATGTCGGCGCGCCCCTCGCGCCTCCGCGAGCTGATCCGGAACGACGGGCGCGTCGAGCGCGCGAAGCTGATCGACGACCTGAACACGATGATCATGGAGGAAGTCGAGCGCCAGCAGGGAGGAGCGAGCGCATGATCAAGCCCTACACCGCCGTCGGCCTCATCCCCACCGTGCGCGGCATCCGGAAGCGCAAGGACATCAAGCTCAACCTCGAGCACCTCTCGCACCTGGTGAAGGCCGCCGCCTGGCTCTCGAGCCTGGACCTGCCCGTCCGCCTGATCGCCTTCCCCGAGGGCGCGCTCCAGGGATTCAACGACGAGGTGCTCGATCTCGACCACGCGACGTTCGCGCGGGAGGGCGCCATCGACATCCCGGGCGAGGAGACCGAGTTCCTCGGCAGGATCGCCCGGGAGTACGACGCCTTCGTCATCGCGCAAGCCAAGGCGCGTCACCCCGACTGGAAGGACCGCTTCTTCAACGTCGGCTTCATCCTGAGCCCGCGCGGCAAGGTGATCCTCAAGCACTACAAGGTCTCGCCGCTCTTCCCGGTCGAGCACTCCGTCTGCCCGCACGACGTCTACGACTGGTGGATCGAGAAGTACGGCCGGACCCTCCAGGCGTTCTGGCCGGTGGTGGACACCGAGATCGGGCGGCTCGGCATCATGATGGCGAACGAGGGCAGCTATCCCGAGAACGCGCGCGCCCTGGCGCTGAACGGGGCCGAGGTGGTCTACCGCGCCTCCTACCCCCACCCGGCGACGGGCAACGAGTTCTTCGAGATCCAGAGCCGGGCGCGCGCCCTCGACAACAACCTGTACATCGTCGCCCCCAACATGGGGACCTACTACCTCTTCCCCGAGGAGACGACGCCGATCGACACCTTCGGCGGGCGGAGCTTCGTCATCAACTACCGCGGCCAGATCGTCGGCCGCCAGGACTACGGCGCGGGCTCCACCTACGTCGGCGGGCCGATCGACGTCGAGGCGCTCCGCGACCACCGGGCGCGCGCCCAGTGGGACAACTACATGAAGGACCTCCGCACCGAGCTCTACCAGATCGTCTACGAGCAGCCGATCTACCCCAAGAACCTCTACCTCAAGCGCGCGCCGATGAAGCACGCCGAGTACCGCGAGAAGGTCATCAAGCGGCAGGTCAAGCTCATGCACGACCGCGGCATCTGGAAGAAACCCGCGCGCTGACGGCTCCGGGGCAGGGGCCGGGAAGGCCCGGCCCCTGCGCCCATGCTCGGCCGAGGGTCAGCCGATGAACCTGTCGGGGAACTGCTTGACGATGGCCTCGGCCAGCGGGTTGGCGATCTGCTGCATGTGGCCTGCGGCCTCCCGCAGCGCGGCGTACGCCTGGCCGGGATCCTTGGCGGCCTGGGCGTCGATGACGGCCTTGAGCCTCACGACGTGGTGCTTCACCAGGTCGGCGACCACGGACTTCGGCAGGTGCGGATTGGCCGAAGCCAGGAACTCCCCGAGGTCGCCCGTGTAGCCCATGAGATCCTCCACCGCCCTGTCTCCCTTGGCCTGGTCCTTGGTGGCCACGCCGACCGTGTAGTCCACGGCGAAGCCGATGTGGCGCCGCCAGAGCGGGAGGAACGCCTGCTCCGCTCCGGCGCCGTACACCGAGCCGACCGCACGGGCGATCGCGACCGAGTTCTGGTCGAGGGCCGCCGCGGCCGCCTTGAACTCCGCCTCACGCCCGTCGAGCGCCGCGCCGGTGGCCGCGGCCGCCAGGTACACGTGCTCCTGGAACAGCGTGTTTAGCGCGGCCCGCAACCCGGCGGCCTTGCCGTTGGCCATGGGCGCCGTCATCGCGGTGCCCTTCCCGCTCTGCCCCATCGGCGAGCCGGCCATCGACTGGCTGCAGCCCGCCAGCAATCCCGCCACCACCACTGCGCCGATCGTCCGCGTCAACGTCATGTTCGCGCTCCTTTCTGGATGTGAGTCCCCTGCTCGTCGGGCGGCAGTCACTCGCCCCGTTCATTCCATCTACGGGCCCCCGGGGCTGGCCGGATTCATCGCCGCGCCTGCTATGCTGCGGGGCGGGGATGGAACGGCGCGGATGGCGGAAGCGGGCGCGGATCTGATCCGGAGGATGGCGGCGCGCGACGGCGCCGCCTTCGCCTCCTTCTACGATCGCTACTCGCCGCTGGCCTACGGCCTCATCCTCCGCATCGTCGGCGACCGCACGGATGCCGCCGACGTCCTCCAGGAGGTGTTCTGGGAGGCCTGGCAGGCGGCGGCGTCCTACGATCCAGCCCGCGGCACCCCCGAGGCCTGGGTGGTCATCCGGGCCCGGGCCCGGGCAATCGACCGGGTGCGTGCGCTTCGTAGAAGAAGCAGGACCTTTGTCGAGCCGGTCGACGAGGTGAGCTCGGACGCCGCCGCCGACCCCAGCGGGGACGTGGCCGAGCGGGCGGTCGCCCGCACCACGGTCGGCAGCGCGCTCGGGGCGCTGCCCGAGGCGCAGCGGGAGGTGATCGAGCTGGCCTACTGGCAGGGGCTCACGCAAACGGAGATCGCCGAGCGGCTCAAGCAGCCGCTGGGCACGGTGAAGACGCGCATGCGCCTCGGTCTCGAGCGCCTGCGGGCAATCGTCGGGGGGCAGGGCGCATGACGCACGAGCCGTTCGACACCGAGGCCGCGGCCTACGCGCTGGGCGCGCTCGAGGGCGAGCAACTGGCGCGCTTCGAGACCCACCTGGCCGAGGGCTGCGCGCGCTGCCTGGCCGCCCTGCGCGAGGCGGGCGACATGGCCGTGGTGCTGGCCGCCGACGCCGCCCCCGCGGTTCCCCCGACCGCCGTGCGCGAGGCGCTCCTGCGTCGCGTGGCGGCCGAGGCCAGCCCGGCGCGGCGGCAGGCCGAGTCCGCCCGGTGGTGGACCTCGTGGGCCACGGCGGCGGCCGCCGCCGTCCTCGTCGCCGCCCTCGGCGGCCTCTTCGTGCAGGGCCGCTACGAGCCGCGCCTGGCCGCGCTGGGCCGGGAGACGGCTGCGCTCAAAGAGGAGCTGGAGCGCCAGGCGAGGGCGCTCGGCCAGCGCCAGGCCGACGCCGCGATCGCGCAGATGCTGCGCGACCCGGCTACGCGCGTGCTGACGCTCCGGGGCGCGGGCCCCATCCCCACCGCCGAGGCACGGCTCTTGTGGCAGCAGGAGGCCGGCGGCTGGCTGGTGGTGACGAACCTCCCGCCGGCGGGCGCCGGCAACGCCTACGAGCTGTGGACGATCAGCGGGGGGCGCCCGACGCCAGCCGGCGTGTTCAACGTCGACGCGTCGGGCCGCGCCACCCACCGGGTGGAACCCGTCGCCCAGGCCGTCGACGTCTTCGCCGTCACCGTAGAGCCCGAGGCCGGCGTCGCCGCGCCAACCGGCCCCATCGTACTGGCGTCGAGGTAGCCTCGTCGCTCTCAGGCCCCGCCGAGCACCTCGTCCAGGGCGTCGGCCACGCGGCCGACGGCGCCCTCGTCGAGCGCCTGCGTCGAGACCACGAGCGTCCGGGCCGCCGGCGCCCACGGCGCCCACGCGAGCTTCCCGGCGGTGAACAGCACGAGCGCGGGCACGCCGAGGGCCGCGGCCAAGTGGCTCACCCCCGAGTCGTTGCCGAGGTAGCCCCGCGCCTGGCCGAGGACGCCCGCGAGGACGTCGAGGTCGGGCTCGCGGAGCCGCAGCAGCGGCGCCCGCGAGCGCGCGGCGAGCGCCGCGGTGGCCTCGGCGTCGGCCGGGCCCTCGTGGACCACGAGCGCCGTGTGGGGCGCCAGGGGCTCGAGCACCCGGGCGAAGCCCTCCGCTGGCCAGCGCTTGTCGGCGCCGCCCGCGCCGGGGTGCGCGAGGAGCACCGGCCGGGCGCTGTCCCAGCCCGCCGCCAGGAGCGCTCGCCGCCCGCGCTCGAGGAGCGCTGCCGGGGCTTCGAGCGGCGCGCGCCACCTGGCCTCGGGCGGGGCGCCGACGCTCGCGAGCAGGTGCTCCCACACGGGTCCTCCCTCGCCCGCCGGCGGGGCGACGACCGCCTCCGGGACGAGCGCCCGGAGGCGCGCGACGAATGCCGGGTCGCCGGCGCCGAACCAGCAGACGACGCGCGTGGCCTCGGCGAGGTGCGGCAGCCGCGCGGGCGCCGCCTCCCCGGCGAAGAGCGCGTGCAGGCCGAGCGCGTCGAAGGCGAGCGCCCGGTCCACGACACCGAGGGCGTGGCAGAGCCGGGCGATCCGGGGCTGGGCGGCGAGGGCGAGCGGCGTGCCCGGATCCGCCGCGGCGAGCGCGCGGAGCGCGGGGACGGCGAGCAGCACGTCGCCGAGCGCGCCGGGGTGGATCGCGAGCGTCAGCGTCGGAGGAGCGCGAGCACGGCGTCGTGCAGGCGGCCGTTGGTCGCCAGCGCCGTGCCCGAGTAGATCGTCGGCCGCCCGTCGAGGTCGGTGAAGCGGCCGCCCGCCTCCTCGACGAGGAGCTTGCAGGCGGCGAGGTCCCAGGGCTTGAGGTCGGCCTCCAGGTAGACGTCCGCGCGCCCCTCGGCCAGGAGGCCGTAGCCCCAGTAGTCGCCGAAGCCGCGCTGGCGATCGGTCGCCTCCACCAGCCGCATGAAGCCCTCCCAGTAGCCCGCCTTCCGGAGGATCGTGAGCCCGGCGTGGACGAGGAAGGCCCGGTCGAGCGCGCCGACGTCGGAGACGGCGAGACGCGTGCCGTCGAGGAACGCGCCCGCGCCGCGGCGCGCGGTGTAGAGCTCGCCGCTCACCGGGTTGTGGACGACGCCGACCGTGACCTCCCCGCGCTCCTCGAGCGCGATCAGCGTCGCCCAGACCGGGATCCCGCGGACGAAGTTCTTGGTGCCGTCGATCGGGTCGATGATCCAGCGCACGTCCTGCGCGCCGCGGCCCCCGAGCTCCTCGCCGAGGATGCCGTAGTCCGGGAAGGCGCGGGAGAGGATCTCGACGATCGCCTCCTCCGCCTCGCGGTCGGCCTGGGTGACCGGCGTCGCGTCGGCCTTCAGGCTCACATCGAAGCGGCCGCGGTAGTGGCCGAGCGCGATCCGGCCCGCGGCGCGCGCGGCCTCGACGGCCGCCTCCAGGGCGCGCGCGCTCACGTCGCGGCGTCCTCCGCGGGGAAGGGCTCGCCGCGCTCGGCGAGCACGCGCCCGTAGACCTCCAGCGCGTCGACGACGACCGGCATGCCACCGTAGGTGACCTGCTGGAAGATCACCTCGGCCACCTCCTGGCGCGTGGCGCCCACGTTGAGCGCGGCGTGGATGTGCGGGCGCAGCTCGTTCGGGCGATGGAGCACGGTGAGCGAGGCGACGGCGCACAGCTCGCGCTGCTTCTGCGAGAGGACCTCGCGGCTGTAGAGCGTGCCCGTGAAGAACATCGAGAGCGCCCGCGCGAGCCCGCGGTCGAACTTCTTCCACGTCTCGTAACCGACGCCGCCCTTCAGCGTGTGGAAGAGCATCTTCGCGGTCTTCCTCGTGCGTTCCTTCAGTTCCGTCTCGTCCATGGGTGGGTCTCCCTCCGGGGTGCTCAGACCTTCGCGAGGAGGCGCGCCAGCTCGTCGGGTCTCGAGAGCATCGGGCCGTGGTCGCTGTCGAGGTCCACCGGCCGGACGCCGAGGCGCGCGGCGTACTCGGCCGCCTGGGCCGGGACGACGGCGGCGTCGCGGAGGCACCGGATGTACGTCCGCGGCACCGCCAGCGCGTAGAACCGCCGCATGGGGACGCGCTCGGCCCAGGGACGGAACGGCTGGGGCGTGAGGTGGGTCAGTGCCTCGACCACCCGCGGGTCGCCGGGCGCGAGGCCGCTCATCCAGCGGGCGTGCTCGACGACCGCCGGGTACTGGACGGCGCCGCCGCCCGCGCGCGCGAGCCCGCGGAGCAGCGGGCGCGCCGGCGCGGGAATCTGCGTGGCGAGCAGCGTGCCGCCGTCGGACAGCACGACGGCGGCGAGAAACACCAGGTGCGCGACGCGCGCGGGCACGAGCTCGGCCACCTTGGGGATCACGACGCCGGCCATCGAGTGGCCCACGACGATCGCCCGGCTGAAGCCGGCGAGGGCGATCGCGTCGGCGACGGCGCGCGCATAGGCCGCGACGGACGCCCGGCGCCACTCGTGGGCGCGCCGGCCGTGGCCCGGCAGGTCCACCGCGAGCGTCGCGTGCCCGGCCCGCTCGAGGCGCGCCTGCACGGCGGCCCAGCACCAGGCGCCGTGGCTCATCCCGTGGACGAACACGAACTGCTTGCTCATGGTAACCTCCGAGGCCAGGGCGGCTCGGCCGCCACAATAGCGTAGCGGAGCGGATCGCACAATGCTGAACCCGCACATCTTCCGCGCCTACGACGTCCGCGGGCTCGTCGGCACCGACCTGACGCCCGAGGTCTTCCGCCGGGTCGGGGGCGCCTACGCGACGCTGATCCGGCGGCGCGGCGGCCGCCGCGTGGCGGCCGGCCGGGACAACCGCCTGTCCTCGGCCGAGCTCGCCGCGGCGTTCGTCGAGGGCGTGCGGGCCGCCGGCGTGGACGTGGTGGACGTCGGCCTCGTGACGACCCCGATCCTCTACTTCGCGACCGCGCACTGGCAGCTCGACGGCGGCGCCACCGTCACGGGCAGTCACAACCCGATCGAGTACAACGGCGTGAAGATGGTGCACCGGGGCGCGGCGCCGCTCGGCGAGGAGGAGATCCAGGAGCTCCGGCGCCTGGCCGAGGCCGGGGACGTCGAGCGCGGCGCGGGCGCCCTCGAGGCGAGGAGCCCGCGCGAGGACTACCTCGCCGCCGTCGCGGCGCTCGTCCGCCCGGCCCGCCGCCTCCGGGTCGTCGTGGACGCCGGCAACGGCGTCGCCGGCCTCTACGCGCCCGAGCTCTTGCGCCGCATCGGCTGCGAGGTCGTCGAGCTGCACTGCGAGTCGGACGGCCGCTTCCCCCACCACCTGCCCGACCCCGAGGACGAGCGGAACGTCGTCGACCTGCAGGCCCGGGTCGTCGAGGTCGGCGCCGACCTCGGCGTCGCGTACGACGGGGACGCCGACCGGGTCGGCATCGTCGACGAGCGCGGGCAGCGGCACGAGGCCGACCTGCTCCTGATCCTGCTCGCCCGCGACCTGCTCGCGCGCCACCCGGGGGCCAAGGTCGTCTTCGACGTCAAGTCCTCGCAGACGCTGGTCGACGACATCCGGGCGCACGGCGGCGTGCCCGTGATGTGGAAGACGGGCCACTCGCACCTCAAGCGCAAGATGCGCGAGGACGGGATCCTGCTGGGCGGCGAGGTCAGCGGCCACATGTTCTTCGCCGAGGGGTACTACGGGGTGGACGACGGCATCCTCGCCTCCTGCAAGATCATCGAGATCGCGGCGCGCGCGCCCGGGCCCCTCTCCGGGCTGTTCGCCTCGGTGCCCCACCTGCGCGCGACGCCGGAGCTGAAGGCGCCGTGCCCCGACGCCGAGAAGTTCCGCGTGATCGAGGAGCTGACGCGCGAGCTCACGGCGCGCTACGAGACGATCGACATCGACGGGGCGCGCGTGTTGTTCCCCGGAGGAGGCTGGGGGCTCGTCCGCGCCTCGAACACGAACCCGTACTTGACGCTCCGCTTCGAGGCGAAGACCGACGCCGAGATCGCCGAGATGAAGCGCGTCATCTACGGCGCGCTCCGCCGCTACCCCTTCGTCCGCCTGCCGGACTAGAGGCCCCGCCCGCCGAGGAGCAGGCGGACCGCGGCCAGCACGTCGGGGGCCGTCGGGCAGTCGCGCGGCCCCCAGCAGCCGCCCGGGTCGAGCAGCACCGCCTCGAGCCCCGCGGCGCGCGCGCCGCGCACGTCTACGGAGTAGAGGTCGCCCACGTACGCCGCCTCGGCGGGCGCGACCGCCGCGCGGGCGAGCGCGAGCGCGAAGATCCTCAGATCCGGCTTCTCGACGCCGACCTCGAACGAGTCGATCACGAAGTCCAGGTGCGCGGCGAGCCCCAGGCGCTCGAGGATCGAGCGCGCCGAGCCGTTCGAGTTGGAGATCACGGCCGCGGCGACGCCGGCCTCGCGCAGGAGCCGGAGCGCCGCGTCCGCACGCGGATCGGCCAGGTCCCAGAGCCCCACGGGCGGGTTGTACGTCCGCCGCCACTCGCCGAGCGCCCCGACGATCCCCTCGTCGGCGACGCCGAGCGCCTCGAGCAGGAGGCGGACGTAGCGGTCGCCCGACGCCCGGCTCTCGGTCGACGTCGCGGGCGCTGTCGGGGCGAACACGGTCTCGTCGAGCCTGACGCGCGCCCGCCACTCCGCGCGCTCGACCTCGCCGGGCGCCGTCCGGACGCCGTGCCGCGCGAGCTCCGCGGCGATCGCCGGGTAGTTCATCCTGAGCAGCGTGTTGCCGGCGTCGAGGAAGACGGCGCGGATCACGGGGCCA